>CAVHYP010000029.1:0-19162 GCA_963640465.1 Bacteroidaceae bacterium | reverse complement strand
CTGACAAGCCGATTTTATTTTTCTGACTGGAAAATTTTTTTTCTCTGACTGGAAAAAAATCTCTGACCAGGGAACAAATCGAGTCATAAAATGAAGCACTCAAACTTAAGTTAAAAGACGATTTGACACAGGTGCAGACAAAATTCAAGAAATGGCAGAAAAAGTTTCCTCAAAATTTGCCTGTATGGAAACTTTCCATTAACTTTGCAGCCAAATCAAGCGGACGAGTGTCTTTTTATGCAAAATGCATCAAGGCTCTGCATGTTGCGAAAGTTTCAAAACTCGGTCTGCAACGTGAGATAACTAAAAAAAAGCTAATAGAACTGATAACTAATTATTAAACAGGTATTATCATGAAGAAAATCTACTCTCTTGTGGCTGCACTTGCAGTCAGTGCGTTTTCGATGACAGTCAGCGCACAGAACGAGTTGGTGGTTGGAGACGTGAAGGTTGGTGACAAAATCACCCTTAGCGACGGTTCCGAGTGGTACGTTGGTGCCAACGAAATCGAGAACCCGTCTTTCAGCACAAACCCAGCCGACAACAACAACAACATCGTTGGATGGCACGTAGGAACCTATGCACAAATGACTACCAGCAACTTTGCCTGGCATGAATCTGGCGGTTACGACGGTGGCGCCTATATCCAGGCAATTGGACATACTGGTGCAGGCGGCGGCAACTCCGTCGGTCAGCGTTGGTCAATCGAGCCCAACACACGCTATTACTTGTCTTTCTATCTTGCAAAGCACACTGCAGAAAGCCAATACGTCCCAGTCATCTCTCTGACTAATATGGAATCTACAGCTGGTGGTCAGAACGAAAAGAACGGTGATGGAACTTCAACAATACTCATCGGTATGGCAGGAAATGACTCAAATGGTGCTCTTGGCTTCGGAAACCACGATGCTGATGGCAATTGGTGTCAGACAGCTTGCTCATTCGAGTCAGGCGAATACACATACTGCCAATACAATGCACGTTGGTTGGGCTCCACCGTCTGCTTCGACGGATTCTTCCTTGCAAAACTCTACGATCCAGCAACCACATCAGCAGAGAAAGTGGCAGAGATTTCACTTCTTGCCATGTTAAGCCAGGCAGAGAGCGCACAGGAGAACGAACTTGCCGACTATCCGGCATTGGCAGAGGAACTCAGCGAGTGGATTATGAACAGCGGATACGACAGCTACACTGCAGAGAGCAACACTTTGACAGAAATACAGACTGCAGTCGACGCAATCAAGAACAAGATAACAGCAGTCACTGCATCCGTAGAGATTTTCCGTTCATTGGAAACAGCCATGACTGATGCTTACTCTCTCTATGAGTCAACATCATATCCAGGTCAGGACGCATTCGGCGAAGTCATCCAAACACTCCTCGACTACCAGTCCGACGGATATTTCTCACTCGACCCAAGCATGCAGGCATCTGAATATGTCAACGTTGCACTGAAGCAAATCAATGATGCAGTCGCTACCTACCGCTTCTCACAGGAAGCATCAGAAGACAATCCTGCTGACTACACATTCTATATCAACAATCCTACATTCGTAGCTAAGGGCAACTGGTACATCGGACAGACAGGCGGCGACCAGCGTCTGCACACAGGACTGACCGACAACACCGGCAACTCAATGACAGCATGGAACGCATGGAGAGGCGACCTCAGCTCAGAGGCACTTTCAGTTTCAATCAACCAGGATCTGACAGGTCTGCCAAACGGCAAGTACATCGTTACAGCCGACATGATGACCCAGGACGGATGTATCACCGACCAACACGTATATGCAAGTGCATCAGCTTCTTCGGCAGAGTCACCAATCATGACTCAGACAGGTTGGGACCCATACGTATGGGAGACTCTTTCTACAACTCCAGTAATCGTAGTTGACGGAAACCTCACAATCGGTGCCATCGGTCATGGCGTTGCCCAGACAGCAGCAGAGCGCGGAGGTTCACAAAGCGACTACCGCTGCGGATGGTTCTGCATCTCCAACTTCAAACTGAACTACCTCGGTGAGGCAACAGAAGAGGAATATGCAGCAGCAATCGCATCAAAGGTGGCAGAAGCAAAAGACTTCGCAGAAACAATGCACTACGCAGGCGACAAGGCAACATTCCAGACAGTCATCGAATCAACCAAGACTGCAGCCGACCTCGAAGCTCTCAATGATGCTTACGCAGTGGCTCAGGCATCTGAAACCGACTATGCAAACGTAATGGCTGGTTCTTACAAACTCCTGCAGGACACTATCGCTACCGAAACTTACACAGCAAATGCAAAGAAGGTGGCTCAAGTTCCAGTTGACTACATGGCAAACTACCTCGCATCAGCAGAGGCCACATACACAGAGACTGGCAGCATCACAACAGTGATCCGCTACTACCTCTACACCCTCGTTCCAACCCTCATCAAGGCAGAGACAACAGAATTCAAAGACGCTACCGGCAAGGCAGCAGTTGAAGGAACAGTTGAGAACGTAGTAAGCAAACTCGGCAGCTACATCAGCAACACTACAGTTCTTGCAGCTTACGTTCAGGAACTCGAAAGTGCACTTGCAGTAGCAGAACAGGCCGACATCGAGTACGGCGACGGAGCAGACGTAACAGCTTACATCAAGAATGCAAGCATCGACGACGCTTACGTAACCGGTTGGACACTTGTTAAAGTAAACGGAGACGGTAACGGTGCAAAGAGCGGCCAGGCTTCCGACGGAGTTTCAAGCAACTACTACATCGACTCTTACAACTCAACAGCAGGCAAAGTTTCTGCAACATACTACCAGGTATTGAACGTGCCAAACGGAACATACGAACTCTCAGCAGAGATGCGTAACTCAGGTGGCGGCTTCTACCTCTTCGCTTCAAACGCAGCTCCAACACTCAATGCCGACAGCGCACTCGTTCTCGACCCAGCAGCTACTAACGCAATCTCACTTGCAAAGGTAGTCAACACTCCAGCCAAGTACATCGTTGCAGCTACAGAAGAAGAGAACGGCATGACCGACACTTACGGAGCAGTCTGGATGGCAGCAGCCGACAAGATCATGGACAAGTTCGGAATCACAGGCGTAATCAATGCCGACGAAACTACAGGAACTGAAGCAATGTCAATCTACGACCAGGTAATCGAGCAAAACGAAGGCAACACTACTTGCCCAGAAGGAATCGACGAAGCAGACTGGACAGTATTCAGCGTGAACGGCGGAATCGGACGCGGATGGTTCAACAACTCACTTCAGATTACAGTTGACAACCACGTACTCTGCCTTGGCGTAACTTGTGACTCAGTATTCACTGAAGGTTTGAAGGACGTTGACGGCAACCTCACAGTTCCATTCACAGGCTATTGGTTCTCTACAAACAACTTCAAGCTGACAATGGTTAAGGAAGGCAGCAATGCCGACTGGAACCCGGCAACAGCCATCGAGGCAGTTAATGCAGCAGAAGTGTCCGACGAAATCGTAGCAGTCTATACACTTGCAGGTGTACGTCAGAACGGTCTGCAGAAGGGCGTTAACATTGTGAAATACGCAAACGGAACTTCAAAGAAAGTTCTGCTTAAATAAAACTCCCAAAGAAAACTGTGCGTAAGCATAGTAGATTGTAAAAAGTTTTTTATCACGGGACTGGATCTCTCTTCCAGTCCCTTTTTATTTCACTTCCCATTCTTTTTTATTTCTCAGCTAGCCACACTTTGTTTCTCAACCAATCATATTCCGGATTTCCATACCTGTCCCGTTCCTATTGATGGACCTTTCCCATACGACAGACAAATCAAATTTACACGACCGATTGTCTTAGCTCACACGACCGCTTGTCTTGACTCATGCGACCAGTTGTCTAGATTTATACAATCAAATGTATTTCATTCCTCAATTGATTGCCCTTTATGCTTCAATCCTTTGCCCTACTCCAGCCCATTGAACGACAATATCCACGTGATTATTCATTGAATTTGTTTCCCTTGCAGAGATTAATGAATAAATATTTTCATGTCAAACGCTTGAAGTTGAAAGAAAATTACTAACTTTGCATTTGGTTTTGTTCCGCAACGAGAAATCTGCGCGGATTAAAAGGGAATCAGGTGAGAATCCTGAACAGTCCCGCTGCTGTAAATCCAGTCCTCACACAAATGGGGAACAAGGTTGATGTCTTGCGAAAGCAGTTTTTGTCACTGGTTTGCGCCAAAGTAAATCGGGAAGACACATCAATCAAAAATAAGTCAGAAGACCTGCAAGACCATTCCATAGTTTAACACCCTCTCGAGGAAAGAAGGTAAGGACAAAAACAAAATGACTGAAAACCCACGCAGGTGTTTCTTTATCGGACTTAGTTGCCTCATCATGCCATTGAAGGCTCAGATTACTACTGATACCGTTGAGGTGATGGCACGCAGACTCTCGGAGTCGGAGCGTTCGGCTGTACCTATGCAAAGCATAAGTCAGACTGAAATGCAACGGTTGGGAGTGACTGCCGTGAGCGATGCCGTGCGCCACATGGCTGGAGTGCAGGTGAAAGACTATGGAGGAATCGGTGGACTAAAGACTGTGAGCGTGAGAGGACTCGGAGCGCAGCACACGGCAGTGATGTACGACGGAGTTGCAATCAGCGACTGCCAGACAGGACAGATTGACATCAGCCGCTATGCAATCGACAACGTGGAAAATCTGTCGCTCACCATCGGCCAGGACGACAACATCTTCCAAACTGCAAAACAATTCGCATCAGCTGGAGTGCTCAACATCTACACCCACACACTGTCCACACAAAGCAAGGCAAGTGTGAGGGCAGGTTCCTACGGATTGGTCAACCCCACCCTCTTGCTTCGCACGTTCATCAATTCCCGACTCCACATCTCAGCCTATACCGATTATCTCCGTGCCGACGGCAACTACAAGTTCCACATGATGAACGGCAAGAAAAGCATTGACGAGAAACGCAACAACAGCCGGATTGAATCATGGAAAGGCGAACTGAACCTTGCCTACATCATCACCGACAGGCAGACTCTGAGGCTGAAAGCCTATCTGTATGACTGCAGCCGTGGACTGCCAGGCAATGTGGTGTACGACAATACTTATGCAGCCGAGCACTCACACGACAAGAATTACTTCGGGCAGTTGAGCTACGAAAATAAGTTTTCCGACAAGTGGAAATTGCAGGCAAATGCCAAGTTCGACTGGTACTGGAACAAATACACGAACAAGACTGTAGCACAATTTACCGATGACCGCTTCCGCCAGACCGCAGTCTATACCAATGCCACAGTTTGGCACCAACCTTTGAGCGGACTGTCGTTCTCCTTTGCGCAGGACTTTGAATACAATTACCTGCATTCCAACCTCGAACATTGTCCGTTCCCATCACGCTACACATTGCTTTCTGTCCTTGCGTCACACTATACCAACGACTGGCTGACTGCCACAGCTTCATTGCTCAACACCTTCATAACTGAAAACGTGGAACTTGGTACAGCTGCCGACGACCGCCATCGGCTATCGCCTGCATTCAGCGTGAGCATCAAGCCACTTCATGACATCAACTGGAGGATCAGAGCATCTTACAAGGACATCTTCCGTAATCCTACATTCAACGACCTCTACTACGTCCTGCTGGGAAACCGCAACCTGCGTCCAGAAAAGACAAGACAAGTAAATATGGGAACGATATGGAGCAGCACCTTAAAGGGAGCAATAGATTATGTCAGATTTAGCGTAGATGCCTACTATGGCAGAGTGGAAGACAAGATAGTTGCAATCCCGAAAATGTTTTTCTGGACAATGTTCAACGTAGGAAAAGTAGAAACCCTAGGACTGGATGCAACGCTCAATGTAGAGGCAAAGTTGGCAAAGAACATACGCCTGTATGCCATGGCGACCTACAACTACATGAAGGCAATCGACATAACCGACAAGACGTCGAGCATCTGGCACAACCAGTTGCCCTATACACCCAAACACTCGGGCAGCGGCAGCCTCACCATTGAAACCCCAGTGGCAAACTTGTCGTACAACCTGATTTTGACCGGAGCAAGATACAGCTTGCAGCAAAATGCAGTCAGCAATCGCATCAAGCCCTATCAAGACCATTCAGTGAGTCTTTACCGCACTTTCGACATGGGAAAGATACAGCTGAAACTGCAGGCAGATGCACTGAACCTTGGCAACAAGAACTATGAAGTCGTAAGGTTCTACCCCATGCCGGGACGAAACTACAAATTCACAGCTACGGTGATATTCTGATGATGGAAACGACATTTACTGATGATGAAACGACAATCAAACAGCAACAGATATATTATAAACATAGATTCATTAACCCTTTAAAATTCAGAAGAAGATGAACAAGTATTCACTTTATGCACTCGCATTTGCTACACTCACATTTGCTGCATGTAGCGATGACGACGGCAACAACAACTCAAAGGATGTTGTGCCAAGTACATCTGCAGTTGTGCTCAACACAGGTAACTGGAATGGCAACAACGCATCAATCATGCGCTACGACCTCACCAGCCACACTGCAACTACTGACCTCTATTATCAGGCAAACAACGAGAATCTAGGTGACCTCGGACAAGACATCATCAAGTATGGAAGCAAGTACTACGTGACAGTTTCCACATCTTCAAAAGTAGTGGTTCTCGACAAGAACTTCTCTGTCATCAAGTCTATCAAGTTTGTAAACGAAAACTCAGAGCCTACAAATCCACGTTACATGGCTTCAGCAAACGGAAAAGTTTATGTGACTGCTTACGACGGCAAGGTTACACGCATCGACACCACAAGCCTTGCAATCACCGGCCAGGTACCAGTGGGCGATCACCCGGAAGGCATCAGCTATGCAAACGGAAAACTCTATGTCAACAACAGCGGATATGGAAGCGGCAACACAGTATCAGTTGTCGACGAGGCATCATTCACCAAGACCAAGGATCTCGAAGTTGCCCTCAATCCTTACACTCAGAGCCGTGTGGCTGACAATGGAAATGTCTACATCGTTTCCAACGGCAACTATGCAGGTGCAACTTGGTTGACAGAAGACCAGTATGTATATGCTACAGTTCAGTGCATCAACACAAAGACCGATGAAGTGTCAACAGTCTGCAACGGAACTTACATTGCTACATACAAGAACAAGCTCTATGTGCTTTATTCAGAATACTATTTGCCAACCCGCAACAAGGCATTCGTCTATGATTTGGAGACTGGCACAGAGACAACTCTCACTGACATCAGCAATTTCTCAAGCCTCAATGGTATAGATGTTGACCCGACAACCGGCTATGTCTATGTCTACAATTCTCCTTACGGATCAAATGCAACGATCTGTGGTCCAATCATGGCAGACGGATCAGCAGCTTACTCTGTAGAGGCTGGTCCTTACACTTGTAAGATGATATTTGAATAATCAACAAAAAAAAACGAATGTCAATCGGGGGCACACGCTGTCTCCGGTTGATTTTCTTGTAACCAAGGATTACTTAGAAACAAGCCGTAAAAGCACAATATATGACAAGCCATATATGCATAATATAAGGTAAGCCGTAAACTCATAATCAATAGAAAAAGTCATTATTCAACGATGAAAATATTGATCCGACAATCACACGCACTCCTCATCCTCGCCATCACATTGCTTTGTTCATGTGGAGGAAACACCCGGCAACAAGACAGCATGGCTGGCGATACAGTACGCATGAAATACGCAGAAAACATCTGCATAGTGAAGTGCGACGGATACACAAAAGTGGAACTTGCCAATCCCTGGCGCAAAGGATCACTGCTCCACACGTTCATCCTTGTGGACAAAGATGCGGAGAAAACTCATCTTCCGGAAGGTATAGTGGTTGAGGTGCCGTTGATGAAGTCAGCCGTTTCATCGGGTGTACACGGAAGTCTGATTACTGAGCTTGGTGCACTGAAAAGCATTTGTGCAGTGTTTGAAGTGGAGTATTACTCAAACAAAGACATTCTCCGTGAATACAAGGCAGGCAGAATACTCAACCTGGGCAGTAGCATGACGCCCAATATCGAGGCAATAATCAATGCCCATCCCGATGCCCTTTTGCTTTCACCATTTGAGAACAGCGGCTACGGACAAATTGACAACCTCAATATTCCAATCATCGATTGTGCCGACTATATGGAGACCTCCCCATTGGGACGTGCCGAATGGATGAAGTTCTATGGACTTTTATACGGGAAGTCCCATGAGGCAGACTCTTTGTTCAATACCGTTGAAGCAGAATACATCCGTTTGAAAGAGATGGCGAAGAAGAATACCGCGCATCCAAAGGTGGTAAATGACATTATCACCGGTTCCACATGGTATGTGCCAGGAGGCAACAGCACTACAGGACAGTTGATTGCAGATGCCGGAGGCGATTACATCTTCAAGAACGAGGATAAAAGCGGTTCAATAGCAATGGCTCCGGAAGCAGTGTTCGAGAAATCACAGGATGCCGACGTGTGGATTTTCAAGTACACACAGCCTACGGACAAGACATACGACCAACTGGCAGCAGAATCACCGATGTACAGTCAGATAAAGGCATTCAAGGACAAGAACGTGTTTGGTTGCAACCTCAGTTATGTTCCTTTCTACAACGACCTGCCTTTCCATCCCGACCGTCATCTGAGGGAACTTATAAAGATGTTTTGCCCCAAATCAATGCCCGACTATCAACTGAAATACTACAAACCGGTCGGAAAATAAGGCTGTTTCTAAATAAAAGTCCCAAACATTTGGGCGGTTACGAAAAAAAAACTAACTTTGCATACAATTAAGGCTGGGACAAGGTAAGGACAAGCTTTGAATGAAGAAAAGATGTGACCACGTTTTTTTCAGTTTCCTTTGAAGAGAAGCAATCCTTGAAGAAGAGCAATCTTTGAAAAGAAGCAAACCTTTGAAGAAGAACAGTCACCAAACAACCATTAAAGGAAAGATGCTCGAGTGGTTGAAGAGGCACGCCTGGAAAGCGTGTATACGCCTAAAGCGTATCGGGGGTTCGAATCCCCCTCTTTCCGCACAGATTACATTCGCAATCTTTTTATTTTGCACTTCAAATTGTTTTACGCATGAATTCTAATGGTAAATGGCAACTGACAATTAGACACATTCTGCAATGCATGCTTATTGTCTTGTTGTTTGCCCCATCTGTCAGCATATATGCCCAATGGGACGAACATAAAGTACGTGAAATAGAAAACCACATAACTTTGCCAAAGACCAAAGACAAACAATATACCATCACTGAATTCGGAGCAAGGACAAGCGCAACTGCAAAAATAAACCAAGCGGCAATAAACAAGGCTATAGCCAAAGCCTCACGCAAAGGAGGCGGAACTGTCGTTGTGCCCGCAGGAACCTGGCATACGGGATCAATACATCTGCAAAGCCATGTTTGCCTGCTCGTGTCCGAAAACGCGACACTGCTGTTCGACTTCAATACCGACCTCTACCCTCTCGTGCGCACATCTTGGGAAGGTAATATGTGCTGGAACTACAGTCCTTGCATCTATGCTTGTGATGCAACAGATGTGGCAGTCGTAGGTAAAGGAACCATAGATGGAGGCGGAAGCAAACTGACGTGGTGGCAGATGTGTGGAAACCCAAGGTTCGGCTACAAGGAAGGCATAACGAAGGAAGCACAAAGCACAGGAGCTCGTGCCAAACTACTGAAGCAAGCAGAGAACGGAGTGCCCGAGGAAGAACGGATTTACGGAAAGGGATTTGGACTGCGACCACAACTCGTGAATTTCGTAGACTGCGAGAGGATACTGCTCCAGGGTGTGAAACTCATCAACTCTCCTTTCTGGACAGTGCATCTTCTACGTTCAAAGAGCATCACTGTGGATGGCGTAACACTATGGAATGAAGGGCCAAACGGTGACGGATGCAATCCGGAATCGTGCGAGAATGTCATCATCAAGAACTGCCGTTTCCATACCGGAGACGACTGCATCGCAATAAAAAGCGGACGCAACAACGACGGCAGACTGTGGAAACGCCCGTCGCGCAACATAGTTATTCGTGGATGCAAGATGGAGGACGGACACGGCGGTGTGGTCATCGGTTCAGAGATTTCCGGCGGTTGTCAGAACGTGTATGCTGAAGACTGCACCATGGACTCGCCTAATCTTGAGCGAGTGCTTCGCATAAAGACGAACAACTGCAGGGGAGGCATCGTTGAAAACATCAATATGCGCAACATCAAGGTCGGGCAATGCAGGGAAGCAGTGCTGAAAATCAACCTCGATTATGAACCGCGTGAACAATGCTTCCGTGGCTTCAATCCTACGGTGCACAATGTAACGATGGAGAATGTGGAATGTGGGAAAAGCGACTACGGAGTGCTTGTCATCGGGCTGAATGATTCCGACAATGTGCATGACATCCATCTGAAAGACTGCAACTTCAGCAATGTGGTCCGGGAACCAGTCAAGATAACTGGAAAGACAAACAACATACAGTACGAAAACCTTTTCATCAATGGTTCGATGATTCTTGCAAAGGACGACCAGCCATTCGCTAATATGTCGGAATGGATGGTGTGGTCGGAGATGAGGCGTACGCCAAAACCCTATCTGCTCGACTTCTCACAGAAACCAAAGTGGAGTTATGTGATGGGCATCGAACTGGAAGGAATGATCGACACTTATCTGCGATATAAAAACGACAGCACATTGAATCATGAAAGCGACAGCATCTTGCGCTATGTGAGCAAATATCCGGAGGTGATGATATCCGACAAAGGAGAGGTGACTGGCTACAAGTACGAAGACTTCAATCTCGACAATGTACGCACAGCAAAGTTCATCGGCAGAATGCAGCAGATTGTACAGCGCCAAGGCAATGCCATTGCACAGAGAACATTCTTCCGACAATTGCAAAACCAGCCACGGACAAAGGAGGGTGTGTTTTGGCACAAGGCAATCTATGCCAACCAGGTGTGGCTCGATGGGATATTCATGGGCCTCCCCTTCTATTGCCAGTATGCAAAGGAAAATCTGAATACAAAGGCGGCAAACAAAATATTTGACGATGTTGTCGACCAAATCATAAAGACCGGCATCCGCACCTATGACGAGAAGACCGGACTGTGGAAACATGCATGGGACGAGACCTGCAGTCAGTTTTGGGCAGACAAGACCACTGGCAAGAGCCAGCACACATGGGCAAGGGCTCTCGGGTGGTATGTGATGGCAATGACCGAGGTGCTGGATATTCTCCCGGAAAACTATACGCGCAGGACCGAGGTGATGCAACTGCTGCAGAAAGCAATGGCTGCTGTGGTGAGATATCAAGACCAACAAACCGGAGTGTGGTACGATGTGATGGACGTGACTGACAATCGCAATTACCTTGAATCGACTGCCTCTTGCATGTTTGCTTACGTCTTGTTGAAGGGCACACGACTTGGATATTTGCCGGCAGTAATGGAAGATGACGGGAGGGTAATCAATTTGCGTGAGGCTGGAGTCAAGGCATACAACGGAATCTTACAGCGCTTCATCCGCGTGAATGCGGACAAAACAATCTCTATCACAGATTGCTGTTCGGTCAGTGGACTAGGTCCCGGGCCCGGGCCTTACGTCAAAAAGCCCAACTACAAACGTGATGGCAGTTTCGACTATTACATGAGTGAACCCATCCGCGACAATGATGCCAAAGGCATTGGACCATTCATCTGGGCAAGTCTCGAGATGGAGAATAACGGTAAATAGATAGACTCGCAAAGACAGACAAACTCATAAAGACAGATAGATTCATAAATTCAGACAAACTTATAAAATAAGATAGACTATGGAAAAGAAAACATTTGAAGTAATCGGAATGAGGTGCATGCACTGCAAGGCAAATGTTGAAAATGCAGTCTTGGCTCTCGAAGGAGTGGCAAGTGCAGATGCAAGCCTTGAAGGCAAGAACCTCACAGTTGAATTTGATGCCGCAAAAGTCAGCCCTGAGCAAATCAAGGATGCAGTTGAAGACAGCGGCAAGTTCGAACTGGTATTATAATATCTCCTATGCACTTTGGCTTTGTTGACTCAAGATGTTGCAAGATCCGTAAAACTGCTGATCAATGAAAAAGACAATCCCGGTGGTTGGCATGGCATGTTCTGCCTGTTCTGCCAATGTAGAAAAAATGCTGAATTCGCTTGAAGGAGTGAACAATGCCTCAGTCAATTTACCCGGCAGATATGCTCTGGTAGACTATGATCCCGACAAGATTTCGCTCGAGGAGATGAAGCAGCAGATTAATTCCATTGGTTACGACCTCGTGATTGAGGCAGACCGCTCGGAGGATGAAATCCAGAAGCGCGAGTTCTGTCTGCTCCGTCGCAAGACCCTGCTTTCCTGGTGCTTTGCCATAGTGGTGATGTGTCTGTCGATGGGATGGATTGATGTAGGCTGCAGGGATTTGGCAAACCAACTAAGCCTCATTCTTGCAGTTCTCAACATCTTCTATTGCGGCAGTTCCTTCTATTCGTCTGCCTTCCGCCAACTGCGCCATGGTTCTGCCAATATGGACACACTGGTGACGATGTCAACTGCCGTCAGCCTTTTGTTCAGTGCGTTCAACACATTCCTGGGCGATTCCGTTTGGAGCAGCCGTGGAATTGAATGGCACACCTACTACGATGCCAGCGTGATGATTATCACGTTTGTGCTTACTGGCAGATTGCTTGAGGAGAAGGCGAAGGACGGAACAGCAAGCAGCATCCGCAAGTTGATGAGGATGGCACCAAAGACTGCCCACATTGTGGAAATTCAGGAAAAACATGGTACTGAAGGTAAAATCATCAGGGAAGAGGTGGTGCGTGAAGTACCAATTTCCACCATTGTTTATGGCGATATTCTCGAGGTAAGTCCTGGCGAGAAAGTGCCGGTCGACGGTTGCGTGACATGGGCAAGTTCGTTCATGAAGGACGATGCGGCTTATGTTGACGAGAGCATGATAACTGGCGAACCTACACCGGTAGAAAAGCGGAAAGGTTCATACGTGATGGCAGGCACAATCCCGAGCCAAGGACGCTTCCGGATGAAGGCAAAGCAAGTGGGCGAATCTACGGCGCTTGCCAATATCATCCGCATGGTGCAGGAAGCTCAAGGATCGAAAGCACCGGTGCAGCGCATTGTGGACAAGGCTTCAATGATTTTCGTACCAGTAGTTGCAGGCATTTCGCTGATCACATTCCTTGCCTGGTGGATTATCGGAGGCAGTACATTCATTCCCCAAGCCATTCTGAGTGCGGTTGCTGTGCTTGTCGTGGCTTGTCCGTGTGCCATGGGACTTGCCATTCCCACAGCACTGATGGTGGGCATTGGCAAGGCTGCCGAGAGGCATCTGCTGGTGAAGGATGCTACTGCGCTTGAGAATCTGCGCAAGGTGGATGCACTGGTCATCGACAAGACGGGGACGCTCACCATTCCCAACCGCAACATTGATTTCACCAAAGCCGACAATCTGCCGTTTGAGATGCGCGAAACTCTCAAGCCCAATGCCCGTGCTGCAGTATCCGAACTTCAGTCACGGAGCATCGACATCTACTTGATGAGCGGCGACAAGGATGAGGCTGTTGCCTATTGGGCAGGGAAAGCTGGGATAAAGTACTGGCAAAGCGGTGTATTGCCGAAGGACAAGGGCTGCCTTGTGAGCGAGTTGCAGTCGGAGGGCAAGCATGTGGCAATGGTAGGTGACGGAATCAACGACACCCAAGCTCTTGCCTTGGCTGACGTAAGCATTGCCATCGGCAAAGGCACGGACGTGGCTATCGACGTGGCGCAGATGACTCTGATGGGCGATGACTTGAATGTGCTGCCCGAGGCAGTGGACTTGAGCCGTCGTACGGTGAAGATGATTTGGCAAAACCTTTTCTGGGCTTTTGTCTACAACATCATATCCATTCCTCTTGCCGCAGGAGTACTCCATCTCTTTGGCATTGATTTCCAAATCACTCCGATGTGGGCATCGGCACTGATGGCTTTCTCCAGCGTGAGTGTGGTGCTTAATAGTCTGAGGCTGAAGTTCATGTAAGGTCATTTGTGACAAAACCCTTTGCGAACAAAAATCTTGGCGAACAAGTATTTTGGCGAACAAAACCCTTTGCGAGCAAGACTTTTGCCGCAGAAAGAATCTTCATCCAAAAATCTTTACGCCCCAACACATACTGACCGTAGGAATTATCAAGCCTTACGAACCATGCCGGACCATCCGCAATAGCTTCCACTGACTAAGTCCAGGTCTCACAAGTCCCCGTATTCGGGAATGTCAGTGAGGAAGTTGTAAGAGTTCTGGTCGTAGTCCATCTTGCAGCAATAGTGTTCGATTCCGTTGCTCACAATCAGATAGTCAACATGCATCACGAGGTTGTAGCGGCAGATCTGTGCAAACACGTTCTTGCTTATCTTCACGTTCGGGCGCTTGTATTCGATTATCATGCGCGGTGTGAGGTCGGGCGAATAGAGCACTGAATCGCAGCGTCGTGACATTCCGTTGAGCTTTATGCACACTTCGTTTGCCATGAGCGTGTGACTGTACGACCTGCAGTTTACGAGGAAACTCACGAAATGTTGCCTCACCCACTCTTCGGGTGTGAGAGCCACAAACTGATGGCGCTGACTGTCCCAAATCTGTTCTTTTCCGCGGTAAATCCTAAGTTTGGGTTTTATTGGCGGCAGGTTCAGCGGCTGTATGGCTGATTGTTCCTTTTCAGTCTTTGCTGTCGATTCTTTTGCAGTCTTTGCTGTCGATACCTTTTCAGTCTTTGCCGCCGAATCCACTTTGGTCTTCATCGTCGCATGATTTTTGCCTTTCTTTGCCGATGTCTGATCTATATTTTCTTCTGTCTGTTCACTCATTGTTTACTTCTTTTATGAGGAATTCGCCCTGGCGACTTATTCCTTCGGCAGACACGTCGAGTTCCTTGCACACCGAGTTGTTGTAGAACGAGATAGTTGCCAGGCCGTTTTTGTCGGTGGTCACGTCGGGGTTCCAGTAGAGAGTCCGACGATAATCCTTCACCTTGGGCATCGTTGCCTTGCTATAGTCGGGGTTGTAGAATTCTGCCGGACGGTTGAATCCCTGCAGTGTGTATTCACGCCCTGCAACGCGTCGGGCCTTCTCGTTGGGCACTGTTGTATAGTTGATGTATCCGCTTAAGCCTTCACTGCGTCCGTTTATGAAGCTCGCCACCTCGCGGTCGAGGTGTCTCAGTTCGTAAGGCACCGGTCGTCGTGGGTCATCGGTCACCACGTAGATGCTGTCGAGAACCGGTATGTAGTTTGCCGAAAGGCTTGAAGCTCCCGACTGGTCCCAGTTGTAGTAAATGCTCCATGTTTCATTGAATCGTGGCGAGACGATGTAGTGCAGGCGCGAGTCGGTGGGCATCACTCCTGTGCGTTCCATCTGATAGTCCAGTTGGAGTACTGGGTAGTAGTAGCCGCGGTCCCACACATCGTTCAGATAGTCGATGTATTTCATTCCGAACACCGGTTTGTCTTTCTGTCGCTTGAGGTGTGAACGTTTCTTTTTCTTGATGGTCACCTGCGGAATCCATTCCGATGCATAGATGTCCTGCTGTATGTCCTGCCATGTTATTTTGTGCTTGTCGGGCACGATGTCGGGCGTATGGGTTTCATACCAGCTGTACATCTTCAGATTTCGCGGATAGAAATATTCCTTGCGGATGAATATCTTGGGGTCGTGCTGCAGTCGGGAATATTTTGAGTTGTCGATCTTTTTTATGTATTTGCCCCTCAATACAAGCTTTGCATTGCCGTAGAACGGTTCGTAGGCAATGTGGAAGCAGTTGAGGCTGTCGGTGGTCACGTGTCCCTGGTAGAGCCAGCTCTGTCCCTCGGGGATACTGTCGGCAAGCAGACGGAGCGAGCAGAACACGTCCACCGGTCCTTTCTCCTTTCCGTTGAGGTTTTTCCTCAGGTTCACTATGTCGCCGTTGATTCTCATCTTGTCTTCGGGCATGAAGTCGAGGATGAAGGTGTTGGGCCTTGCCACTTCCTGCCAGTCGTAGCGCCGCCATCCCTGCACCATCATCAGCAGGTCGAGTGCCTCGCGGTGGGTTTCGTCGTCGGCTTCGAAGTAATAGTCGGGTGTTTCGATGAACCCCTTGATTTCCGACTCCAGCAGCAGGTTGGTCATGATGTTGCCCGTAGCAAACGAGTAGGTGAGTTGGGCTGCATCGCGCACTGCCACCGAGAAGGTCTCTTCCTTCAGCGCCCGTCCCAGTCCGTCGGTGGCAAGCAGGCTGAGGTTGATTTTCTCGTTCGGTGTGTATTCCCGGTCGGCAATTCCTTCCACAGTGATTTTGCCCTTCAACCGTCCGAAGTCGTTCACGAAGAAGAGTCTGTCGGAATAGACAATGCCTTCTGAGTCGTACACCGTTGCTTGGTTCACACCCTCCTGCAGGTCGGTCTTGTCGATGGCGAAGCTCTCCAGCGAGTCTTTCCCGAGTTTGAAGTTCTGCAACAATCGTCCGCGGCTGGTGATGGAGAGGTAGAGCTGTCGTGGAGTCTTGAATCGTGGCGAGATGTCGATATACACGCCCCTTTCGTCCATGTCCACCTTCATGCCCACGCCCTCCTGCTTTGTTTCGGGCAGTTCGAATTCCATGGTTTTGTCGCCTGCAGTGTACACGAGTTCGTATTTTTTTCCGTGCTTGGGTTGCAGTGTGAAGCGTCCGCGTCCGGCATGGATGGCATGCACTGAGTCAATCGGTGTGCCGTCTTCATACAGTGTGCAGCTCACGTTGATGCGGGCCAGTTCCTGGTCGAGAGCCTCCCACCCCACTCTTCCTTCCACGCCTTCAATCATCGATCCGCCTTCAGGATAGAACTTGATGTCGAATTCCGAGGTTTGCCAGTACCTTTCGTAGTCGCCCATCGTGATTTTTGTCGGCATGATTCGTCTCAGGTAGTGTTCGGCAGAGTCGGGACGGCTGTACACTGGAATGACCCTTGAAAACAGATTGTTGTATGTCCTGTAGTCCTTACGCAGCTGGTCAGGGTCGATGGCAACGGCATTGTCGTAGTAGTCGCCCAGGTCAGAATCGATGTCCGAAAGCATGTTTGCCCATTTCACCTCATCCATTTCAATTCCGTCAATCACCGCATAGTAGGCATCGCCAATGTCCACCGTGGTGGGTATAGCTTCTGCACGCCTCTTCTTCCGGTTCTCCTCAGTCTTGTTGCCCTTCAGTTTGGAGTTCTCGTCCTTGTTGTAGAGGAACTGCAGTTGTCGTTGCAGGTCGCCAGCCATCTGACCGCCGAAATTCACGATGCGGCTTTTGGTATCGGGAGTGGAGGAAAGGAGGAATTTGTGGAAGCCGTGCATGTCCTTCACATACCACGTTTTGCCAATCTTCAGCATCCGTCCGTAGCCGAAATTGAGCATCCATTTGGTATAGGCTCTGATTTCGTAGAACCCGGCAAAAGCGTTTTGCGGGATGGCAAACTGTCCACGAGCTTGCCCCTGATCGTCCACCACCAGTTGTTGCCGCTCCTTCAGGTAGCCCTGTTCGTCATACAGCTCCACATAGAGCACACGGCTCAGCGGACGCGGGCGATTGTCGTTGGCAGTCACCACATAAGCCTTATACCAAATCGTATCGCCCTGAAAGTAAGTATTGTTGTCGAAATGCACATACACCTTCTCCTGCACCGGCAAGTCACCGAAGAACAAACCGGTATCCAATGCCTGTGCAGCAGCTGAAAGCCCTTGCAGCAAACCCAGAAGCAACATGACGAGACGTGAAACCATACGATGAATTATTTACTCCACAAAGTTACGCAAAATATTTGAAACAGCAAAACATTTGTCAAACTTTTTCTGCAATCACAAAAAAAATACCAAGGCAAAACAACATAACTCCGAAAACCAGTAAAGGGGCATGAAGCCCCTTGGCTGCCAGAACGTGCGGATGCACGATGCAGTGCCGAGGGCAGTGAGAGCTGCCGTCACGATGGCTGCGATGGTCTGCAGGATGAATCTCCAGATGTCTTTCTTTTCGTTCATAGTTGTTTTGGTTTAGATGATTGGATACGATGATTTGGTAGGAGCCAGCTCTCTCCGAGAGCGTAGACGAAAATTTTCGTTAAGCTATGAGCAGAGCCAAGCTTGCTTGAGCTATGCCATAGCGAGAAAATTTGCACGAAGTGAATGCACTCGAGCGCAGCTCGCTATGGCGCCCCGAAGGGGCAGCTGCTACCAGCCCAAGGCAGAGTTCTGGAGCGTAGCGGAAGAACGGCACCTTGGGTAAACCGTCCCAGCGTATCATGTGCGCGGGTACCCAGGGCGTTGCCCTGGGCTGATTGTAGCAGGGCTTTCAGCCCGACAACCGCACTGACACTCGAGAGCCAGCTCCTATCATTGCTCCTGACGTTTACGCCATGCCTCCGTCATCCGAAGTGTCGCCGCCGGTGTCGCTGCCAGTGTTGCCGCCGGTGTTGCTGCCAGTGTTGCTGCCAGTGTCGCCGCCGTCAGTGCGGGTTGACTCGTCTTCCACATCGCCGGCATCGTCGGAAGTGACGCGCTTGATGACATCGCCGTTCCTGTCGTAGCAGGTGATCTGGATGGAGGTCTGCTTGAGCTCGTTCTTGATGTCGACGTTCGGAGTGAAGACCACGCGGCGTGAGGTGATGAGGTCGTCTGCCACTTCTTCCACAGTTGCCACGCTCTTGGCGCGTACTCCGAAGCGCATGCTGCCGAGTCCCGGGATGGCTACTGAGTGGCCTTCGGTCGCCCATGCCTTGATGACGCTGCCTGCCGCGTCCCAACATGCCTGCATCACGCCCCGGCTCACTCCGCTGCGAAGTGCAGCTTCGTCGATCACTTTGCTCTCTGAGAGCTTGTTGTAGATTTCAGTGCCGAGGATGAAACGGTACTGTCCTTTCATGTCGCCCACTTGCATGAGGGTCTCTTTTGCCTTAAGTTTGATTGCCATAGTTGTTTGTCCGTTTTTTGATTGTTAAACATTATTACTTATTTTCTATTCCTTTTGTCCGCAGGTCCATCTGGGGCTTGGTCGGGGCTCCAAATTTCTCTGACCGGGAAAAAATTTTTCTGACCGGGAAAAAATTTTCTCTGACTGGGGAGCAATTTTGTCCTCTCCGGAGAGGGCTTTGTGAATCACGG
>CAVHYP010000028.1:0-33609 GCA_963640465.1 Bacteroidaceae bacterium | reverse complement strand
TGCGTGTAAACAAAGGCATTTCCGACTTCCGGGAGAAGGCTTTGCATGCAAACAAAGGCATTTCCGACTTCCGGGAGAAGGCTTTGCATGCAAACAATACGTACTTTTCAATGTGAAAGTAGTCATTGCATGCAAACAATACCTACTTTTCAATGCAAATGAAGGTTTTGCATGCACGCAATGGCATATTTCAAAACAATATGAAGCCTTTGTTATTTCATTTCGAGGCTACAGGGATTGCTGTGTCCACGGTGCGTATGTGGAGGTCGCGCTGTGGGAACGGAATCTCGATGTTGTGGGCATTGAGGGTGTTGTAGATGACTTCCTTCACCTTGCCTGTCATGCCGAACTTCTGCTCCACAAGCACCCAGTAGGTAAGGATGAGGTTGACGCTGTTGTCACCAAAATCGCTGAAGACCACATTTATTGGTTTTTTGGTGTTGATGATGTCGCGACCGTCGGCTTGTTTTTGTTTCAGTGCATCAACTGCCTCGATGAGCATCTTGCGCACCTCGTCCACATTGGAACCGTAGGCTACGCCCACTGGCACCTGAACCATCTCGTAACTGTGGTTCTTTGTGATGTTCTTGAAGTTCTTGCTGAAGAGCGAACTGTTGAGGAAGGCGATGATGCAACCGTCGGCGGTCACAATCTGCGTACTCTGATAGGTGATGCTGTCCACCTTTCCGCGAATGCCGTCGCATTCGATGAAGTCTCCCACGCGCACACGTCCTGTCATCAGCGATATGCCATAGAAGAAGTTCTCGAGCAAGTCTTTCATGGCGAAACCGACACCGGTGGCAAGACCTGCTGATATCACGGAGATGGCTGTGGATGGGATTTTCAGCAGCTTGATGGAGATGATGAAATAACTGCCCCACACGAGGATGGCGATGATGTTGTTTGCCAACGTGAAGTTGGGTCTGCCATTGACAACAACCTTCGACCTGTGGTACTTGTGGTAGAGTGCCTTGATGAGATAGTTGAGGTAACGGAACAGGAAGAACATTGATGCCACTGCCACCAGTTTGGCAAGCGAGAGCTGCACTACGTCGGGCACATTGAGGAAGTTGCTCATCATGATCTTCATCACGGTCTCGGTGAGGTCGAACACATCGGCTGCCCACCAAATGCTGAAGAAGATTGAGAACACACCGAGTACTGGCACGAGCACCATCGACAGGAAGTCGTATGCCCAGGTCTTGTCGATGTGCTTCTCGTGGCGTGTGCGTATTGCCTCGAGAATGTTGATGCTGGAGTTGATGGCATGCTTGGGCACTTTCTCGCCGATGCGGGGTGACATGACACGCTCCTCATACATGGCAAGCAGGTCGTAGATGCAGGTGATGGTCTGGATGCAGGTGAGCTGGAATGTCCACCAGATGAGCATCTGCACGGAGAGCAGTGTGTAGCCGTACCATGCCACGCAAGTGGAGACAATCATCAGTACAAGTGATATCCAGGTGTAGAATATGTCGCTCTTGGGGATATTGTCGTTGTGGCGCGTGATGACGTTCCACTGCCACAGTGTGAACAGAAGCAGGATGGGAGGGAAAATTACCTGCACAACGTTGTTCGGGATGAAGACGATGCGGAAGGCTATCACAATGAACGACATCAGCATCATCGGGGTGTAGATGCGGAATCCGCTCTTTATTTGGTCGCCCGACAGACGGATAAGCAGGGATATGAAGATGGCACTGAGCAACCATGAGAACTCTATAAGCAGCTTCGATGCCATCAGGAAGAAGTTCTGGTAGAGGAACGTACGTGCCACCATGATGGTGATGGCAAAGATAATCATGGCTGCGGCAAGAATGAGGCACACCTTCTTCTTCATGAACTCCTCGGTGCGGAAGCGTTTCGGTACGAGCCAGCGTACGATGACATTGCTCAACAGGGCTGCCACAACGATGTAGAACACCATGAATACAACAAGACCCATCACGATGGGACCACGCCACTGCGAGCGGACAACACGTGTTCTGCCGCTGCTCATCTTCACCTTCTCGGTGTTGTACTTCTGCGATACGTCTGCCTTGGCATTGTTCACGTAGCGCGGCAGGGATTTCAGTACTTGGAAGTAGTTGTCGTCGCCATTGACAAAGATTCCCTGCTGTATGGTATTGTAGCGGCGAAGGGCATAGTCGTTCACCTTCTTCAGTTTGGCAGCAACCATCTTGTAGTGTTCGCTGTCGCGAATCACGCTTGCCTTCATCTTCTCGAGGTTGCGGCGCAGGGCAACGGCATAGTCCAGGCAGGCAGTGCGTTCGGTCTGTCCTTGTCTGTCGAGCATGAATGGTTGGTTTTTCTGTCCGTCTTTGTTGGCGCCAGGTTTGTTTGCATCGGGTTTCATTCCATCCTTGGGTGGCATGTCGCCGTCGTTGCCAAGGCGTGGCGGAATGGATTTGAGTGATTCGATGAGTGATGTGTAGCGCTCGATTTCGCTGTTCATTCTCTGCAGGATGCGGTCGTAGGGCAAACGCCGTTTATTGAAGTCACGGTAGAGTTGTGTGGCTTCATGGCAGGCGTAGGTCATGTCGAACGTGAAGTCGCTCTTCTGCGAATAGAGCATCAGACTGATTTGGTCGCTGCGCTGCATGAGCGAAACCAACTGCTTGTGTTGCATTTCGGCAAACTGGTTGTAGCGTGCAATGTTCTCTTTCTGTTCGTTGAAAGAGGTCTCGAGCTCAGCACACAATACGGAAAGGGTTGAAGCGAGGTTTTTCTCCTTCAATACGGCTGATGCCGGCGTACTCACCACGAGTAGAGCCAGCAAGATATATACAATCTTCTTTGTCATGTGATTTAAGTTAGTGCATGTTGATTATTTAACGGCGACGCAAAGTTACGCAAAATCTGCCACATACACGTTTGCACTAAAGAATCTTTGATATCTTTCACCATTGCTAAGCGCAAACAGGGACAGAAAACGGAAGAAGGAGAGCTGACGGAGCCCTCCTTCTTTCTGACTGCCGGGGCTGTAAATCCCGGGACATTATTATCTTTCTTACCTTATTGTATCTATTCCATGAACTTCTTGGCTGAGCGAAGTTGATGGCGCATCACACTGAGGAGCTGCTGTGTTTCCTGAAGGATGTTCAGATAAACCATGTCGACCTGCATGTCCTTCACATCACGGATTTGCTGCATACGGTTGAGGTGGGTCTTGCGAAGTCTTGACAACTCGTCCTTGCAGTTGTCGGCTTCGGCAAGCACATCACGGTACTGCTCGTAGCGTCCGGTTTCAATCTCGTCGCAAGTCATTTTCATCAGTTCGTTCACACGGTGACGGATGGTGTTGTATTCCTCGATATAAGAGTCAGGAATCGGTGAGAAGTTGTTGTCGACATGCTCGATTATAGGAGAGAGCATACGGCGCAGAGTGTAGATGTACTGTTGGTCGGCATTGGCTCCGACATGGAACCAGGTGTTGCGCTCTATGGCAATGACCATCGGTGACTTCTTCAGTCCGAGCATCTCCTGCCTGCGGTATTTCTTGAACTCCTCAAGCTCGCGCTTCATGTCTTTGTTGGAACGGCGGAGCGGCTTTATTTTCCTCGTGAAGAATCCGTCGATGATATTGTTGTACTGTTCCAATGTGTAGTTGCAGATTCTTGACTGAGTGATACGCACATGCTTGCGCAACATCTCCCACACGAGCTCAGGGTCGCGTGTACGCATCATCAGCTGGAACGAGCTGTTGTCCTGGTTGCTGATTTCCTGCTTGCGTTTGTACTGGATATTGCTGTAGACAAGTATTGCGATGACAAGAATGATGAACAAGCCTTTAACTACTGGACCGCCATACCACATGCAGAGGCTGACCAATGCACAAGTGATAAATGAGGCACCTGCAGTGACAAACCATCCACCGATGACACTCATCACACCGGTCACACGGAACACTGCACTCTCGCGGCTCCATGCCTTGTCGGCAAGGCTTGTACCCATGGCAACCATGAAGGTGACGTAAGTGGTGGAAAGCGGAAGCTTGTGATTGGTTCCGAAAGTAATAAGCATTGATGCAATAACAAGATTTACCGCAGCACGCACTACATCGAAAGCTGCCTTGTCGTCTGCCAGTTCAACGCTCTCTGTATCGAAACGACGGTCAACCCACTGGCACACGTTCTGTGGTACGACACGGATTACTGCTTCAATAATGTTCTGACTGATGCGTACGATGGAACGGGCAGCTTTGCTTGACCCGAACATTTCGTCACCCTCATCCTGACGGGAGAGGTCGACTGAAGTCTTGATCACGTTGTGTGCCTTCTTTGATGTAGCCATGGTAAAGACCATGATAAGTCCGGCAATGGCCAAATAGAGCGGCTGGGTCTTTGCACTGTCCATGAGGGAAGTCATCTTGAATTCATCAGCGCTCAACCCATTGGCATTGGCAATATAGTCTTGGTAGGAATCAAGTCCTGCCATAGGTACACCGATGAAGTTCACAAGGTCGTTGCCGGCGAATGCCATGGCAAGGGCGAAGGTTCCCATCAGCACGGTGAAGCGGAAGATATTCACTTTGCAGAGGTGGAGGATTTCCATGAGAATGGTGGAACCTATGAAGGTGTACAACATCAGCATGTTTGTGTTTTCCTCTACATAAGTACGGATATTCTCCGGCATGTAAGGGCTCTTGCCCAAGCCCTTCATGAAGATGAAGTAGCTCAATGCAGTGAAGGCGATACCTCCGAAGATTGCTATTGAATAGCGTGAATGTTTGCCGTAATTGAATGTGAACACAATGCGGCTTATCCACATCACTACCATACCCACAACGAATGATATTGCCACCGAAACGAATATGGCGATGATTACCTGCAGAGCTTTGTCGGAATTCAGCAACATGCCATAGTCGAGCGAAGGGTCACCCATCACTTTCAGTATGGCAAGCATCACTGTACCGCCAAGGAGTTCGAAAACGAGTGAAACAGTAGTGGACGTAGGCATGCCAAGAGAGTTGAACACATCGAGTATGAGTACGTCGGACACCATAACGGCAAGGAATACTGTCATCACTTCGTGGAAAGAAAACTCGCTTGGTGTCATGATGCCATGACGTGCCACATCCATCATTCCGGATGAAAGGATCGCTCCCAACAGCACTCCCAATGAGGCGATTATCATGACTGTACGGAATTTGGCAACACGGGCACCGATTGCCGACTGCAGGAAGTTGACAGCATCATTGCTCACTCCTACGAACAGGTCGAATACTGCAAGACAAAGCAGAAATACGACGATGCAAAGATAAATTGTCTCCATATAAATTGCTTAGCATATTAATTATTCAGGTGCAAATTTAGACAAGTGATATTACACCGATTTTACAAGTGTGTTACAAATATGTTACATGCATTGGCACACTCCTCATTATATATTCTGGGCGCTGCATCAAATACTCTGAACGCTGCTGTCTGACAGTGTGAAGTCGAACTCCAATCCACCGCCCTGACGGTTCCTTACGCTTATCTGACCGCCATGCACCAGTACCGAGTTCTTCACGATGGCAAGTCCAAGGCCTGTGCCTCCCATCATACGGCTTCGTCCCTTGTCCACACGATAGAACCGTTCGAATAGTCGCGGCAAGTGTTTCGGGTCGACACCAACTCCATTATCGCTGAACACGAAATGGAATGTCGGGGTTTGTGTGTCAGCCTTTTTGTCATCACGCTTCGATGTGCTATTGGTAGGTTCGGACGCAACTACGGCTTGTCCTGTGAGTTCTATGTGCGAGCCGTGGCCAGCATAGGCGATGGCATTGTCGGTGAGATTGCGGAAGATACTGTAGAGCAGACTATTGTTTCCACGTACTACCATGTGATGAGGTATGTCGACAGTCATGGTCATGCTCTTTTGTCCGAGTGCAAACTGGCATTCTTTCTCCACGGTGCGAATCAGTTCGGCCACGTCAACATCCTCGAACGACATCATTCTTGCACCATCGTCAATAGTGTTGAGCGTTGACATGTCTGCCAACAGGGATGTCAGTCGCTTGCTTTGTGAATAGCAACGCTCAAGGAACTGCTGGCGTGTGGCTTCGTCCACTTTCGGATTTTCAAGGATAGTCTCAAGATAACCCTGTATGCTTGCCACCGGAGTCTTCAGTTCATGAGCCACGTTCTGAGTCAACTGGCGCTTGAGGATGTCCTGTTCCTGTTGTGTATGCTGAAGTGTGATGTAGAGTTTTACGATTCGTTCGGCTGTGTCGCCCAGTTCATCGTTCGACAGTCCGCCAAGCACCTCGCCCCAGTTCTCGCCCACAAGCGAAGGGGTCTGGCTTACCTGAGTGGCAAATTCATTGAGCTTCGTGATGTTGCGTCCGAGTTTGCGGATGAAGCGATAGAGCACGACAACCAGCAACAGCATGACAGCCATGGCAAGCCACAGGAAATGTTGCTCAGTCTGCAGGCTCTTTGTAAGGTCGACACTGTAAGGCAATGCCGAACGGATGAAATAACCGTCGTTGGGATAATACGTGGCACTGTAGAAGTAGTCGTGTCCCAAAGTCTTGCTGTTGCGGTCGACTGTCGACCCGCTGCCGTGGGCAAGGGCTTGCAGTATCTCTGGCCGCTTGGCATGGTTGCCCATGCCAGCCACATCCTTGCATACATTGTCGTACACAACCGTTCCATCCTTGAGTATGACAGTGACGCGCAAGTCGTGCGACTTATGTTCGTCAAGGTATTTCTGTATCTGAAGTGTGAAAGTGGAGTCGACCGATGTGAGCGACTCGTGCATCAGATTGTTGAAATCCTGCAGTTTCAGGTCAAGTGTGTCTATTCTGTATTGTTTCTCGCGGTGTTGCTGAAACAGAATGAATGCGATGGCGAAAATAAAGAACAGCGACAACACGCTAAGATAAAGCTTGTTGCCTATTGATATCCGTTTACCCATAATTCTTTGTCGGTTATTAAGCATCAAAACAATATCCGAATCCTGTGCGAGTGACAAGATGGTCGGCATACGTTCCTAGTTTCTTGCGCAAGCGGGTGATATTGACGTCGACAGTACGGTCGGACACAATTACGTCATTTGGCCAAACCCTCATGATGAGGTCTTCACGGGAGAACACATGGCCAGTATGCTCAAGCAGTATGCGAAGAATGCCCATTTCTGTCTTGGTGAAATCCACGATGTTGCCGTCCACGCTGACCGTCTTTCGGTTGAGGTCGATGACGAGTCCTTCGTACTCCAGGGTGTGGGCAGGGGTTGAGTTGGCTGTTTTCCTCCGCATCTCCGTACGCCGCAATACCGCACGCACACGGAGTATCACCTCACGGATGGAGAATGGCTTGGAGATGTAATCGTCTGCACCTACATTGAAACCCGTAATCTTGTCGTTTTCCGTTCCCTTGGCAGTAAGGAAGATTATTGGGATGTTTTTGGTGTTGCTGTCCTTCCTGAGCTTGCTTGCAACCTCAAATCCATTTATGCCTCCCATCATTATGTCAAGAAGCACAAGGTTGAACGTAGCAACCGGTTTGCTCAGTGCTTCCTCACCGGAGAAAGCAGTTTCCACACAAAAACCTTCGGTCTCAAGGTTGAACTTCAGGATTTCACACAAGTCGACTTCATCGTCAACCACCAGAATCTTTATTTTCTTCTCGTTATCCATACTTCCGCAAAGATATTAGCTTTCAAATATATATGCAAAGGTAAGGTGCATTATTTGCCAAAGTATTACAAAGATATTACATTCTTGTTACGTTTCGAGATTTGACCGCACATCATGTTACAAAAGCATGACTGCGGAGGAAGCGGAGGTACCGGACATTACAAACTGATCATTGACATGGTGCATCAAGGTCTTCTGTATGGCGCATTCGAAGCATCTACCAAGTGCATCACAACGCCTTGCCCAATACGATGCTTTGTCCGGGCTCACACAACCGGTCGCATGAGCCGATACGACCGGTTGTCCTTTTAACATCCTGCACTACTTCCCTCATGAAGTACCTGACGTGCGTCAGAACGTGATCCATCCGAACAGGAATGCCATAACGAACACGATGAACACGACAACCAATCCCAGCAGGATGTTTGTCCACATAAACGTGCGGTTGGCTTTATAGAGCTTGTTGTTTCTCATTGTTTGTTCAATATTTTGTTATATTCATCTTTGCTCTCAAGTATCTCTATTGCTTTTGAGAGGTCAGGGTCGTCCTTGAGCGCTTCTTGGATGCTTCCTGCCTCATAGAAATAGCGTTTGATGATTTCCAATGCAAGCATCTGCTTGATGTCTTTCTCGTGACGGTCGAGTTCCACCGACAGATTGTGCGTCAGCTTTGCCTCGAGTGCATCGAATTCAGCCTTGGCATCCTCGTAGTAGCCTTCAAACGTTGCCACTTTCTTCAGTTCCTGCAGGCCTTTGTCGCTGAGGCGGTCGTACTTGAAGCCGCTTTCCACAACCATCGACTTGAAATCCTCGAAATCGGAATCTGTGATTTTGAAGTCGGCAACGGATGTTGGTGCGGGATGTGTCTGGAAGTACTTGACACTGTATTTCATCAACACATCGTCGTTGGAAAGGTAGAACACAATGTTCTGGATAGTGTCGTGGGGCACTTCCACATCGGGCGCAATGCCTTTTCCGCTCAACACTTCTCTGCCGTTGAGTGTGTGGAATATGCTGTCGGCTTTGGATGCAGTGCCGTTTTTGTCGGACTCCTCCTGGCGTTTCTTCTTGTAGTCAATCTCCTGAATACACCTTCCGCTTGGAATATAGTACTTTGCCGTAGTCAGTTTGATGCTGCCGTTGTAAGGAAGGTCGCGGATGGACTGCACAAGTCCCTTGCCATAAGTACGTGCTCCGACCACCACGCCGCGGTCCAAGTCCTGTATGCTTCCCGATACGATTTCCGATGCCGAAGCCGAACCGTTGTTCACGAGCACCACCAGAGGTATGTTCTCGTCGAGTGGATTGTCGTTTGTCTTGTAGGAAGCATTGCCGCTCTTCACCTTGCCGCGAGTTTCCACAATGGTCAGACCCTTCGGTACGAAGAGGTTTACTATCTTTACTGCCTGGTCGAGTGCACCGCCGGGATTGCCCCTAAGGTCGAATACGAGATCGGTTGCACCTTGCTGCTTGAGCGAGATGATGGCTTTGCGCACATCGGCATAGCAGTCGTTGGTGAACTGGTTGAGATTGATGTAACCATGTCCACGGACCATACCATAATAGGGCACGGCAGGCAACTTGATGCTTTTGCGGGTGATCTTCACTTCACGGGGCTTGTTTTCTCCCGGTCGCTGGAACTTGAGGACGAAGGTTGAGCCAGGCTCTCCTCGCAGCAAGTCGCTCACTTCCGACGATGTCATGCCCTTCAGATCGGTATTGTCAATCTTCAACAGTACATCGCCTGCCTGCAGTCCCACTTCTGCTGCCGGCATATTCACGTAGGGTTCGGCAATGATGACAGTGGAGTCCTTCATCATTCGGATGAGACTTCCGATGCCGCCATACTTGGCTTGGGTAAGCATCTTCAGATCGTCGGCTTCATCGTCCGAATAGTATTCGGTGTAAGGGTCGAGCGACCTCAGGATGGCATCTATGCCCGTCTTCATCAACTTGTTTGCATCCAGCGTATCGACATAGTATGTGTCGAGCGTAGTGTACATGTTGTTGAAGATGTCCAAATTCTTCATTACCTGAAACGTATGGTTCTTCTGAGCCATAAGGAAGGTTGGCATTAATACACTTAAAACCAATAGCGTGTATGCCACTGCAAATCTTTTCATTGCTATGTATCTCATTTTTATGAGGCAAAGTTAGCAAATAATCATCAATTAATTCGTATCTTTGCACGAATTATTGTAAATCACTACGAGATATGGTTGATTCTTTCGATTGGAAAGCCTCGTATGAGGCAGTCAATTCGGTGCCGCCGGAGAAATGTACGCGACCGGTGGTTGGCATCACCGGTAACTACAACGACCAGACATGCACTCTGGCTGAAGGCTACTACCGTTCGGTTCTGTTGGCAGGCGGTGTGCCTGTAATCATTCCTCCATATAAGGAAACAGCAATGTTGGCAAGCCAACTGGACGGACTTGACGCCGTCATCTTCAGCGGAGGCGGTGACATCAACCCACTCTACATGGGCGAAGATCCAATCCCTGCATTGCACAGCATCAATCCGATGAGAGACAGCCAGGAACTGTTGCTGGCACGTATGGCATACGATCGTCAGATACCGATGCTGGGAATATGCCGTGGCATACAGATTATCGCAGCAGCCATGGGCGGCGAACTGTACCAGGACATCTATACGCAGAACAGCGAATGCAAGATAAAGCATTGCCAGGACATGGACCGGGGTACGGCTTCCCATACAGTGATGATTGAAGAGAATTCATTGCTGCACAAGATATTCAAGACGGGACAGATTGCCGTCAACTCATTCCACCATCAGGCAGTGAAGTCCGCACCAAAGGGCTTTAAGGTATGTGCCAAAAGCAGCGATGGAGTGATTGAAGCAATGGAGTCATCCGAATTCAGGTCCATTATCGGAGTACAATGGCATCCGGAGTGTTTCTGCCTTAATGGTGACAAGACTATGATGCCGCTGTTCGAATGGCTGATGGACGAAGCCCGATCGTTCCATGAAGCCAAAGAACTGCATTCCCACATGCTGTCGCTCGATTCACATTGCGACACCCCGATGTTCTTCGACCAGGACATCAACTTCGCCACACGCGACCCGAAGATACTGGTAGACCTCCACAAGATGACGGAAGGACATCTCGACGCATCCATCATGGTGGCTTACCTCCAACAAGGGGCGCGCGACGATGCATCACTGCACGAAGCAACTGCCAAGGCACGACGCATTCTGACCGACATAGAGACGATGGTAGGAAAGTGCAAGGACAATGTAAGGATAGCAAAGACTCCTGTCGACCTTTACCACAACAAGAGAGAGGGACTGAAATCCATCATGCTCGGCATCGAGAATGGATATGCCATAGGCAAGGAAATAGGCAACATACAAGAATTCAGAAATAGGGGAGTGGTTTACATAACCCTCTGCCACAACGGAGACAACGACATCTGCGGTTCGGCAAAGAAAAGCGAATCCAACGGCAGTGGAGTGACCGAATTCGGAGAAGCAGTCATCGGGGAGATGAACCGCATTGGAATGATGGTTGACCTGTCACACGCCAGCGAGAAGAGTTTCTACGATGCTATAGAGATAAGCAAGACTCCAATCGTGTGCAGCCATTCGTCAGCACGCGCATTGTGCAACAGTCCACGCAACCTTACTGACGACCAGATGCGCCGACTGGCAGCAACCGGCGGGGTAGCACAAGTGACCTTCTACAACGGATTCCTGCGCGATGAAGGTCAGGCAACAATCATCGATGCGATGCAACACCTCGAACACATGATACACGTCATGGGAATAGAACATGTGGGTATAGGCACTGACTTCGATGGTGACGGTGGTGTACCGGGATTGGATTCAGCAAGCGAACTGATAAACTTTACACGCCAGCTCCTCGCACGCCGTTACTCTTGGCAAGACATAGAGTTGATATGGGGCAAGAACTTCCTTAGGGTGATGGGCGAAGTGCAGAGCGCAGCCAAATAGTCAAGCAACAAAATCAAACGAACCAGAACAAGATTAATATGAAACGACTTATATATGTAGTAGGTGTAATGGTACTACTCTCATGCAACGGAAACAGCAACAAGCAGACGAATGCCGAAGTGGAGCAGGTATCTCCCGAATTCAATGCCGACAGCGCCTATACTTTCGTTGCCGAGCAATGTGCGTTCGGACCGAGAGTGATGAATTCCGCAGCCCACGACTCATGCGCGCTGTATATCGCACGAAAGTTCGGACAGTATGGTGCAAACGTAATCAACCAGGATGCTGAAGGGAAACTATACGACGGGACAAAGATTCAGATGAGAAACATCATCGCATCCTACAACCTCGACAATCCCTCACGCATAATCATCTGTTCCCATTGGGATTCACGCCCATGGGCTGACAATGATGACGACGAGCAATACCACCACACCCCTATTGATGGTGCCAACGACGGAGCCAGCAGCGTGGGAGTCATGATGGAAATCGCTCGGCAGATTCAGATGAAGGCTCCGAGCATCGGCATCGACTTCATCTGCTTCGATGCAGAAGACTGCGGCACACCCCAGTGGGCAGAGAAGGAAGGTGAACCGACAAGCAGTACATGGTGTCTGGGGTCGCAATACTGGGCAGGCAAACATCATGTGGACGGATACAATGCACGCTACGGAATACTGCTCGACATGGTAGGCGGCAGCGACTGCATATTCGAGAAGGAGATGTATTCAATGTACTATGCGCCCAACATTGTGGACAAAGTGTGGTCGAAAGCACAAAGGCTCGGCTACGGAGATTTGTTCAAGAACAACAACGGCGGCGCTGTGACCGACGACCACGTGCAGGTGAACCAGTCGGGCATACCGTGTATCGACATCATCGCACGCGACAAGAACGATGACTCGTTCTGCAAGACATGGCATACAATAAACGACAACATATCAAACATCAACAAACAGACACTCAAAGCAGTCGGGCAGACTGTGATGGAAGTGATTTATACGGAGGAATAAGACTATGACAATAGAAGAAGCACAGCAGGAAGTCATTGATGAATTCAATGGATTCGATGATTGGATGGACAAATACCAGTTGCTCATCGACTTGGGAAACGAACAGCAACCGCTTCCGCAGGAATACAAGGCAGAAAAGAATCTCATCGACGGTTGCCAGAGTCGAGTGTGGCTGCAGGCAGACTACAAAGAAGGAGTGATTCTGTTTCAGGCAGAGAGCGATGCACTGATAGTAAAAGGTATAGTAACGCTGCTTATCAGAGTGCTGTCGGGTCATACCCCTGACGAGATTCTGAATGCCGACCTGCATTTCATCAGCGACATCGGGCTGACCGAACACCTTTCCCCTACTCGCAGTAACGGATTGCTCGCCATGCTCAAACAGATGAAGTTCTATGCCATGGCATTCAAGGCAAAGAGTGAGGAAGCATTGTAACATATAAGGGGTGGCCCCAATAATATAAGGTGTGGCCCCAGAAATAAGTCCTGCAAGTTTGCAGAACCAACAATCCTTTTGGAGAGTGAGTTCAGCAAGTTTGCAGGGCTTTGTCATATGACGAGGAGTTCGGAGAACATCCCTCAATCCATACTGCTTGCTCCACATGGAAGGAGTCGAAATTTACTTCACATGGAAGAAGTCGAAGTCGGCATAGCCGCCAAGCGACTTGGTCGGGAAGTAGAAGAGTCCGAAGCGCTGTCCACAGAAGTCGGGCCAATCGTACTTCATATGGAGCGTGTCGCCAATCTTCTGCCAGTTCTTTCCGTCGAGGCTGTATGCGAAGTCACCCAAGTCCTTTCTGTCGGTGAAATCGCCATGAGCACGCAGATATACCTTGTTGCCCTTGAGTTGAGTCTTCTCTATGATTATGCCGTTAGCATCATCCTTTTGGGCAGCACGGCGCATCACGATGTATTTTATTCCGTCGATAACCTCCACGCCAACATATCCGTATTGGTTCTGGAAGAGAGTCAGTCCGGCACAGTCGCCATCCTTCATACCACGGGCGTCAATCAAAGCCTCTGCCGTACACTCGGGACCGAAAGTGCGTTGGGTCAATGTGTTGCGTGCGTCACGTATGTTGTGTGCCATTATGCCACCCTTCAGTCGGAACCATCCCTTGCGGTCGGTGAGCGACCAGTAGCGGTTGTCGGGATTGTGGTTCCATTGCCATTCCTTCTTCAGAATGGAAGTAGTGAGGTCGTACTCACCGCCCTTGCCTAGCGAGTTGGCATATTTGTCGGAGATGATATAGCGGTCTGCCTCCTTGCCATTGACGAATTCATCGCTTACTACGATGGATGGTTTCGCACCCTTTACCTGATTTTTTACCGGCATGTCCATGATGACATCAGCAGTCTTGCCGCAGTCCTTGCCGATGACTGGCCAACCGTCCTCGCTCCATGTCATGGAAATCAGCACCGGCATTCTGCCCAGTGCGCCCTGGTCCTGGAAGAGCATGGCATACCACTTGCCGTCCGGAGTGTCCACGATATTGCCTTGAGCCACACCGTTGTTGCGCTGGAAGAATGTGCCGTCGCTGTTCTTCATGTGACCGGTGAACACTTTCCTGCATTCCCATCCGTCGCCAAGAAGACCCTTGCTTCTCCAACAGATCTGCTGACGCCAAGCCTCGCCATGCCCGCCTTGAATCATGAAGATGTAATAGTAGTCGCCAATCTTGTAGCCATGATAGCCCTCAGCTCTCAGTCCCTGCGATGGATTATCGGCCTGGGTATAGTCGAGGAATTTCTTGCGCTCGCCCAGTTTCACGTTGCCGTTGCCATCAGAGATAATCTCACACAAATATGCCTGATGTTCGTTGAGGCTAGAATTTGGATGGAGCACATACTTCTTGCATTCAGTGCCAGTGTCCTCGAAGAGGAAGCCCGGGTCGTAGCACATGCTCACCTCGTTGCGGTGCCATGGTCCGTGCTCAATGTCGCGTGTGGTGAAGATGTATGATTTCTGAGTCGTGTTGCATGTCACGATGAGATAGAACATCTTCTCGTACTTGTCATAGCGTATATTTGCAGCCCACGAACCACGTGCATAGTCGTTCTGTCCGTTCTTCAGGGCGAAAGCATCGGTCTCCTCCAGTTGGTCGTGTGCATAGCCAGCTATCGACCAGTTGACGAGGTCCTTGGATTTCATAATAGTACAACCTGGTGACATGTGCATGGTGGTGCTCACCATATAGAATGTGTCGTCTACACGGATTACACACACGTCGGGTACGTCAGACCAGATAACAGGGTTTTGGAAAGTGCCGTTGCCAAGGTCGCGCGAAGTCTGCGCTCCCACACTCAGAGTCATTGCACCGACAAGCAGTGAAAAGAATAATTTCATCATTGTTACTTTTATTTTAGTTATCAATAGCGAGTGCAAAAGTACTCGGATTTTTCCAAACAAAGGAAAGGGCGTGTAACAATAAGTTGAGGTATTGTAACACTCCACAAGCCAATGCTCGCTTTAACCCATCGAAGAGGGCTCGCTTCTGGCGCTTGTGCTTTTGTCGTACGCTCGTGATCCTGTATGCAGTTCGAATAATTCTTGCTGTGAACGAGTCAAGCGCTGTTCTACGGTTATGCGTTTCTATTTCTCTACCTTATGCAGAAATTCCACTTCCACAATTCTCAGTGGTTGGATTTTGTCTTTCGTGCGGGTTGTGGCATCAAGTTCATTGGCTTTGCCACCTGCCACCTCGGTGATGTTGCTGAAGCGTGATGCCTCGGCATCCTTGAAGTTGGTTGCCTTTACCATGGCTTTCGACTTGTCGATGGCTCGTATGGTGTAGGTCTTTGACTTGACCGGTTCTGCAATTTCAAGATGTACGTAGCCCAGGCTTGTAGGAGTGATTCCGCTCCACAGAATCTTTCCGTCTGCTTCAACCTCGAGAGCATAGTTGGTAGAGCGCCAACCGGACAGTTTGATGCAGATGTCGTCCACTGCTACTGGTTCTTTCAATGTGTAGGTGACAGAGTTGCCGCCTTTCCATTCCGACAGTTCGTTGTCATCGAAGCTGTTCTTCAGATTCTCAGCATTGGTGTCGGAAGAAGCGGAGACAATCTCTGCCCAGACTCGTGTCTGCTTATAGGTTGGAACCATTGGTTCGGCTGCCCTATAGACAGGGGAGTATGCAGTTTCAGCAGATGCATCTAGCTTTACTGTCTGAAGTTCTATGGTCTCAGGAGCGAGTCTTTCTGCTTCGGCATGCAAAGTTACCTTGCCGCTGGCGGTTGTACTGCGAAGCATTACTCGGTTCACGCCACATTCCACTGGCAGATTCTTCGATAGTATGTAGTTGTCGGGACCTTGGGCAATGCCTCCTCGCCATTCTGCAGGACCGTCGACAGAGAAATTCACCATGCGGTTGTCGAGCGGACAGCGGTTGCCCTCTGCGTCCACCACTTCAAATTCCACAAGTACAAGGTCGGCACCATCTGCCTGCCAACCTCTTGGGTTTTCAATCTTAGTAAGTCGGAGAGCGGCTGGTTCGCCTGCGGTCTTTATGCTGTAGCGGGACAGTTCCTTTCCGTTCTCATCGTAGCCCACAGCAAGGAGTGTTCCTTTCTCCCATACCACATCGTCCCAAGTATAGAGGAAATGATAGCCCTGATGACCTTTGCCCAAGCTTTTGCCGTTGAGGAACAATTCCACTGACGGTGCATTGGAAACCACATAGACAGGCTTGCTGAACGGCTTCTGCAGTGAGTCGGTACGATGTCCGTCTTCATAGTTCCAGTGTCCTACGATATAGGTTTGGCTTGCATCGGTGTCAACCCATCCGTGCCACATAACCTGATGGGCATAGAATGCATCTTTGGGAATGCGCATGGCATCGGTCACTCCACTGCGACGATAGTTCTCTGCACCACGGTAATGGGTGTTTGTGTCGCTGAAGACAATCTTCGCTCCGCCACCGCTTGATCGGGTTCCAGTGCCTGGACGCTCACGCCAGTAATCATACCAACGCCTTACCAGTTCTACTACGAATTCATCCTGATTGTGGTTGTAAGCCTCTGCAGGTTTGTTCTTGTGGAGCGGACCGTCGCCTTCCTTATGGTAAGGATAGCTGTAGCTGTCCCAATATTTGCGCAATGCCTCGTCGCGGCAATATTCCATGGCAAACATCGGGTGTTTCTTGCTCTTGTTGATGTAGAGCATCTCTCCGCCGTATTCTGCTTCGTCGATGTCCAGCATCTCACGGCTTCCAGTTGCTCTGCCTCCGTATGGGTCGTACTTGTCGCGTATGGCTTTCAGTTCGATCATGTGCTCACGGCTTATCGATTCGTTGCCGCCTTCATAGAAGATGATGCTCGGATTGTTGCGGTTGTAGATGATTGCATCGCGCATCACCTCCGTGCGCTGACGCCAGCGTTCGCCTTCCACATCTTTCTCGCTGTCGCCTGCTGGCATTGCCTGCATCAGTCCCACTCTGTCGCATGATTCGATGTCCTGCTTCCATGGAGTGATGTGCATCCAGCGGACGGTATTTGCTCCGCTTTCCACCATCAGTCCGTTGGAATAGTCGCTAAGCCATGCAGGTACGCTCAAGCCTACAGCTGGCCATTCGTTGCTCGTGCGCTGTGCATAGCCTTTTACCTGTATCACCTGTCCGTTCAGACGAATCATTCCGTCACCGAACTTTGTGGTGCGGAAGCCTGTGCGTGTGATCACTTCGTCAAACACCTGTCCTTTCTCGTTCTTCAGGCTTGTCTTGATGTCGTAGAGATTTCCTCTGCCAACAGACCACCACTTGATGCCGGTGGCAGAGAACTGGGTCTTCAGTATGCGGGTCTCGCCTGGTTGGAGGGTGATCTCGGGACTGTTGCCGATAATCTTCATGCCTTGCATTTCCGGAGCATCAACCACCAGGCTGAATGTACGTGGCTTGTTGCTTTCATTCCTCACCTCGGTCTCCACGCCGATGGTTGCTGTGTGGGCACTGATGTCTGCTTCCTTGAGGTAAACATAAGTACCTGTGGTCTGCAGATTGGAATAGAGGGGGAGGGTTTGGTAGACTTCATCGGTCACATAAAGCCACACGTTCTTTGGTATTCCGCCATAATTGGCATTGAAGTTTTTGTCGTTCCACTGATAAACGCTGTTGCTCGATTTCTCATGATACTTCCAGCTGTTGTCTGTCCTCACTTCCAGCAGGTTCTTGCCTTTCTTTGCATAAGGAGTGAGGTCGAGTCCGAATGCCATGACGCCATTCTCGCTCATGCCAACGAACTCTCCGTTGAGATATACTTCCCCTGCCTGGCGTACACCTTCAAACTCAATGAACACCTTCTTTCCCTTTATGTTGCCGAGCTTGAATTCCTTGCGATACCACACCACAGAGTCGGGCAGCTGGTCGATTGCTACCTTAAAAGCATAGTCTTCATTCCATGCACGGGGCAGAGTGACTGTCTCCTTGTTGTCGCCTATTGTCCACGAAGCGTTGAAGTCCATCTTCCGCTGTGCTTGTATGTCTAAAACTGCGAAGGCAGTGAATAGCGACGTGCAAAGCGCTATCACTGTATCCCTTCTCGTTTGTCCTTTTCTCACGTCAATCATCTTATAAATACTTTCTTGCCATTAACTATGTAGAGTCCGCTGACTGGATTCTCTACCTTGCGTCCCTGCAGGTCGTACACCTCACTGTCACCAAGTTCATCTGGGTTAATGGATTCGATGGCTGACGGGTCTGCCACAACTTTCAGAATTCCTGCAGAAGTCAACTGGCTGTAGTCCCACACGTATCCGCCTGCAGGTACAGCAGGTTCAAATGTGGGAGTTCCGGTGAGGGTAATCTTTCCGTTGCCAGTGAACACCTGGTATTCGGCATCCGGAATCCATTCGCCGCTGAGTCGCTCCATTACAAACACCGGATTGTTCAGCGTGATGTTGCCAGTCACCTTGAAGTTGTCAACCTTTGCGTTTGTACCGCGTCCACGAACTTTGATGCGTCCGTTCTTGTTCACCTTCAGTGTTCCTGTAATCGTGATGTCGCCTGTGAGCAATGTGCTCTTGCCTGCATGGAGTGAACCTCCGGCATTTATCACTACTGATGCTGTCTGGCCTGATCCCATGAGAATTCCGCCATCGTTCACGGTGATTGTCTGTGTGGTGACTGTCGATGCTGTGTTTTCTGTGTCCAGTGTACCTGCATACACGTTTATCGGAGCTGAACTTGAACCGGTGAGGACCAGTTTGCCGTTTCCATATTTATTTACAGTCGTACCGTCGGTGAAGGTTCCGGCAAACGAGCAGTCGGTATCGAGAAAGCCGATGTTCCATGTGCCCGATGCAATCTGTGCTCCGGTATTTGTTCCGTTGAGAGCTCCTATCTTGTGTGTGCCGCTGTTGTTGTACACGTAGTTGTCGGCATCGAGTTGCAGAGTACCGTTCGACAGATCGAGGGCTGTTGCCAGGCGCACCTGACCGCTGGTTATCTCGATTGTTCCGTTGAAGTTTGATGCGTTAGGTCCGAAGTCTCCGCGTACATATGGGAAGTTTACTTTCAGTGTACCTTTACCTGTCAGAGTTGGTTTCACGCTGCATCGCTTGCCGCCATTGAGTGTCACTGCCACTCCTTCAGCAATATCCAGTTTGTTGGTGAATGAAGGCACAGCACCTGTAGCATTGTTGTTGAATATGGTGATGTTGGAATTGCGGATTGCGGAAATCTTGGATGTGGCAGCACCGAACGTGGTGTTCCATGATCCCATTGCGATTGTTCCGCCGTCAAGCACTGTTCCGCCGCTGTAGGAGTTGGTGCCTGCATAGGTGTAGTTGAGTTGTCCGTTACCAGTCTTCACGAGTGTTCCCTTGCCTGTTATCTGTCCCTTGAATGCACTTGTTCCGTTTGGAATGTTTATTGTAGCCGAATCGGTGATGATGAGGCTTCTGTCGGTTGAAGTACTTGCATTGTCGATTGTCAGAGTTGCCTTGCCCATCTTCCAGCTTGATGCAGCACCGATGGAGCTGGCATTACCTCCGTCTGCAAGGTCTTTCACAACCACTGTTCCTGAGTTGATGACTGTGGTTCCGGTGTAGTCGCTGTGTACGGCACTGAGTTCCACTCTGCCTTTTCCGCTGACCACGAGGCTTCCTGCTCCTGATATTCCTCCGTCGCCGGTAATGCGATAGGTCTTGCTGTCGTTGGTGAATGTGATTCCGCCCACTGGCATCAGTTCGCTTACTGTGACGTCAGTTCTTTCTGCGTCATCGCCGAATACGAGTTTGTCCTGGGCAACGAATTCTGTGGCATCTGCACCGATGGCGAAGTTGCTGGTCTGATAATCCCATGCAGTGCTTTCCTTACCTGTCCACAATACATTGTCGCTTGCCTCGCGCTGTTCGTTGATTACGAGCCAGATTGCCTTGTTCTCGTCCACGATGCTATATGAAAGTCCTGTAAGTCCGCATACTGAGAAGCGGTTCACGCCACCAATCAGTTCGCCTGTGTATTCTATCAGTTTGTATTTGCCTGCAGCTGGATTGCTGAATGCGATGGTGAATATCGGACTGCCGCCGATCACGTTGAGGTTTCCGTCCACATGCAGGAGGTCTGTGTCGTCGGTCATTTCGATGAAGACTCTTGACTTCATTGCCAGTCCTTTCTTGAAGGTCATTGTGCCGTGTGGCATAAGTCGGCAGCCCTCGTAGTTGAGTGCGCCTTCAAAGACCACGGTGTCCTGCAGTGTAGGTGAACCGCTCAGTGTGCCTTTGGCACGTAGCTGTACCGGACTGCTTATCACTTTGTCCGATTCCAGTTCGCCTTCTGATATGTAGAGGGTGCCGGTTGTTGTGATTGGCACGTTCATCGTCACTTTTCCGTTCTGGCTTTTCCAGATTTCGCCGTCACCGGAGAATTGTCCTGCGCCTGAGAATGCGATTGTCTGTCCCTTCACTGGCATCATGTACACCTTGGAAGGCTTCATGTTGGCAGAGACTGTGATGCTTGACGCTGTGTTCAAGTCGTACAGGACTGACTTGCCGTCTTGATAGGCAGCAGTTGTAGCACGGTCGAAGCCGGTGTAGGAATCGGTGCTCTTTGCCACGAGGTCGGTCACCATCATCGGTGGAAGTGGTGGGCGTGGCATGTCGTAGCCGAGATAGAATCCAGGGTTTGGTGTCTGGTAATAGCCTTTCGTTGTGCAGTCGCCTCTGTAGTGAGGGTCTTCCTGCAGACAGTAGATGTTGTCGATATTGGTGGCATAGTCGGTAGAGAAACCGGTGATTCCGTCGCACACGCCGTCGGTGTAGTGGCGGAGTATGATTTCTTCACGCCAGTCGCCGATGATGTCGCCCCAGAATGGAGCACGTGCTCCGTAGACGCTTTTCACTTGCCATCCCGAGATTTTTGCCATCTCGAAAAGTCTGCCTGTGCCATATTTTGCCACATAGGCATTCAGTCCGTCGCCGTCGGTTGCTGCCATGTATTCGCGTCCGAGGTCTCCGTCCCACCACAGTGCTTCTGTGGGGAAATATCCTGCCTTGCCTTCTATCGCTTCTCCGTCGGCATCATAAATCTGATAGCCGTTCATGGTGGAGAACATCTCCCAGCCCAGATGGTCGGGATCGAGGTCGTAGCATTCGCCACGTCCAACGTCGCCCACTCCGGAGAGATACCATTTCTTTATTGCTTCGCCGTTTTTTGCCTTGTAGAGAATCTGTCCGAGCATGTCGCCTGCATTCTGCTGGATGGCGAAGGTCTCAAGTCCCGGAATCTCGGGGTTGATGTCGGTTGTGCGGAATCGGTCGCCATGTGAGATGCCTGCATTGAAGAGCACCTTGCCGGTGTGGTCCATAGTCCATCCGCCTTCAATCATCTCGTCACGGCCGTCCATGTCCACGTCTGCCACACGGATTTGGTGGAACGAACCGCTGCCGCATGGCTGGAGGAAGAGTTCCTTGAGTGCGCCGGCTTTTCCGGATGAGAAATCGTAGCCGAAGCCTTCATCATAATAATAATGTGTACCTTCGGATGAACGTGTGTGCCATTCCATGGTGACTGCCGGATGAATTCCGTCAAGATAAGTGATGCAGAACTTGCCCACATGTTTGTTGTATTCTTCACCCTTGAGCGAAGCCTTGTTGGTGCGGTTGTATGCGCTGTTGTAGTGCATTTCCACACTTGCTTTCTCCGCGCCCGTCAGTCCGTTGATTACGGTGAAGTAGCGCGGAGGGTTCTTTGTTGACTGTGATTCATAGTCGATTATGCCGTCGCCGTCGGTGTCACCGGTCGTACCGTGGTTCACGTAAAGTCCCCATGTGCCAGCGTCCTTGTCCCAGAAGCGTGTGCCGTCGCTCGACTGTATCATGACTTCACCGAAGCCGTCGCAGTCGAAGTCGTAAGCCACCACCTGATCGTCTTGTCCGTTGCTGATTGATTCGTTGGGTCCGAGGTCCACGGTCCACAGATAAGTCCCGTTGCGCAGGTAAGCCTCAATCTTGTGAGTGCCAGTACTGTTGGGGTTGCGGTCTACCACGTAATCCATCTCGCCGTCGCCGTCGAGGTCGCATGGCCACACGTATTTGGTGCTGTAGTCTGCATTTGTCAGAGGTCCTCCGGTGAAGCGGATATCGACAAAGACATTGCGCAGCGACTGGCTCTTGAAGTAGAATGGAGAGGACAGGGCGCTCTCTGTGCCGTTGCTTACCACGCTCACTGCTACGTAACTGCCACTGGGGACAACAGACGTTGTTGTACTGAAGTTCGACAGTTTAAGCGGAGATGAGTTCACCCTGGTATAGTTTCCGTCCTTTGACTTGCTTGTATAGATATTATACGTCACGTTTTCAGGTTCTTGCGCTAGTTTGCGCCAACTCACCAGCACATTCGTCCCGTTCTGCACTGCCACGACTCCGCGCCCGAGAGTCTGCACCTTCCGTTGTGCGCTTACAGCTGTTGCCACGACAAGTAGCATGGCAACCAAATACAATTTTTTCATTTGTTAGTTATTGTAGTTCTATTAGTTCTCGTTGCAAAGTTAGTTATTTTTCTTTACACCACGTGTAAATCCATGTGATTTAATCCATGTACATGCAGATTTAATCCGTGAGCCAGCAGATTATGAACATGAAATCCACGAAACCAATGGCTTTATGGTATCAATGATGAGACTGCTCCGTCACTTTTTACCTGTACCAATTACCCGGACTTTGTGTGTTTTTCGATGGTCAGTGCTTGTTTTTTTTGATTTCTGTCACCTCTTTTTTTTGATGTTTGAACCCTCTATTTTCGGGTGTCGAGTCATGTGTTTCTGTCTATCAAACCATGTATTCCTATGTGTCAAATCGTTTGTTTTGATGCGGAATGTTGTGGCTTTTGAGTGTAAAGCCGATATTGTAAAAAATCTAGTTTTTTTGATGTGGTAGTGCAAAAGGATACTGGACCGCTCCTGCGTCTGCGCCTGTGATCTTACTTCCTCTACATGGCAGTGAATTCTTCTTCCGCAGGATGTGGCCATTTCTTTCTGCAAGCAGGGTTGGAGCATTCTTTATTCCTTACATCCATACGAACTTATGCACTATGTCAGGCTTCAGATTCATCAAACTTGCTGCAATGGCAATGAACAGTTGACAAAAGTGGCTCTGAACCGCTCTGGAAAGTGCAAAAATACTTATCATCGCGAATTTAGTGAGTGCAAAAATCAAATGTTTAGAATGAAATCCTTATCTTTGCACGTTATTACGCAAATAGTAGCTTCAGAAAAAGAATGGGGACGGCAATAGTCTCCGATGGTTCAACTCAAAAACAAAGGAACTGAAATGAAGACAGAAAAGATGAAGACAGGAATCATAGCAATTTTCGTATCGTTTGCCCTGACGATCCTGCTGGCAGGATGCAAAAGCAAACAGGAATCGGAAAAAATCCAATACGTGAAGACTGCAGTGGCTGAAAGCGCTGGCGAATCAAGCAACATCAGCTATCCGGGCAAGACGAAGTCGGCAGACGAAGTGAACGTGTCGTTCCGCGTCAGCGGTCCGATAAGCAGCATCTATGTGAAGGAGGGTGACAGAGTGAGTAAAGGACAGGTCATCGCAACGATGGACCCGCGCGACTACCAAACACAGCTCAGTGCCACTGAGGCTGAATACCAAGGCGTGAAAGCCGATGCTGAGCGTATCATTGCCATGTATAAGGAAGGCAACACAACTGCAAGCAACTACGACAAGGCCCGGTTCGGACTGGAGCAGATTACACAGAAACTCAGCAATCACCGCAACCAACTGGCTGACACCAAACTCGTGTCGCCCATCAGCGGATATGTGAAGCAGGTGCTCCACGAGGGAGGGGAGACAGTGAGTGCAGGCATGCCAATCGTCTCCATGTTCGGAAGCAACACAGTGGAAGTGGAAATCAATGTGTCGGCATTCGACTACATCAACCGTGACCGGCTCAACAATGTGTCGTGCACCTTCGATGTGCTTCCCGGTGAGGAATATCCTCTGACCGTAAAGAGCATCAGTCCTGAAGCCAATGCAAGCCAGCTCTACACCGTGCGCCTCGGTTTCAAGGACAAGTACGACACGGAGAAAATCACTCCGGGAATGAGCGCAATGGTGTATGTGAACTTCAGCAAAGACAGCGTGAACACCAATGTCAACATCCCGGCCACAGCCATACTGAACGAAAACGACCGCACCACAGTCTTCGTGTACGATTGCAAGACCGGCACAGTGAAGAACCGTGAAGTGATAGTCGACCAGCTCCATACCGACGGCACAGCCGAAATCAGTTTCGGACTGCAGGAAGGCGAGACCATAGTGTCAGCCGGAGTCCACAGCATCACCGACGGACAGAAAGTGAAGCCGCTGCCAAAACCATCAAAAACTAATATAGGAGGACTGCTGTAATGGATTTGAGCAAATGGGCATTGAATAACACCAAACTGGTCAACTTCCTCATCGTAGTCCTCATAATCGGCGGATTTGCAGGCTACATGTCGATGAGCAAGTACGAAGACCCGGTCATCACCGTGCGCCAAGCACTGGTGGTCACCACCTATCCGGGTGCATCCGCCCATGAGGTGGAACTGGAAGTGACCGACAAACTGGAGAAAGCCATCCGTGAGGTTTCCTCCGTCGACAATGTGCAGAGCCAGTCGATGAACGACCTCAGCATCATCACCGTAGAACTGGCTTCCACCACCAAAGACGTGGAGCGTCAGTGGGACCTGGTGCGCCGCAAGATAACGAACATTCATGGCAGCCTGCCTTCAGGATCAACCACACCGATTGTGAAGGACGATTTTGGCGATGTCTACGGAATGTTCTATGCACTCACCGGCGAAGGACTGAACGACCATGAGCTCAACGATTATGCCGAGTTCATCAAGCGCAACATACTGAACATTGAAGGTGTGTGCCGGGTTGACCTCTATGGCAAACGCAGCGAATGCATCAACATCCAGCTGCAGCCCGACAAGATGGGCAACCTCGGAGTGATGCCGACAGAAGTGATACAAACCCTCAATGGACAGAACAAGACAGTCTATTCCGGTTACTACTACAACGGAAGCAACCGTATACGCGTGACTGTGACCGACCGTTTCACCAACACCGAAGATATCGGTAATATGCTGATTCAGGGACACGACGACGAACAGCTGTGCATCAAGGATATTGCCACAATTACCGAAGGCTATGCCGACCCTACACGCAACGAACTGAAGTACGACGGCGAACGTGCCATAGGCATCTCTATCGCCTGCTCATCCGACAAGGACGTGACCAAAGTGGGAAAGACCGTGGAAGAAACCTTCTCGAAGATTGAATCGCAACTGCCAGCCGGAGTGAGTTACCACAAGGTGTTCTTCCAGCCCGAGCGAGTGAACAGCGCACTCAGCACCTTCATGGTCAATCTGGTGGAATCAGTGGTCATCGTGGTACTTGTGCTCATCTTTGCCATGGGATTCAAGAGCGGTGTGATTATCGGAGTGAGCCTAGTGACCATCGTGTTCGGTTCACTGCTTATCCTCAATGGCCTGGGCGGATCGTTGCAGCGAGTAAGCCTCGCCTCATTCATCCTTGCCATGGGAATGCTGGTGGACAATGCCATAGTGATTGACGACGGAATACTTGTGGACAAAGCACTGGGAAAACCCATGGAAGCAGCCTTGACCGATATCGGCAAGAAAACAGCCATGCCACTGCTGGGAGCCACGCTTATTGCCATCCTGGCTTTCTTCCCCATCTACCTCAGTCCCGACACCACCGGACTTTATGTGCGCGACCTCTTCATCGTGCTTGCCGTGTCACTGCTCCTCAGTTGGGTCCTTGCCTTGGTGCAAGTGCCGCTGATGTGCAAGTGGATGCTGTTCAAGACAGACAAGAAAGAAACGGCAAAGAATGGTGGGGGAATGAAGAATGGCGAGGAAGAAGTGGAGATAACTGGAGAAACTTCGGCTGAGACATCGGCTGGATCTTTGGCAGAGAACCTCTATACCGGCAGATGGTACACCGTTCTGGAGAAAATCCTCACGTTCGGACTCAACCACCGGCTGACCATTGCCGCGTGTGCCATTATTCTGCTAGCACTCAGCGCTTTCAGCTATAAGTTCATTAACCAGGCGTTCTTCCCCGATATGGAGTACGACCAGCTCTACATGGAATACAAATTGCCGGAGGGCACCAACTCCACACAAGTGGTAGCCGACCTTCAGGAGATAAGCGACTATCTGAAGACACGCAAGGAAGTGACACATATCACCACATCAATCGGTGGAACCCCAAGCCGTTACAACCTCGTGAGAAGCATCGCAACACCATCACTGTCCTACGGCGAACTCATCATCGACTTCACTTCACCGTCCGACCTTGTGGACAACATCAACGAGATTCAGGCAGAACTCAACAAACGCTATCCGCAGGCTTACATCAAGCTGAAGAGATACAATCTGATGTACAAGAAATACCCGATTGAGGCAATGTTCACCGGCCCCGACCCGGAGGTGCTCCACCATCTGACAGACTCGGCCATAAACATCGTGCGCAACAACGACAAAGTCTACTTGCCAACTACCGATTGGGCACCGAGAGTGCCAGTGCTGAAGGTGGAATACAACCAGCAGACTGCACGCATTAGCGGACTGAGCCGCAGTGAAGTGGGCACATCTATACTTGCCTACACAGGCGGCATTCCAATCGCTACGTTCTATGATGGAATCACACCCAAGCAGATTTATGTGAAATGTGTGGATGAAAACGGAAAGCAAATCGAAAACCTCCTTGATGTGGAAGTGTTCGGAATGCTTCCAAACATCTCGCGCATTGCCAACAAAGAAACCATCGACAAGATAATGGCGGGTTCCTACGATAAGGATAAACTGATTGAAGACCTCACCGGAACCACACAGCTCCGGCAAATCATCAAGTCAATTAATGTGGAATGGGAAGACCCGGTGGTCATGCGCTACAACGGCGAACGGTCACAGCGTCTGCAGTGCAGTTCGCGTCCGGGAGTGGGAACCGAAGAAGCACGCAAGTCATTGGCTGCAGAGATAGAGAAAATCCAGTTGCCGGAAGGCTACAACCTGTCGTGGGAAGGCGAGAAGAAAGCCAGCGACCAGTCAATGAAATATCTCTTTGCCAACTTCCCGCTTGCCATCATCCTCATGATTGCAATCCTCATCATGCTGTTCAAGGACTACAAGAAACCGGCAATCATCTTCTGCTGCATCCCGTTCATCCTCGTGGGAGTCATTCCTTCAGTGGTGCTCTCGGGCAAACAGTTTGGATTCGTGGCAATAGTAGGAGTACTCGGACTGATAGGCATGATGATAAAGAACGGAATAGTACTGATTGACGAGATAACGCTGGAAATCAACAGCGGTATGGACCCGCGCAAAGCACTCATCAACAGCTCGAAAAGCCGTCTGCGCCCAGTCATGATGGCATCGCTCACCACAATCCTCGGAATGATTCCGCTCTTGCCCGATGCCATGTTCGGATCGCTGGCAGTGACCATCATGGGCGGTCTGTTCATGGGTACGCTCATCACCCTTATCTTCATTCCAGTACTCTACACTCTATTCTTTAAGATTGAAAAATGAGACGAAATATAGTTTGCACATTATTGATAGCCATCTCTCCGTCACTCGTACATGCCCAGTCTGAGAACGTGACACTTGCCCAGTGCCGGGAACTGGCATTGAGCCATAATAGGGAAGTGGCAAAGTCGAAAGTCCATGACGAACAACTCGGCTACGACGTGAAGTCCTACAAGTCAAACTTCTTCCCGCGCATTAACCTTCAGGCATTCGATGTCTACTCCACAGCCAAGGGCAACCTTACCATCTGTGGAGGAAACCTGCCGATATACAGCTACACGAGTGCCATAGGACAATACGTACCCGATGTGACGGTAAATGCCGACGGAAGCTACACTCTGAACAAATACGCGCTCTTCCCCGACCAGAAGATGGAATACAAGATGAAGAACGTGTTCATGGGAGGCATCAACCTCACCCAGCCAATCTATATGGGAGGCAAGGTTTCCAGCGCATACAAGATGGCAAAGACAGGCAAGGAAATGTCAACGCTCAACATTGCGCTCACAGAGTCGGACATCATTGTGAAGACCGAGGATGCCTATTTCCTTGCAGTGAAAGCCAAGGAAATGATTCAGGTGGCAAACAAATACAAGGAGCTGCTCCAGGAACTGATGAAGAACGTGGAAAGTGCGTTCAAGCACGGACTGAAGACACGCAACGACATGATGAAAGTGCAGGTGAAACTCAACGAGGCTGACCTCAACATCACGAAAGCAGAGAACGCTTACCGGTTGGCTTGCATGAACCTGTGCCACTACATAGGCAAACCTCTCAGCAGTGCCATTGATGTGACCGATGCCAACGTAGCCGATGCCCAAGCCAATGAAGTTGCAAACAGCCAAATCGACATAACCCATCGCACCGAGTACGAGATACTCAACAAGAAAGTGGAACTTGCCGGTCAGCAGGTGACACTCACCCGAAGCGACTATCTGCCCAACGTGGTGTTCATGGGCGGTTTCCTCTATGCCAACGGTGGCGAAGTTGGAGGACGCAAGCTGATTGACAATGCATCAGCCTATGCATCCATCGGAGTGAGCGTACCGCTGCTCAATTTCGGTGAATGCACCAATAAAGTTCGCTCAGCAAAGGCAAAGCAACAGATTGCACTGCTAGAACGCGATGACCTCAACGAGCAGATGATGCTCGAGCAGCAGCAGGCACTCAACAACCTCGAAGAAGCAAAGAAGGAAGTGAACCTCACTAATTCGGCATTCGACCAGGCAGAAGAGAATATGCGACTTTCCAAGCAGCAATACGAAGTGGGATTCGAAACCCTCTCCGACTATCTTGAGGCACAAGCCATCTGGCAAAGCAGTTATGCAAACAAAATTGACGCCATCTGCCAGCTCAGCCTGGCATGGGTGAAGTACCAGAAGGCAAGAGGAGAACTGTAATGCACTTGTGCTATATAAAGGACTTAGTGCTTGGGACTCGGAATATAGAACTTAGCATTTATACCTTGTAACATAGAACTTGTTGTTCGGAACTCAACGTACAAGTCTCTGCATATAGAACATAGAACGATAGAACAAGTAAAGATATACCTTAGAAAAGAAACAAATAAGATAAATGTCAAGGATTCTGTCAATAGACTACGGAAAGAAACGTACGGGAATTGCTGTGACCGACCCTCTGCAGATGATTGCCAATGGACTGGCAACAGTGGAGACCTCGGAACTCATTGATTTCCTCAACGACTATCTGACGAAAGAAGACGTGGGGATCATCGTGGTGGGACAGCCCAGGCAAACCAACGGAGAAGACTCGGAGAATATGAAGAGAATCACTCCGTTCGTCAACCGACTGCGAAAACTCCATCCCGAGATAAAGATAGAATTTTTCGACGAGCGATTCACATCTGTGCTTGCTCATCGTGCCATCCTCGACAGTGGAATCGGCAAAAAGGCAAGGCAGGACAAGGCGCTGGTCGACAGAATCAGTGCCACAATCATCCTCCAGGGATACATGGACATGAAGATCTTCGACTGACAAACAACAACTTAATAACAAATAAATAAAAGCAATATGATTTTACCAATGTACATCTTCGGGCAACCAGTCCTGAGAAAAGAAACTGAAGAGATTACAACCGACTACCCCGATCTGCAGGAACTCATCAAAAACATGTATGAAACAATGCTCAATGCAGACGGAGTGGGACTGGCAGCGCCGCAGGTCGGTCTCTCCATCCGACTTTTCGTTGTTGGACTTGATGTACTGAGCGATGAATTCCCTGAATACAAAGACTATCTTCACGCATTCATCAACCCAAAGATAATCGAAACAAGCGAAGACACCGAAGTCATCGAGGAAGGATGTCTCAGCATTCCCGGAATCCATGAGAACGTACGCCGTCCAAAGTCAGTGCACGTGACCTACATGGACGAGAACCTGCAACAGCATGACGAGTGGATAGAAGGCTATGCAGCACGCGTGTTTCAGCACGAATACGATCATCTCTACGGCAAGATGTTCATCGATCACATCTCCAACTTTCGCAAACAACTCATCAAGAAAAAACTGCAGGCAATGGCAAAAGGACGTATCGCTTGCAGATACAAGACAAAGGCATAATGGCAGACTGGGGAAAAGTCTTGCGGAATATCCCGGTATAAAGAATACCTTGGCATAAAACTGAATAAAAGGAAGAACAATGCGTAAACTCATCGTCATGCTACTGCTGCTCAAGTCGGCATTCATCTCTGCTCAGATCAACACCGAGCAGATGATGCTCATTGCACGCAACGCACTCTACTACGACGATTACGCCCTGTCCATCCAGTACTTCAACCAAATTATTTCTGCCAAGCCCTACCTCTACGAGCCCTATTTCTTTCGTGGACTGGCAAAGTTCTATCTCGAGGATTTCTACGGCGCAGAGTCCGACTGTTCGCGGGCCATCACGCTCAATCCCTACTATGGCAATTCATACGAAGTGCGTGGCCTTTCACGCATCAACCAAAAAGACTACATAGGGGCAGCAGAAGACTACGGGAAAGCAGTGGAGATCAACGACGGTAACAAGAATCTCTGGCACAACCTCATACTCTGCTATCTCGAGGTGGACAGTCTCAACCAGGCAGAAACCGCACTTGAACGTCTCATACAGAAATGGCCCAAACATGCCGATGGTTACCTTTTCAAGGCAGAAGTGATGATAAAACGGGGCGACACCATCACTGCCGAGACCTATGCTGACAAAGCACTGGAAGTAGAACCGTTCAGCGTCCAGGCAAATTCGATGAAAGCCAACTTCCTCATGAACAACGAGAAGTTCGATGAGGCAGAACATTTCCTCGATGAGGCAATACGTCTGCAGCCCAAAAACGCTTCGTACTTCATCAACAGAGCTTTGTGTCGCTATAAGACCAACAACTATCGCGGAGCAATGAGCGACTACGACATAGCGCTCGACATCGACCCGTCCAACTTCACTGGTCACTACAACCGTGGACTTCTGCGTGCATCCGTGGGTGAAGACAATAAAGCCATCGAAGACTTTGACTTTATACTCAATATCGACCCTGATGATGTGATGACACTCTTCAACCGTGCCCGGCTCTACGACCAGACGGGCGACTACAAATCCGCCATACGCGACTACACCAAGGTCATAGATCAGTTTCCCAAGTTCCTCTACGGCTATCAGCTCCGTGCTGCTGCCCGTCGCAAGATTGGCGACATCCGCGGTGCAACGCAGGACGAGGAACATATCCTTCGCGAGAATGTGGCACACCGCTATGGTTATTCCACACCTACAAGTCGGCAGAAGAACAAGACCAGGAAGAAGTCCGACATCGACCCCAACGACTATCAGCAACTGGTGGAGGAAGATGATGTGAAAGTCTATCAGGATGAGTTCCGTGGCAAGATTCAGAATAAGACCATTGAGACCAAACTTTTGCCAATCATCGTGCTCAACGATGATGGGCACACAGCATCACAGAGCATACTTAGTGATTACACGCTTGAAGCATACAAAATCACTCCTGCTGCCATCGATGCCTTCCGCAGGGGAATCGACCACTGTATGCAGGCAGACAAGATACGTCTGAAAGTAGACGACAAGCAAACGACATCTACAAGCATCAATCCGCTGAATGTCAACGACAGCAAGTCGATAAATTCAAGCAGAACCAACAACTCTGCAAAGGTAGCTGACATCACCGTTACTCCGCTCACTGCCAGTGCCTATGCAAAGGCAGAAGAATCGTTCAGCAACTGCATTAGCATGGCGCCACAATTTGCCGAGGCTTACTACAATCGTGCCTACACGCTGGCAATGCAAGGCAAATATGCTGAGGCAATCAGTGATCTCGACACTGCCATCACAAAGAAACCGTCCTTTGCCCTTGCCTACTTCAACCGTGGAGTCATCCGTATATTCATGGGCGACAAGCAGGTAGCGTTCAACGACCTCAGCAAGGCTGGCGAACTCGGCATCTACCGAGCCTACAGCATCATCAAGCACAACAGAAAGTAGAAAACAGATACTAGATATGAAATCAACAGCCATACTCCTGCTCCATTGTCCCGACAAACAGGGTATCATCACTGAAATCACAAAGTTCATCACCGACAACAACGGCAACGTAGTATATCTCGACCAGTACGTCGACCACATCGAAGAGCATTTCTTCATGCGTGTGGAATGGACCCTCGACAACTTCCTCATCCCTGCAGAGAAAATCGAAGACATACTCACAACCCTCTACGTGCAGCGCTACGACATGCAGTTCAACCTCTATTTCGGCAACGCCCGTCCGCGCATGGCACTCTTCGTGTCGAAGCTCAACCACTGCCTCTACGACCTTCTGGCGCGCTACCAGGCAGGCGAACTCAATGTCGACATCCCCTGCATCGTGTCCAATCATGAGGACCTGCGTCCCGTAGCCGATCAGTTCGGCATTCCCTACTATGTGTGGCAGATATCCAAGGACTGGTCAAACAAACGTGAAGTGGAAACTGCAGAGATGGAGCTGCTGAAAAAGATGAAAATCAATTTCATCGTACTTGCACGTTACATGCAAATCATCTCCGACGACATGATCAAGGCTTATCCGAACAAAATCATCAACATCCACCATTCCTTCCTCCCAGCCTTCATCGGTGCACGTCCTTACCACCAGGCATACCAGCGCGGAGTGAAGATTATCGGGGCCACAAGCCACTACGTGACAGCCGAGCTTGATGCCGGACCAATCATTGAGCAAGATGTCGTACGCATTACCCACAAGGACACACCAGAGACCCTCGTAGAGAAAGGTAAGGACCTCGAGAAGATTGTTCTCTCACGCGCAGTGAAGAAACATGTGGAGCGCAAAATACTCACCTACAAGAACAAAACCATTATCTTCAGCTGATTCACTTGCGCAACAGGAACTGACGAGTTAGAAACGGATTAGTAGTGAATTAGTAGCTAGTCCTCTCCGAGGGCGTGACTCTTTCTACAAAAACCCTGCGCTTTTTTCCACCTAGGGAAATAATTCTGCTTGCGGATTTGGGAACAACAGGTGCGGAGAGAGGGTAAAATACGCAGCTTTTGAAAAAAGTTGACGTCAAATGCCCACTATTACCAATTATTTTACTACCTTTGCACTTGCAATCATAGGCTGCCGAAATGGTGGAATGGTAGACACGAGGGACTTAAAATCCCTTGGCCATAACGGCTGTGTGGGTTCGAGTCCCACTTTCGGTACACATTATTCGCAAAACCTTTATTTAGCGCAGTAGTACTTGCCCTAAAAAGCAGGTACTATTGCTTTTTATTTGAGGCTTCATTTACGCTTCCCGAATGATGCGGAAAACAACCTGTTTTATTTTCCTGGTCAGAGAAATTTATTTTCCTAGTCCCTTAACCCAACTTTGACCTATTGATCATGTTTTTGTGGTTGTATCAGCAGTTTAGCGATTGCTGTTTGCTTTACTGTGTACTACAG
>CAVHYP010000027.1:0-34499 GCA_963640465.1 Bacteroidaceae bacterium | reverse complement strand
CCTCTTCCAGATAATGGTAGTCAAATCCCCAAGCCTTGAACCAGTTATGATTGCATGTGCCATGACTCTCGCGCAGAGCACGCAGGTTCTTGTAGATGCCTCCGTGGTTTTCGGCGATAGACATTTCATTGTCGTTCACGATGACAATGATGCCTGTACCAAGTTCGGAAGCTTCGTCGAGGCCCTCAAATGCTTCTCCGCCAGAGAGCGATCCGTCGCCGATGACGGCAATAATATTCTCGTCGGTGCCCTTTATGTCGCGTGCTTTCTGCAGACCCGTGGCAAGACTTATGGAAGTGGATGTGTGTCCGACCTCAAAGTTATCGTAAACAGGACTTTCTGTAGGTGACGAGTAGCCCGAGATGGCGTTCATGTCATCTATGTCGCCCAAGAATCCTGCCGCACGTCCGGTCAGCACCTTGTGGGGATAGCTCTGGTGGCTCACATCGAAGACAATCTTGTCTTTCGGGGCATCAAAGACATAGTGGAGTGCCACCGTAGCTTCTACGAAACCCAGGTTCGGTCCCACATGTCCTCCGTGTTTGCTTACGCGGTTAAGTACAGCCTTACGAGTCTCGTCGGCGACAGACTTCAGTGCCTCAATGTCCAACCCCTTCAGGTCGGCAGGCGAGTTGATCTTTTCTATATACATTTCTTGTGTTGTTTGTTAGTTTTGTTTGATACTGCAAAGTTACTGATGTTGCAAGTGACGGGTAGTACCGGCAATACGGAAGATATTACCACAAATACGCATTCGGCTGTGAAGGTGTCACTGTCGGATGCTGTCGATACGCAGTTTCAGCATTCCTGCCAGTACTTGGATTTCCATCGTGTCGCCGGCTTCCTTATTGAAAAAAGTCTGGCTGAGGTTTGCACCTTTTCCAGCCAGACTGACGTATGTACTAAACAAATGAAGCCTTGTTGTTGCGAATAATGAAGTCTCGTCGTTGCAAATGAAGCCTTGTTATTCGTGGCGTATTGCTTCTATCGGGTCCATGTTGGCGGCTTTGTTTGCCGGGATATATCCGAAGAGGACACCAATCACTACGCATACTCCAAACGAGAGTAATATTGACCAGGTGGGCACGCTGCTTGGCATGCCGAACAGCGGAAGTATCCATTCTGACGCTCCTACGCCAAGGAGAACACCGAATATACCGCCGGTGACACTGATGATGATTGACTCGATGAGGAACTGTGTGCTGATGACGATGCCGGTGGCGCCCACTGCCATTCGGAGCCCGATTTCCTTGGTTCGCTCGGTGACTGACACGAGCATGATGTTCATGATGCCGATGCCCGCGATGAGGAGCGAGAAGCCGGCTGCAATGCCGAGGATGAGGGTCACGGTGTCCATGGTGCTCGACATGGTTTCCATCATCTCCGCCTGTGAACGGATGGTGAAGTCGTTGTCGTCTTCGCTCTTGATCTTATGGTTGCGCTGTAGTATCTGCGTAAGCTCTTCGATGGCATTGTCGGACAGCTCTTCGGTTATGGCAGAGCAAACGATGGAGGAGAAATAGGTTTGGGCTGCTATTCGCTTCATCACACAGGTGTAGGGGGCAATGATGACGTTGTCCTGGTCCATTCCCCAGTTGTTGTAGCCTTTGGACTTGAGCACGCCTACTATCTTCATCGGGATTGACTTGAAGCGGATGTTCTTGCCAATGACATCGGACTCACCATTGAAGAGTTCGTCGACGATGGTTTTTCCCACTACGCACACTTTGGCAGACTTCTTGATGTCTTCCTCGGTGAAGCAGTCGCCCTGCTCAATCTCCCATTGCTTGATGTCGAGGTATTCGGGGGTTTCGCCGTAGACGGTGGTCTGTGTGTTGCTGTTGCCGTAGACCACTTGTCCGCTGGCAGTGACTTCGGGTGACACGTTGGTCACATATTTCTTTTCTGCCATGATGGCTTCGTAGTCTGCCATCTTGAGGGTTTGCATTTCGGAGGGGTCAAGACGCACGCCTCCACGACGTTCGGCTCCCGGACGTATGGTCAGGAGGTTGGTTCCCATGGTGGAGAGTTCTTTGCGGATGCTTTCTTTCGAACCTTGTCCGATACTCATCATGGCTATGACTGCTGCCACTCCAATGATGATGCCAAGCATGCTGAGGAACGACCTCATCTTGTTGGCTGCCACTGCCATGAGTGACACTTTTATTAAATTCAGTACGTTCATAGTTAGTCATCTTGGGGTTTTGGCAGCGAGGCAAGCGTCTCTGCCGCTGATTTGATGTTTGCGTTGATTGTGTCCTCACGAATCTTTCCGTCGCGCAGATTGATGTTGCGTGATGAGTATTCGGCTATCTCTGGGTTGTGAGTGACGAAGATGATGGTGTGCCCCTGCTTGTAGAGTTCCTGGAACAGCACAAGCATTTCGAACGAGGTGCGTGTGTCGAGGTTTCCTGTTGCCTCGTCGGCAAGCAGCACTGCGGGGTCGTTGACGAGGGCACGGGCGATAGCTACGCGCTGCATCTGTCCTCCGGACATCTGGTTGGATCTGTGGTAGAGGCGTTCGCCCAGTCCCACTGCTTCCAGCGCCTTGACTGCTGCTTCACGGCGTTGTTTGGCATTGTACTTCTTGTTGTAGATGAGGGGCAGTTCCACGTTCTCCACTGCTGTGGTGTTTGGCAGCAGGTTGTAGTTCTGGAATATGAATCCGATCTTCTTGTTGCGCAGGTGGGCACGTTGGTTCTTCGACATCTTGCGCACTGCCACTCCGTCGAGGAAGTACTCACCGGAGGTTGGTGTGTCTAGGCATCCCAGCTGGTTGAGCAGTGTGGACTTACCCGAACCGGATGTTCCCTGGATAGTAACGAATTCTCCCTCGTGGATTTTGAATGAAATGCCCCGCAGGGCTTTCACGGTCTCTGAGCCTACTTGGAAATAGCGCTTCACGTTTTGGAGCTCGATTACTACTTTGTCTTTGTTTACTTCCATCTCTGTTATTTTGATTTGGGGTTACTTGAACCGTCCTTTGACTTCTGGTTTTTGTTGTTGTTCTTTGGCCCTGGCATGAACGGGTTGCTTGCTGTGGTTTCCTCTTTTTCGGTTTCGTTGAGCTCGAATTCAGTGATGACTTCTGTGCCTTTGCTGATGCCCGACTTGATTTCGGTGTAGGTGCCGTTGGTGTTGCCGATTTCCACTGCGACTGCCTTGAAATTGTTGCCGTCGTGTACCCATACTTTGTTTTCTGCCTCGCAGTCGATTACTTTCTCATCGTCCTTCAGCAGGAGTTCGTTAGGAGTGAAGCGAAGTGCTTTTGAAGGTACAGACAGCACATCGTGGAGTTCCATGACATAGATGGTGACGTTTGCTGTCAAGCCTGGCTTGAGCTTGAGTTCGTCGTTGCGTGCTGAGATTACCACTTCATAGGTCACGACGTTGCTTTCTGTTGTGGCGTTCTGGCGCACCTGGGTCACCTGACCTTCGAACACGTCTTCGGGGAAGGCATCTACGGTGAAGCTCACTCTCTGTCCTTCCTGCACTCCACCTATGTCGGCTTCGTCGATATCGGCAATCACACGCATGTCGGTCAAGTCCTGTGCGATGATGAAGAGGGTAGGGGTGGTCATTGCTGATGCCACAGTCTGTCCTTCTTCGACTTCACGCGAAAGCACTACTCCGTCGATTGGCGATGTGATGGTGGCATAGCCGAGGTTGGTCTGTGCTTTCTGAACGTTCTGCTGCTGCACTGCCACTTGCTGCACTGCCTGTTCGTAGGACAGACGGGCGTTCTCGTAGTCGTTGGCGCTTACGAGTCCTTTGTTGTAGAGGGTCTTGTACCTGTTGTAGTTTGCAGATTGGTAGTTAAGGTTGCTCTGGTAGTTTGCGAGGTTGCTCTTGGCTGATGCCAGTTCGCTCATCAGGTTGGTCTTGTCGAGTTCGGCAATGACTTCGCCTTTGTGTACCACGCTGTTGTAGTCAACGTAAATCTTGTCGATGATACCTGACACCTGGGTTCCGACTTCCACCTGTGTCACTGGTTCGATTGAACCGGTTGCGGTGATGCTAGTTGAGAGGTCTTGCATTGACGCAGCCTCAGTCTTGTATGTCACTTTCTCGCTCTCTGAGCAGGCGATGAATGTCATTGATACGAGTGTAAGCGCGAAGCCCACCTTGAAAATACTCTTGTTCATATCTTGTCTGTTGTTTTTTTGTCTGTCCTTTATGTTTATAGTTCGATGTAATGGTTCAACGTTGTACCTCGATGTTGTATGTTGATACCTTTTATATTTATATATGTTATACCTCGATGTTATAGTTCGATTTTGTTGCCTTCATAGAATTTCAGCATGGCGATGTTGTAGAGTGTGTTGTATTTTGACTGGAGGAGCTGCTGCTCTGCCTGGAGCAGGTTGTTCTTTCCGGTGGTCAGTTCTACCACATTCTTCAGTCCCAGCCGGAACTGCTCGCTTACGAGGTCGTAGCTTTCTTCCATGCTTTCCACGTTTGACTTTGCGTAGATGTACTGCTGCTGCGATGTGGTGGCATTAAGCCAGTAGTTCTCGATGCTGCTGTAAAGTGTCTTTTCTGCGTCTTTCAGTTGGTAGTTGCTGTTGAGGTACGACAGCTTTGCTTTTCTCACGCTTGTGAGGTTTGACTTCTGGTCGAATATCGGAACTGACACTGAGATACCGAGCGAATTACTCATGTTGGTCTTCACCTGCTTGAAAAATGATGTCTCAAGTCCGCTGGAGTTGCTTGTCCCCACACTTGCATTGAGGCTGACTGTGGGCAGGTAACCGGCTTTGGCAATGTCGACAGCCAGTGCACTTGACTCCACACCGAGTTTGCTGCTTGCTATCTCGGGACGGAGTGTGAGTGCGGTGTTGTAGACACTCATGCGATCGGGGATAGTGGCGAGCACTGCTGCATCGGTCACATTGGTTGTTGCCACATTGAAGTCTTCGGTACCTACAATCTCAAGCAACTGCTTCAGCTGGAGCTTGTAGTTCTCCAGTTGTGACTGTGAGTTCACTACGTTGTACTTGTCCTGTGACACCTGGGCTTCCAATTGTGCAAGTTCTACCTTTGCAAGGCTTCCCACTTCCATCATTTCCTTGGCGCGGTCGCGCTGCAGTTCTGAGCCTTTCAGGATTTCCTTGTTCACCTTCACTGCCTCTGTTTGGTAGAGAATCTGCACGTAGAGCTGTGTGATTTGTTCCTGTATTGAGTTTTCGTTCTTTTTTACGTCGAGTTCGGAGATGTCGCGTGTCAGCTTGCTTTGTTTGATGTTCTTAGTGTTGCGTCCGCCGTTCCACAATGTCATGTTGGCATTGAGTCCGTAACTGCCGTTGTAGCTGGTGGTGTTGCGTGTAGTGGTCATTGTGCCGTTGGAGAGGTTCACTGTCGACTCGCTGAACGGGCGCCACGATCCATTCTGGTTGGTGCTGAACGAGAGGCTAGGGAAGAGCGATGCCTTCGACTGGGTGACATCGAGCTGGTTCTGTGCTGTGGTAATTTTGCTTTGCATGATTTGGATGTTGTTCTCCAAAGCGTAGTCGATGCATTCCTGTAGAGTCCATGTCTTTTGCGCTAGTACACAAGAGCTTGTCATGCAACCTCCGAGGAAGAATAAGAAGATTTTTTTCATATTTTGTTGTACAAAGTTTTTATGCTTGACTAATTAAACCGTTAATCTTGTTTTCTTGACACTGAGAGTGTCAACCATGCTATTGACATCTGCAAATTTCATAAGTTTAATCGGTAATTGTGAAAATGTGAATTGTTAACAGTGAATTACTTTTTATGTTTGTGCTGGTTAAAATGTGGTGAAGCTGACTTCAGATCCTTATTAAAAAAAAGCAGCCAGCCTGTAAGCCGGGTTCTGTGACTGGTCGGGCAGACCAGTTGTCTGTCATTTATCTTGATTGAATGTCACCATCCAACTCAACCTTGCGGTTCGCGTTCTACCCTGTAGCTCGGGCGAGCAACCCTCAAGCGCTACTATACATGAACTTACAGCTTCCAAGATGCACAGCCGGCGATGTCTCCATGCCGCTGGTGGGCTCTTGCCCCACCTTCTCACCCTTACCCTTGCGGGCGGTTGTTTTCTTCTGCATTACTCAACCCTCGCGGATTGCTTCTACATTAGGAAGTGGAATGCTCTGTGCTGCCCGGACTTTCCTCTGCCAGCCTCCACGGAGGAGAACCGACAGCGACAGACCGTCCGACTGCTTTCGGAGGACAAATTTAGACAAATAAATGTCAGTACACAAGAATCCTACCGCAAAAAAGTGTGCATTGGAATGATTATGGGCGCAAATCAACTTTTGATTTTAAGCATTGGTTGATTTGGAGATGCGAAAATGGTAATCTAAAGAGAATAATTCCGAGAAGCACGTTTCAGAAAACCGGTTCCGGAATAAGGGCGCATCAAGAGTATTTCTTCGGGTATCTGAGTAAGATGCACAGCACTACTGCGATGCCCAAAGCCATTGGATAGTAGATGTATTGGATGATGTCCACTGGAGATATTTTTCCTCCGGTCATGGCTTCGTTGGCAAGTCCGGTGGCAATCAATACCTGTGCTCCGTAGGGCAATAGCCCTTGGGTGAAGCACGACACGGTGTCGAGAATGCTGGCTGTCTTCCGGTTGTCGATTCCGAAGCGCAAGGCGATGTCGTGAGCAATGTAGCCGGTGGTGAGAATTGCCACAGTGTTGTTGGCAGTGCAGATGTTCACGAGGCACACCAGTGCTGCAATGCAGTATTCGCCGCCCCGCTTACCGCTGATTCTCTTTGTGAGTTTCGCAATGATGAAGTCGATGCCTCCGTTGTGCTTTATCATTGCAAGCATACCGCTGGCAAGCAGGGTCATGATGATCAGTTCGCTCATGCCCATCATGCCGTCGGCAATGCTGCCAAACCATTCGAAGAGGTCGTACTGCCCTTCAGCCATGCCTATGCATCCCGAGATCAGAATGCCGAGAGTGAGCACCAGCAGCACGTTCATGCCCATCACTGCCGTCACTATTACTATTATATAAGGTGTGACCTTCAGGAAATCGATTTCCCCGATGTGGGAAGGCGATGCCAGGTCTTGGCCCATCACGGCATAAATCACCAGCATGACCACTGCTATCGGAATGACGATGCTTGAGTTTACCTTGAATTTCTCGTTCATCTTGCATTGCTGCGTTTGCGTGGCAACGATGGTTGTGTCGCTGATGAATGAGAGGTTGTCGCCAAAGAATGCACCTCCCACGATGATGCCAACGATGAACGGCACGTTGATGTCCGCCTGGTCGGCAATGCCCACTGCCACTGGTGTCAGCGCAGCGATGGTGCCTACCGACGTGCCGATGGCAAGGGAGATGAAGCAGGCTGCCAGGAATATGCCGGCAAGGATGAGAGAGTGGGGTAGGAGGGTGAGTGTGAGGTTCACCGTGGCATCTATCGCTCCCATGCTCTTGGCTGAAGATGCAAAGGCTCCTGCGAGGATGAATATCCACAGCATCAGCATCATGTTCTGGTTCCCGGCACTCCGCGAGAAGACCTCAATTCTTTCGCTCACACAGCCCTTGGTGATGGCAATGGCATAGACTGAGGATACGAGGAAGGCAACCGTGATGGGCACCTTGTAGAAATCGCCGATTATGATGCTTGTCACAAGATAAAGGCACAGGAAGAGCATGAGCGGCGACAGCGCCAGCAGTCCTTTTGTCGTGGAAGTCTGCCCTGCGGCAGGTATTTCTTTTTGCATTGGTCTGATATAATAGGGGGTGGTGATGATGAATCCCACCATTGTTTTCTGTCCTTTTAGTCCGTAGATTCCATAAACTGGTGCAAATTTACGAATAAAAAACGTTCAAACACATGGCAAATCAATGTTTTTTGTGCGTTAATTGCCTCTCTTTTTTGCATGGGTGCACAATTATTCCTAACTTTGCAACCCGTTGACAGTCTGTCTTTCGTTGATTCAAGCGTTGAGGCAGACAAATTCAGAGTAAAACCAACAGATTATTGTTCATATATTTTTTATATACTTATGGGACACAATCGCCATTTCACAGGCTTGAACGATGCACAGGTGAAAGAAAGTAGAGGACGATACGGAGTGAACATACTCACACCGCCCGAGAAAGAACCTCTGTGGAAACAATTCCTTGAGAAATTCACCGACCCTCTCATCATCATACTTCTCATAGCCGGCTTCCTTTCAGTCGGAATCTCCATCTATGAATATTCGGCACTTGAGAGCGGATGGGAGACATTCTTCGAGCCAATCGGTATCTTTGTTGCCGTATTCCTTGCAACCGGAATCGCTTTCCTGTTCGAACGCAAGGCAGACAAGCAGTTTGCCATACTCAATCAGGTGAACGACGACGAGCCGGTGGAAGTGATACGCAATGGCAATGCAACTACTGTGCCGAGAAAAGACATCGTGGTGGGCGATATCGTGCTTCTCACTACCGGTGCTGAAATACCTGCCGACGGCACCGTACTTGAGTCCGTAGGTCTGCAGGTGGACGAGTCAAGTCTCACCGGCGAGTCCGACCCACGGAAGAAGTCTGCAGACAAGGATGACTCTGAGAAAGACGCTACCTATCCAGCCAACACCGTCCTCCGTGGCACCAAGGTGATGGAAGGGCACGGAGTATTCCGGGTTGACGTGGTGGGCGACAAGACCGAGAACGGCAAGGTGTTTGAAGCAGCACAGATTGACGACAGCGTACGCACTCCGCTCAACGAGCAACTCGACGGTCTCGCAGGTCTCATTTCCAAGATAAGTTATGTGTTCGCTGCCATGATCATTGTCGGACGTTTTCTTGTCTACTTCCATTGGGCACCGGTCGTGCTTACCCTGGTCATCCCCACGGCTATATTCTTCTATCTCGTAGTAAAGACATTCAGTAAATGGGCATGGAAGGCAAAAGCCATTTCCGTCATCGCCTATTTCCTCCTGCTCATGGGTATGGTCGTCTATTTCTTCAACACCATCACCCCCGAATCCCACATTTCCCATCTCATAGCCTACACCCTCAACACTCTCATGGTTGCAGTCACGCTGATAGTCGTGTCCGTGCCCGAGGGCTTACCGATGGCAGTTACCCTGAGTCTTGCCTACAGCATGCAGCGTATGCTGAAAACCAACAACCTCGTGCGCAAGATGCATGCATGTGAAACGATGGGAGCCACCACGGTCATCTGCACTGACAAGACTGGTACACTCACCCAAAACCAGATGCGTGTCTTCGATACGAAGTTCTACGGACTTTCAAACAACAAACTCGACGACAGTCAGGAAACCAAACTTCTCGTTGAAGGAATGGCAGTGAACTCCACTGCAGCCCTCGACCACTCATCGCAGTGTGCAGCCAAGGTTATCGGCAACCCTACTGAGGGAGCGCTCCTTCTGTGGCTCGAGAAGAACGGCATCGACTATCTGCCGCTCAGAGAAAATGCCACACCACTCGAAGAACTGCCCTTCTCCACACGACATAAGTTCATGGCAACCGTCGTCAATTCGTCAGCCCTTCCAGGCAATAAAATCCTTTACGTCAAGGGAGCGCCCGAGATAGTAATGTCCTACTGCCAGCAGATAGCAGGCAACGTGGACCGTGCTGATATCGAAGCCCAACTCCTCCAATACCAGAACCAGGCAATGCGCACCCTTGGATTCGCTTACCAGATACTCAGTGAAGGCGATGCCACGATTGAAAACGGCAAACTGACCGCAGAACGACTCACCTTCATGGGAGCTGTGGCAATCAGCGATCCAGTGCGCAAGGAAGTGCCATCCGCTGTGCGCGAATGCATCAACGCAGGAATCAACGTGAAGATAGTAACCGGCGACACACCGGCAACAGCCAAGGAAATAGGCAGACAAATCGGATTGTGGACTGATCAGGACACCGACGCCAACATCACCACTGGTCCTGAGTTTGCAGAACACACCGATGAACAGCTCGACCAATGCGTGCTCCAGCTCAAGATTATTGCACGTGCCCGTCCGATGGACAAGAAGCGGCTTGTGGAATCATTGCAGCGGCTCGGTCAGGTAGTGGCAGTCACCGGCGACGGCACCAACGATGCCCCAGCTCTCAAGGCAGCCCACGTGGGACTCTCTATGGGCGACGGCACATCAGTGGCAAAAGAAGCCTCCGACATTACCATAGTCGACAACTCATTCAGTAGCATCGGCAAGGCAGTGATGTGGGGGCGCTCACTCTACAAGAACATACAGCGCTTCCTCCTGTTCCAGCTCACAGTGAACGTGGCAGCCTGCTTCATCGTGCTCTTCGGAGCTTTTATGGGAACACAAAGCCCGCTCACGGTGACACAGATGCTGTGGGTTAACCTCATTATGGACACCTTTGCAGCCATGGCACTTTCGTCTCTTCCTCCTTCAGAGAGCGTTATGAAGGACAAACCCCGCAACCGCAATGCTTTCATCCTCAATAAGTCGATGTATGAAAACATCCTTGGCGTAGGCGGATTCTTCTTCCTTCTGTTGCTCGCCCTGCTCTATGTGTTCGAACATTCCGACATCACCCGTCTCACCGATTTGATTCATGTGAAACTCGGAGAAGCCGACGGACTGTCGCCCTATGAACTCACCCTGATTTTCACCATCTTCGTCATGACCCATTTCTTCTATCTGTTCTGCGCCCGTGCGTTCGACACCGGACGCAGTGCCCTCCACTTCGACGACGGCAGCGGTCTGCCCCTCGTAGCAGCCGTAATCCTTGTCGGCCAGATTGTCATGATAGAAATTCCCGGACTCCAGAACTTCTTCAATGTAGTGAGTCTCCGCCTCGAAGACTGGATCATCATCATTGTCGGTTCATCCTGCGTACTGTGGGTGCGCGAACTTTGGCACATGCTGAAGATTGCCGTTTCACAGAAAAGCTCCTCTAAAGGAATCTTGAATGAACAATAATTATGTAGCGTACGATTAGTTAATCAGTGCGCAGCAAATATGGCGAGCGAAGGCTCGTGGACTGTAAAACAAGTGCGTTGCAAACATTGCGAGCTGACGCTCGGGTGCCATCGTCTACGGTTTCGGAGAAACTTGACTCCTAGTTTTTAAATGTACCATTGCGTGCATGCAAAACCTCCATTCACATTGAAAAGTACGTATTGTTTGCATGCAAAGGCTGTTTTCACATTGAAAAGTACGTATTGTTTGCATGCAAAGGCTACTTTCACATCGAAAAGTAGGTATTGTTTGCATGCAAAGTCTTCTCCCAGAACTTGGAAATGCCGCTGATCGCGATCAGAGCCTTCCCGACAACAAAAGAAATGCCATCGATTGCGATCAGTGCCGTTTCCAGAAACACGGATAAGCCATTGATTGCGGTCAGAGCGTGCGTGGGATTGTGATCTGCAAAAATTATGATTGCAAGGACGTCTAGATAGGCAGTGCAAACTTGACAGGTTCGTGTATCATAACTCTGTGATGAACAAACGGGAATACATACAAGCCAACAAGGATTGACTCACGGCGAAAGCCAAGGAAGGGGGAGTGAAGGTTGTTCCAAAGTGTATATTATACGAGGTGCTGTCTGAGGTGAAGAACGATGGCGTTCGCCCTGCGACACGCAGTATCGTGACGGCACATTATACCGCAAGATGATGCCGATAAACTTTCCGTAATTCGTTTAACTCAATCCGTAGTACATCTACAAGTGGTTTGATTGCTTTGTAGTAATTTTGCACCATATAATTTAGTACAAAGATAAAAAGACAAGAATATGAAACCATACATTATCTGCCACATGATGGCTTCGGTAGACGGACGCATTGACTGCGCCATGACCGAACAGATTGACTCGTCGGATGCTTACTATGAAGCACTCGCCCAACTTCAGTGTCCCACTACCATCGAGGGGCGAGTTACCATGCAGATGCACTTCGCTCTGCCCGAGCCTTTTGTTGCTGCATCCAAAGAGCCTGTAGGCAAGACCGCCTTCCACAAGGCTGCAGAAGGTAAACCCGGCTACGATGTAGCTATCGACACGCACGGCAAACTCCGCTGGCCGAGCAACGAGCAATGTGGTCAGCCGTTGCTCGTCATTGCTTGCGAGGACTGCCCAAAGGAATATTTCGATACACTAGACAAGCAGGGGATTTCATGGATTGCTGTTGGTAAGGAGCGTATCGACTTGGCAAAGGCTGTTGACTTGCTCAATACCGAATTTGGAGTGGAGTGTATTGCTCTCGTTGGCGGCGGTCACATCAACGGCGCCTTCCTTGCTGCCGGCTTGATAGACGAAGTGAGCCTGATGATAGGTCCCGGCATTGACGGACGCAAAGGCATGGCATCCGTATTTGACGGTATTGACGAACCCGACCGCCCTGCCACATTACTCAAACTGCAGAGTGTGGAGCGCATGGGCGAAACTGTCTGGATACGCTACAAAGTATAAATCAAAGGAATCGAATGTGATAAATCCCGAAGGTTCAGGTGTCTGTTCCGAGTGTCGTCAAATAAAGTTTTCGGGAATTGTTTTGGCCTTTATCCGGAAATGATTTATCTTTGCAGACTGAATGTAAATAAGAATCTGTAAATGGAGGAATAATGTTATGCAGAAATTGATAAGAACTATCATGGTTGTGCTGGCTTGCATTGCAATGATGCCGGCTGCAGCAAAGAAGTATCCGGTGATTAAATTTGAAAAGATGTCGGTGGACATTGGGACTTTCTCGCAGGATGAACCGGTGAGGGTTTGTATTTTCAAATTCACCAATGTGGGCGATGCCAAGTTGGTAATCAACTATGTACGCCCGTCGTGTGGTTGCACTGTTGCTGAATATCCGAAGGATTTCATCAGTCCGGGCGGTTCGGGAGAAATCAAGGTTACGTATAACGGTAAAGGGAAGTTGCCTGGCAGGATAAAGAAATATATCCAGGTGTTCACCAACTGCAAGGACGACCTCTCGCGCATATTCATCACTGGCGAGATGACGGCTGTGCCAAAATCTGTAATCAACGAGGATAAGAAGAATGAAGACAAATGACGGGGTGGGGTGAGTCCTCAACCTTGCTTTGACCAATAAATCCGCAGCGCCTTTCAGTGCTGCGGATTCGTTTTTATGTTCAACCTTGTGATTGAATGTGCGAGATCTCATCGGTGATAAACTGCAGCTGTGCCTTTGCTGACAGGTGTTTTTGTCTTTGCTGACAAATGTCATTGTCATTGCTGGCAAATGTCTTTGTCACTGCTGACAAGCTTTATTGTTATTGCTGGCAAATGTTTTTGTCGCTGCTGATAAACTTCGTTCTCATCATTGACAATTATCAGCTTCATCAACCACTGGTGCCAGCTTTATCAACCACTGATGCCAGCTTTATCAATCACTGATGCCAGTTTCACTAATCACTAATGCCAGCTTCATCAATCACTAAAGTTTGTTTTGTCAATTACTGATGTCGCTTTTATCAATAGCTGAAATCGGTTGTCTTGGTGTAGATCTTGTAGTCCTTGATGCCTCCTGGCACGCTGCTTTCCATGCGTGGGAGATAGTCGAGGGCAGTGATGGTGTATTCCTTGCCAAGGTCGATGACGACGGTGTGGGGGAAATTGACTCCGCGCTCGGTTGACCAGTAGGTGCTCTCTTGCAGGTCGTAGATTTTGTCGGCTGCCTTGTTGCCTGTCTTGATGTCTTCATTGTCGGCATACGCCACTTTCCATGGTTCGCGCGACAGGCGCTCGCCTTTCTCATCTTTGATGTAGAGCTCGGCGATGCATGCGTATTCTTTTCCGTCGAATGCATTGAGGGCTTCGAGGCATACGTAGCGTGCTTTCACTGGTTTGCCGAAGTTGACGGTTTGCCAACCGTTGCCTGCTGCGAACGAACCAGTTGCGATTGGTGTTTCGCCACTTAGGTTGATGGTCTGTCCGTCCTTGCGATGGATTGGCGGTTCTTCGTTCTGCAGTTTGTCGATGACTGGATGGTCGAGTCCGGAAACTTTCTGTGCTGTTGGTCCGATGATGTCGAAGATGAGGATTTCGTTCTTTCCTTTCTTCAGCCAGCATCCCGGACAGTAGAGTGCTTGCTGTGGTCCGATTTCCCAGAAGCGTCCGAGTGCGTGTCCGTTGACGTAGACGAGTCCTTTTCCCCATGTAGACATGTCGATGAAGGTGTCGTCTGGTTTCTTTACATTGAATGTTGCCTTGAAGTAGCCTGGCTGTCGGTTGGTCTTGTCTGCCACGTTTCGGGCTGTGTATTTCCTTCCTTTATAGAACTCGTAGGTGTCGGGCAGCAGACGGGTGTTCCAGTTCTTGAGTGAGGCTGTGAATTGGTTGCCTGCCAGCTCGATGGTCATCTCTGCATCGCCCACAATGCCTTTGAGGTCTTTGATTGCTCTGCCGAAGTTGATTCGTCCCATGGCTTCGACTACGAGATGGAGGGTTTGCTTCGTGGTTTGCGAAGGCAGGACAATGTCTTTCTCGCCCATGCGACGGTCGATTTTGCCTATGTATTTGTTGTCGATGAACACTTGGATGTAGTCGTGTCCGTTCTCTATGTGGAGTTTGGCAGGCTTGTCGAACGCAGGGATTTCGGTGGTGTAGATCATGCTTCCCCATCCTTGGTCGAACTCTTCCATGGTTTTGAGTTCCTCGGTCTTTTGCGACTGAACTCCATCGAAATCCCACATTGACGAGTATTCGCTTACTTCGAATTCGGGGATGCTGATGGTGGCGATGTCAGCCGGCGGGTTTGGCAGTTTCTTGTCGGAGAAGCCTTGCAGCATGGTGCGCAGTTCCCAGTATTTCTCTGTTGCGCGTCCGTATTCGTTGATTGGTGCATCGTAGTCGTAGCTGGTGACGTCGGGTGCGAAGCCCGGTGAGTTGGCTCCTGCCCAGTGTCCGAAGGATGTGCCTCCGTGGGTCATGTAGAGCGAGAACGAGATGTTGTTGTCGAGCATTTCCTTGAGTCCGCTCACCATGTCTTTGGCGCTGCGTGTCTCGTGCTTGCCTCCCCATTTGTCGAACCATCCGCTCCAGAACTCCGAGCACATGAGTGGTGAGTCGGGGCGCAGTTGTTTGAGCCGGCGGAACTGGTCCTGGATGTTGGCTCCTGTGCCGAAATTCATTGTCCAGATCATGTCGTCGAGTCCGTTCTTCTCGAAGTTGCTTGCCCAGTCGCACTGGAAGAGTGATATTTTCTGTCCGAAATGTTTGCGTACGATGTCTCGTATGGCGCTGACGTAGGCTTTGTCTACGCCGTAGCTTCCGTATTCGTTCTCCACCTGCACCATGATTATCGGACCGCCGTTCTGTATGGTGAGCGGTGCGAGCTGCTCAGCCACTTTCTGTTCGAACTTGTCTACTCGTTCCATGAAGTATGGGTCTTGCTCGCGCAGTTTGATGTCTTTCTTCTTCAGCAGCCACCAGGGCAGTCCGCCCATTTCCCATTCGGCGCACACATAAGGTCCGGGGCGCACGATGACGTACATTCCGTTTTTCTTTGCCAGGCGGCAGAATTCGGCAATGTCGTTGTTGCCGGTGAAGTCGAATTCACCCTCTTTCTGCTCGTGGATATTCCAGAAGATGTAGATGCACACAGTGTTCATTCCCAATGCCTTGCACATCTTGATGCGGTGTTCCCAGTAGGGGCGCGGGATGCGCGGGTAGTGGATTTCCGCTGCTTTCACCACGAAGGGCTTGCCGTTGAGCATGAATGAGCCTTTGCCTGCCTCGAACGTTCCTTTTTGTGCCATGGCAAATGTTGCAGTCAATGCCAGGGCAAGTGTCAGTAGTAATTTTCTCATATAGTTGGTGTCTTAATTAGTCTGTGAGTTAATCTTAGTTCAATGTAGGGACAAAGGTAAGTGAATTTGTTTGATTGACCAAATTAAAACGAGTTAAACTTTCGTCTGAAGGCATGAATTCAGCCGGATTCGCCCGGATGCAAAGCCTATATATATATAATAAGGTGTAAATGGTGTGAGCGAACGGGTGTGCGTTTCCTTCATGAAGCATTGCGATGGATGGTTCCATCTGTGGCAATGAAAAGCTCTTCGAATGGACTTTGCTCGCAAATTTGCGCTCTACGGGATTTGGCATGGTTGGCCGGTGAACCCCCGATTGCTACATCCGAATTCAAAAACGAGGCTTATTTGAGCCGAATTTGGGACGAGACTGAATTTTTGTCGTTTAAAATTTTTGTGTACCATGATTTATTCGTAACTTTGTGGAGCTAAAATGGGGCGAAATATTTTCCTGACTAGAGAAAACTTTTTTCCTGACTGGGAAAAAATATTTTCCTAACTGGGAAACAAATTAAGTCCTCTTGAGAGAGAACAAACTATTAGACGAAAAGAGAAAAAATAATGGAATTAAATCAAGACAGGATTATAAAGGTTGACATCAATGAGACCATGAAGTCATCTTATATCGACTATTCAATGTCGGTAATAGTGTCTCGTGCTCTTCCTGATGTGAGAGACGGATTCAAGCCTGTTCACCGCCGTATCCTTTTCGATATGATGGAACAGGGCATCACTTCAGATAAGGCAACAAAGAAAAGTGCACGTATCGTGGGAGACGTGCTCGGAAAGTACCACCCACATGGTGACTCCTCTGTCTACGGAGCACTGGTGCGACTGGCACAGCCATGGGCAATGCGCTACACACTGGTCGACGGACAGGGAAACTTCGGTTCGGTGGACGGCGATGGTGCAGCTGCCATGCGTTACACTGAGGCACGACTTACCAAGATCGGTGAGGCAATGATGGACGACCTTTATAAGGAAACTGTTGATTTCCAGCCTACATACGACGACTCAAGCACTGAACCAACGGTGCTTTCTACTCGAATCCCGAACCTCCTGGTAAACGGAGCAACGGGTATTGCTGTGGGTATGGCTACAAACATCCCGACCCACAACTTGGGCGAGGTGATTGACGGTTGCGTGGCTTACATCGACAATCCCGACATCGATGTTGAAGGACTGATGCACTACATCAAAGGTCCGGACTTCCCGACCGGCGGCATCATCTGCGGTGTGGACGGAATCAAGGAAGCATACGAAACCGGAAGAGGACGCATCGTCATTCGTTCGAAAACAGAATTTGAGACCGACGGACAGCGACAGAAAATCATTGTAAATGAGATACCTTACAATGTAAACAAGTCGGAGCTCATCAAGCGCATTGCCGAACTCGTAACCGAGAAAAAGATTGATGGCATAAGCAACATCAACGACGAGTCCGACCGTGAAGGAATGCGTATCGTCATCGACTTGAAGCACGATGCCAATGCAAATGTGGTTCTCAACAAGCTCTACAAGCAGACAGAACTGCAGAGCAGCTTCAGCGTGAACTGCATCGCCATCGTGAGAAAACGTCCGAAGACCCTTACCCTGAAGGATTGCATCAAGGAATTCGTTGACCACCGCCACGACGTAACCATCCGCCGCACGAAGTTCGACAAGCGCAAGGCAGAGGAAAGGGCACACTTGCTCGAGGCACTCATCGTTGCCAGTGACAACATCGACGAGGTGGTACACATCATAAAGTCATCAAAGAATCCGCAGGAGGCACAGATCCGACTCATGGAACGCTTCGGATTCGACGAGGCACAGGCAAAGTACGTGGTCGACATGCGACTCAGCCAGCTCACCGGTCTGCAGCAGGAGAAACTGCACGCAGAATATGCCGACCTCCTGAAACTCATCGAATACTTGCAGTCCATCCTCGACGACCCCGAACTGTGCAAGAAAGTGATGAAAGACGACCTGATTGAAGTGAAGGAGAAATTCGGCGACGAGCGCAAGACTGTAATCGACCCTCGTGGCAGCCAGAATTTCAATCCCGAAGACTTCTACGCCGACGATGCATGCGTAGTCACAATTTCACACCTCGGCTACATCAAACGCACACCGCTGGCAGAATTCCGCACCCAGGCACGCGGAGGAGTAGGCAGCAAGGGCGGCAGCGCACGCGAGGCAGACTTCATCGAACACATCTATCCTGCTACTGGACACAACACCATGCTGTTCTTCACACAGAAAGGACGTTGCTACTGGATGAAAGTGTACGACATTCCCGAAGGCGGCAAGACATTCAAGGGACGTGCAGTGCAGAACATGCTCAACATAGAATCCGACGACAAGGCAACAGCCTTCATCTGCATAAAGAACTTCAACGATACCGAATTTGTGGAAAGCCACAACCTACTCTTCTGTACAAAACAGGGAATCGTGAAGAAGACTGCACTTGCCAACTATTCGCGTCCGCGCTCAAACGGAATCATTGCCATCAATCTCAACGACAATGATATGGTGAAGGAAGTGTTGCTCACCAGCGGTACCGATGAAGTGCTGATAGCCAACCGCAACGGACGCGCCATCCGCTTCGTGGAGAACACAGTGCGTGTGATGGGACGTGGCGCAACCGGTGTGCACGCCATCCGACTCGACGACGACGGACAAGACGAAGTGATTGGCATGATTGTGATCCACAAGCCAGAGGGACTGACCGAAGAAGAGATGGTGAACGACCCGAATATACCATCAGTGCTCGTAGTCAGCGAGAAAGGCTTCGGAAAACGCAGTTCAATCTTTGAATACCGCATCACCAACCGAAACGGAAAGGGAGTGAAGACACTCAACATCACCGAGAAAACTGGCAAGCTTATTGCTATTGAATCAGTGACCGACGACAACGACTTGATGATCATCAACAAAAGCGGAGTGGCAATACGCCTTGCACTCAGTACAATCCGCCTCCAGGGACGCAACACCCAGGGTGTGAGCCTCATCAACCTCAAGAAGCGCAACGATGTGATTTCAAGCGTATGCAAGGTTGAGCACGAAGAAGAGGAGGACGACGACCAACTCGAAAATGTGCCCGATGCCGACGGACAGACCAACTTCACTTACCGTGACGATGTTTCGACAGACGAAACCATTGACAGTGAGGACTCAGCAGACGAGGTTTCATCCGATGAGGAAGTGAAAGACGAAAACGAAGAACCAACAAACGAATAGTCTTGAATTATTAACTTAATAAAAAAGGTGTAATTATGAAGAAAGTAATGTTTGTCTGTGCTATGCTCGTTGCAGGTTCAGCAGCATTCGCACAAAAGTATGCAGTAATTGATGCAAACTCAAAACTTACCGAGGCATGCAGCAGCAACAACAAGAATGGTATCGATTACAAGAAAGTTGCCAGCGCCTGGGAAGACATACAGGAATGTATGGTAAATGAGAAGTCTGTCGATTATTATGACACATGGAAAGTTGCCGCCAAAATCAGAAACGTCTTGACTGTGAAGCTTTATCAGGACGGACAGGCCAGCGGAAACTTGGACTCTCTTGCTTATTTCAACGGTATGAAGGACATTTTGTCATATTGGGAAACATACGAGAAGTGCTTGATTACTCCTGATGAAAAGGGCAAGCTTCCAATGAAAGAGGATGCTTACAAGACAGCCCACAAGGAAGCTCAGAAGGAGGCAGCTCCACTTCGTATGCAAATGCTGTCAGCAGGCTATGCCATGCTCAACTCACATCCGAAAGAAGCAATGAGCTACCTGGATACATACCTCGAAACATTCAGCAACCCACTCTTCAAGGAACTCGACCTTGAAAAGAACGACTCGCTGAAGTACAATGCTTACCTCTACTGTGGTATGGCACTGAAAGGTCAGGCAAAAACCTATGAGGACACACTGCAGTATCTCTCATGGTATGAGAAAGTGCTCGACACCAAGAACTACGGCAGCTATGCATGCGTGGAACTCATGAACACCTACAAGACTCATGGCGACATGACCAACTGGGAGAAATATTGCCGTTATGCCATCGACCACTACGAGGACACTCAGTTCCCAAAACTTCTGATTCAGGAATATGTAAGAAACAAGAAGATCGAGGAAGCAAAGGCATTGTGCGACAAGATGTCAGCCAAATATCCAAAGGAAATCTTCCCAGTCGAGACAAAAGCATTGCTTACGTTCAACGACAAGAAGTATACAGAGGCAGTCGACATGTTCAAGAAACTGACAGAAATCGACCCGACCTACGGACGTGCTTGGTGCTCACTCGGAACATGCTACTACCAGCTTGCAATGGAGAACCGCAACAAGATTGACACATGCAAAGGCTACTTGAACCAAGCCATCCCCTGCTACAAGAAAGCAGAGGAATGCGAGTCTGACAACAGCTCTCTTTGGGGCGAACAGCTCTACAGATGCTATCACGCACTCAGCGACAAGACCAACGAAGCCAAGTACAAGAAGTACATGAACAACTAAGATCTGTAGGTCTGAAGACTGATTGCTCATTGAAGACTTGTCAAACAATGAAGACCTATTACTCATTGAAGACTAATCAGTCATCGAGAGCTAATCAGTCATTGAGAACTAATCAGTCATTGAAGGCCAATCAGTCATTGAAGGCCAATCAGTCACATTGAATAAAACATGGCTGGTTCTAAAAATTCCAAGTTTTTGCCTTTCACTGCATTGGGATTCAACACCACGAAAAGATTCCATTTAAATACGGTCGGAAGACAATAATATGAAATTCATAGAACCAGCCTTTTTTTATCTTTCTATTGCATGACAAGAACCCACAGACTGTAGAATATAACGTCAGAAGTGCTATTTCGAATGACGAAAGGAACTGTTCCGCAGACTTGCCATTGACAGTTTGGAGAGGTACAGGAAACAATAGGTAGGGTGGATTGCATTGTTAATATACAGAAGTTTGTCCACACCTTCTAGTTCAAGCATAAATGCTCGGCTGCCGAAGCTCTCAATCAGATTGACTCCAAGGGCTATGTCCGTGAGTATGTCTCCAATGACAGGACCGTCTATCGGATTGGTTGCAACTTCTCTTTGAAGACAGGAACGATTTACGATTGGGAAACGATATAGATTTTGTGATGTAGATTATTGTTCTGTGATATATAGTCTATTGACTTTTGTCATATAGTCTATTTTTTTTGTGATATATAATCTATTGTTCTTTGTTCTCCAGATACTTGGCAAAGATGCGGGCAGCACTTTCTACTTTTGCAACACAAGGACGTTTCTTATAGTATTCGGCAGTCCTTTCCGATGCCGCATAACTGGATGCTGCCTTGTCGTGTCCGTTCAGTCCAAGTATTTCTGCACAGATGAGTGAGCCGTTCTGTTCTTTGGATTGAGCCAACAACTCCTGCACCACTTTGTAGCAGTTGGATTTTCCTTCACGGTCACTTCCTTCTGTCTGGCCGCAGTCAAGACCGACAAGTATTACGATGCCCGATACGGCACCACACATCATTCTCATGCGTCCTACTCCTCCTCCAAATCCAGCTGCAATTTTCTTTGCTGTTTCTTCGTCCAAATTGTATAAGTCTGCAAAAGCTGCTACCACGCTCTGACAACAGCCATATCCTTGCATAAAGTAGTCGACAGCTTTGTCAACTCTATTTTCCAAATCTTTTTTCATAACTTTCCCTTATGTATAAATACATGTATAAAACGTTTTTGATAAATAAATCCCAATAACTCAACTCTCATGGATAAGTCTACCCAAATCAATCCTAATGAAAAAAACTGCAAATATCTCAGAACTCCAAATAAGGCATGAGCCGTAACAATTCCTCCTCTGTGAATATGTTGGATGACTTCAGGGCATCGTTGTCCTTGAATGGACCGTAAATTCGTATGTAGTTGGATATTGCCTTTGCCTTTTCATATCCTATGTACGGATGTGATGCCATCTGTCTGAATGTCATTTTACTGAGATTGCGATGCTGCACATCGGTCGATAGTTCAAACCATTCCAACACTTCTTCTGAAACGTGCTTTACTTCAGTGAGTTGTTCTATTGAATAAAATCCGCCTAGTTTCTCTCGTCTTTGCACAATCCAACGTGCTATGTTGGATCCAATGCCTGGAATCCGTTTCAGTAGGGTAGTGTCAGCGGTGTTCACGTCTACTTTAGTCAGTGAGGTGAACTTGTTCGAGTGATACGGGCTTTTGTCTGCTGCCGTCAGTCTGTTGGTTCTGGCAGTTGTCTGCAGCCTTTCATTTGGTTCCCCGTTATTCCAGCCAGTTTGTTTCTTGATTGGATATTTGATCCTTCTTTGCTTGTATTTGTCCGCTATGCGTATCTTGGGCAGTAACATATCAATGTCTTCATCTTCAAGACAATAAACGCGGATGATGTCCATTGGGCTACGGAAAACAGCACCTGCATTTCTGTAGCGCAGGAACGACTTCACTTGCCAGGGTTTAATTCCCACGGCAAGCAGTGTCATCGAGTCGGCAGTGTTGGGGTCGAACGTATCCACTGTTTTGCTTGCAACATTTGACTCTTCTGCATCGCTTCCCTTGTCCGGTATTCCATTCTGTACACTTGTTCCTTGCCGGGCTGTCTGCCGTGCATCATTGATGGTTGTGTCGCGTCCGTTTGCCTCGTTCCGTTTGTTGTCTTGTCCGGTATTGTTGCCAAACAAGACCACTCCCAATATGCACATAAAGGCTACAACCGTTAAAAGTATGATGGCCCTTCTGTCTGCCTTTGAATAGTAACGGAGCATCGTAGTTTCTGTTTCTTTTGTTTGTAGACACCTACTTTGCTATCTCCCTCTTGTCCACTTCTCTGACAATTCGGGCTGCGAGGCTCATGAATGCAATTCCTTCCGGACTTGCCGGCTGCATGACTGGTGGAACACCATTGTCCTCATCTTCACAAATACTTTGGATAAGTGGAATCTGTGCTAGCAATGGCACATCCAGCTCTTCTGCCAGTTTCTTGCATCCTTCTTTACCAAATATGTAGTACTTGTTGTTGGGCAGTTCTGCCGGTGTGAACCATGCCATATTCTCCACCAGTCCGAGAATCGGCACATTTACCTTCTCGTTCATATACATGTTGATTCCCTTTCGCGCATCGGCAAGAGCTACCTGCTGTGGCGTACTGACAATGATTGCACCGGTCATGTGCAATGTCTGGATAAGGGTCAGATGAATGTCGCTTGTACCAGGAGGGGTGTCCATCACGAAATAGTCAAGGTTGCCCCAGTTGGCTTCAGTTATCAGTTGTTTGAGTGCGTTGCATGCCATGGCACCTCTCCAAAGAGTGGCTTGGTCGGGATTGACGAAGAATCCGATTGACAGCAATTTTACACCGTATTTCTCTATGGGTTCAATCAAATCCTTGCCGTCCACGTTTGTGGTATACGGACGTTCTTCCTCCACCTGGAACATCTTTGGAATGGACGGACCGAAGATGTCGGTGTCGAGCAGTCCTACACGATAACCCATTTTTGCCAGTCCTATTGCCAGGTTGGCAGCAACGGTGGACTTGCCAACACCGCCTTTGCCAGACGACACTGCGATGATGTGCTTCACTCCAGGCAACACGGGCGGTTTCTCGTTCTTGCTCTGTTCAGACACATTGAATTTGCCCTTTATCGTCACATTTATGTCCTGACTTACAAATGTCTTTATTGCAGTTTCGGCAGCTTTCACCACTGACTTGCTGAATGGGTCCGGGTTCTTGGGAAATATGATGGAGAACGACACGTCCATGCCGTCAATACGCAAGTCGTCTTCAATCATTTCAGCCTCCACCAGGTTTTTCCCTGTTCCAGGATAGCGCACCGTAGAGAGTGCGTCCGTTATGAGTTTTGGATAGATAGTCATGTTTGTATGTATTTAGTTTGCAGCATCTTAATTCTTGTTTGTTCTGCTCCTATGTGGCAAATCATTGCCCACTATTGAACTTTGTCCAATTTCCTTCTTGTTCTTGTGCTGCCGTCAAGGCAAGCGAAATCTTCATTTACATGGCAAAGATAAGCATAAGAACTGATATAATTGCACCTTCAATCATAAAATTTCATCTACCTAAACCTACTTTTGCCTGATAAGAAGGATTTTTCCATATCCGCCGTACTTATGATTGGGCCAGAAAATTACCTTTGCAGGTTTTCCCCTTTTTCTTCGACTTTGCCACCATATATATAAGGAGCAATGTCATCGTAAGAGTTTCCGACAATGGTTCTGCCAGCCAAAGTCCTTCAGTGTCTAACACTACAGGCATAAGGATGAAGCAGGGGATGATGAAGATGAAACCTCGCAGCAGCATGAACACCGTTGCAGATTTGTATTGTTCCAAACTCTGCAGGTAACCAATCAACACCACGTTTACAGTGAAGGGTAAGCATGTAAGCATAAACAGCGGAATTCCTGCCACACCGATTGTCCTCGACGGAGATGGTGTGCCGATGAAGAGGTCTACGATTTGCGGAGTGTAGAAGAAACCGGTCAGGCTCATCAATATGCCAAGCACTACAGCAAGTCCTGCCGATATATGCAGTGTGGTGCGTATGCGATCTCTATTGCCCAGTCCGTAGTTGTAGCTTACAATGGGCAGTGATGACTGTGCGATGGCATTGCCGAACATGAAGATCATTGGGAAGAGATAGCATGCTACGGAGAAGGCAGCCACTCCGTCCTCGTGCAGATGATGCATGAACATGAAGTTGCCTGTTATCATCATGCAGCTGATGGCAGTTTCGGCAATGAAGGTCGGGAAACCGAGCCGTAGCATATAGCTGCAGTTGCGCAGGGTGAGGTGTACGGCTGTGGGTGAGAATTTCGGACGATAGAGGTTCAGTTGTCTGCTTCGTCTGATGAAATACCATGCCACCATCAGACTGCCTACTCCTGATGCGATGGACGTGGCAACCGCAGCACCGAAGATTCCCCAATGCAATGGAAACACAAAAAGCCAGTCGAGGAATATGTTGAGCATAGTACTTACCGTGTTTACCGCCATGGCAAAGTTTGGCGAGCCGTCCAGCCGTATGGCAAAGAGTCCCACGATGTTGATGACAAGGAACAGCAGACACGGACTTACACCCAATATGTAGTCATACACGAGAGGATACAAGAAGTCGTTGCCGCCAAACAGTTCTGCAGTCTGATGCGGAAAAATGTTGATGGCAATGATTACCAGCGTCATCATCAACATGCCTACAGTGAAAGCCTGTGTGATGTTGATGTTGGCCGCCTTTACGTTGTTTTTGCTCAGATGCACGGCAGCCACCACACTCACTCCACTGCCAAACATCAGCGCAATGCCAGTGGAAATCTGAAAAAGCGGCGCTGCGATGTTGATGGCAGCCAAACCGTTACTGCCAACACCGTGTCCCACGAAAATACCGTCAGCAAGATTGAGAAGTACTGACGATATGAGTCCAAGCAGTGTTGGAAAAAACAATTTGCGGAACAAACGCGACACACGCGTTGTTCCGAAATACAGTGAATCTCTGTTGTCGTTCATATAAATCTCTGTCAGTAGTTCAAAAGTGGACGCAAAGGTAATGATTATTTATCAGCAATCAGCTATGTATTAGCAATTATTAAGCCATGACGTATTAATCATTAGCCTCATTGGCGGGTATTGCGCCAGGTCACATTACAGTGGATTAAACACTACGGCTCGTAGGTGCCGATACGGCCGGTTGTCCGGGGCTATACGACCGGTTGTCCGAAGCTATACGACCGGTTGTCTTTCTCACTGTCAACAGAACTGCCCAAAAGTGCTTTCCGGTCCTCGTTTAATGTCCAGTCAAAGCTTAATCATAGACAATCATAGCCTGATTAACATTCTAATTATTCATGTTTGCCGCTTATTTGTTCTTCTGCTGAAGAATCTGAGGATGAGAAGGTGTAAATATCGTATTTTCTTCGTAATTTTGCATTGTCGTAGTGGCATACATGGTCTATCAACAAATGAAGTTATAAAATTGGAATCAATATTTGAGTAACAATGATTGCTTATCTTATTTCGGCTTATCGTGACGCTCACCATCTGGCGCAGTTGGTGGCTGCCCTTGATGTAGATTCTGATTTTTATGTCCATATTGATGCTAATGTGGACGATACTCAGTTCTGCAGCATGTTGTCTGAAAGGGTGCACTTCGTTCCACGTCATGCCGTGGGATGGGGCGGCTTTAAACAGGTGGCTTACCAGTACGAACTAATAAAGGCTGCTGTCGATAGCCGACGACCTTATTCGCATCTTGTATGTCTGAGTGGTCAGGATTATCCGCTTTGGAGCAATGCACGCATCCATCGGTTCTTCAACGAAAATAGAGAACATGAGTTTATTGGAGGTTTCAACATCACCCGTGGCAGTGATGCCGGTCAGTTGTCGAAGATCGTGCATCTGCATCCATTCCGTGATTTGCGGTGCGGCAGTCGATGGGTGAGTAAAAAATTGGCAAAGGTATCGCGTATCGTACTTGCTTCATTGGGTGTACGTCGCAGTCCACAAGTGCGCATCAATGGGATATTGAGCGATGTGTATTTCGGTTCCGACTATTGGGCATTGACACTGGATTGTGCACGTTATGTGAAGCGTGTGTTTGAAGAAAACGCATCGTTGCGCAGATATTTCAAGATGGCATTTGCTCCAAGCGAACTTTGTATTCACACGATTGTCTACAATTCTCCCTTTGGCAAAAAGGCAATGTTGCATGAAGGCTCTTATCCAGGGCTTTCAGCACTCACTCCCCTTCATTACATTTATTATCACGGCTGTGTGAAGAAACTTACACTTGACTATTGGCAAGACTTGCTGGAGACAGACAAGATGTTTTGCCGCAAGGTTGAAACCGGGATATCCGACGAACTACTTGCAAGGATTGACCAATCACGCAGTGGGGATGTGTGAAAACTAGTGCAATGGTTAATGTTGTGGCTTCAGTTGTCGGGCTATGCTTCTCATTCCTTCTACAGAGGGATGACCGCCTTGTTTGTCGATGTCGTGAAGTTTGATTACTTCGATGCCGTAGTATTGGCAGATGGTTTCCACTGACTCGTTTATCTCCTGCTTCAGCTCGGAGTTAAGAATGAAACGGATTTCGCAGTTGATGTAGCGTTTGGTCATGTGATTGAGCAGATAGGAGAGGGCAGGGCGGAAGGAATAGAGGTCGGAGGGGTTCCACCCGGAGTATTTATAATCGCCTATGGGTGAACCTGCCCAACTGTCGTTGGTTGCTCCGAATATATATATAATGTCGGGACATCCGAGATTGTCCATACGGGCAATAAACGAGCGCCTGCTGTAGTCTGCCTTGCCATATCCGGTGTTGCATATGGTGGATCCGGAGAATGAGTTGTTGCAGCACAGTCTGTAGCCGTTCTCTTTGAGGAACTGATACCACCATGTTTCCGTGACTTTACGGACATTGGTCTTGTTGCGTGGGATGGAGTCGTAGTACCAGATGAAGTTGGTGTCGGGCTCTACGTATCCTTCGAATGTGCTGTAGGAATCGCCTAGAATTGATACTGTCTTTGTCTGGGAAAGGGCTGGCGCACACGACAACAGTGTGGCTACAATGAAAACTATACTACGCATCATCTTCGTCGGGGTCTTGGTTGAGGTTGTCGTTCATTGGTTCTGTGTCAACGCTTGTGACTATGGACGTTGAGATGTTGCCGCTCTTGTCGATGGCTATTCCTATGGAGTAGCTGAGGTCGGATGTCTCGTCGGGATCGCCCACAACGGCTATGAAATAGAAACGGTCGTGCTTGTCTTCCTGCATATAGTTGAAATTGAATCCCGCCAGTACTGCCCGCTTGTAGTCTGCTGCAGGAATGAGACTCAGGAATGACTCCTTGGTGAAGGTGTGTTCGTAGACGGTTTCCGAGCCTTTGTTAATGTAGAGCTTTACATTGTTGTCGTAGTACTTCAGTCCTTCTTCGGTGACTACAACCGGAAGACTCTTGTCGTTGTTGAACGCAAACTCGTAGTTGTATTTTGTGCCGCCTACTTCTACTGATCCGTCGAGATTGTATTCTGACATGGAGTTTACGGTGCTCTTGCTTGGCACGACGGACTTCACTGAGTCTTGCCTGTCCTTGTCGGAGTTGCCTATTGTGCATGCACAAAACATTAGTCCAATGCTCATTGTTGCCAATATAAATGCAGTTCGTTTCATACCTTAATTCCTTTATTTGTGCAAATGTAACGCTTTATTGCGACATACGCGGTATATTGAACCAATTTATTTAGTAATTTTGCATGGTAATATAAAGAAGGATTCGATTATGTTTAATAGAAACCCAAGGAATTGGCATCCTGTGAAGGGACAGCCACTGACTGAGATGGACAAGAAAATTCTGGCATTTCAGAATAAAGGTAAGCTCTGTCCGAGCCGTGACCTCATAAAGACTCCGGAACAGATTGATGGAATAAGGAAGGCGGGTGTGATAAATACTGCGCTACTCGATATGGTGGCTGAGAATATAAAGGAGGGAATGTCGACGGAAGAAATCAACACGATGGTGCACGAGTTTACCATAAGCCATGGTGCAATTCCTGCTCCTCTCAACTATGAAGGCTTCCCGAAGAGTGTGTGCGTCTCAGTGAACGATGTGGTTTGCCACGGCATACCAAGTCCTGACCAGATTCTGAAGAATGGCGACATTGTGAACGTGGACGTGACAACCATTCTCGATGGCTATTACGCAGATGCAAGCCGCATGTTCATCATTGGCAAAACATCTCCAGCCAGGGAAAAACTTGTAAGGGTGGCAAAAGAGTGTCTGGAAATCGGTATGGAGGTGTGCAAGCCCTATACTTTTGTAGGAGACTTGGGCAATGCCATCGCCAAGCATGCTCACAAGAACGGATTCACTGTGGTGCGCGACTTGTGTGGCCATGGTGTGGGAAATGCATTCCATGAGGAACCGGATGTGGAGCATTACGGGAAAAAAGGCTCGGGAATGTTGCTCGTCCCCGGTATGGTGTTTACCATCGAACCGATGATAAATGCAGGCGACTGGGAAGTGGTGATTGACGAGAATGACGGATGGACAGTCTACACGGAGGACTATAGCGACAGCGCCCAGTGGGAACATACTTTTGTGATGACAGACGATGGTCTGGAAATTCTGACTCATTGATATATGGAAGAGAAAAAGGATATTTACATACTTTCCATTGAATCATCATGTGATGATACATCGGCTGCAGTGTTGAAGAACGAAGTCTTGTTGTCGAACGTGACTGCCAGTCAAGCTGTGCATGAGGCTTACGGTGGTGTGGTTCCGGAACTTGCGAGTAGGGCACACGAACAGAATATTGTGCCGGTGGTTGACCAGGCACTGAAACGGGCAAATGTGATGAAGGAGCAGTTGTCGGCTGTGGCTTTCACCCGTGGCCCGGGACTGATGGGCAGTCTGCTTGTGGGTGTGAACTTTGCCAAAGGCTTTGCCCGTGCACTTGGAATTCCGTTGATTGATGTGAACCATCTGCAAGGACATGTGTTGGCACATTTCATCAAGGAGAGCGACGACGACCATTCTGTCCCTCCATTCCCGTTCATCTGTCTTCTTGTGAGTGGCGGAAACAGCCAAATCATAAGGGTGAATGCATATAACGACATGCAAATCCTGGGACAGACCATCGACGATGCTGCAGGCGAAGCCATCGACAAGTGCTCGAAAGTGATGGGACTCGGATATCCGGGAGGTCCAATCATCGACCGGTTGGCTCGGCAGGGAAATCCGGATGCCTATCAGTTTGCAAAGCCTAACATTCATGGCTACGACTACAGTTTTTCGGGACTGAAGACATCGTTCCTCTATTCATTGCGCGACTGGTTGAAGGATGATCCCGACTTCATCGAACATCACAAGGAAGACCTTGCAGCATCGTTGGAAAAGACCATTGTGGACATTCTTATGAAGAAACTGCGTATGGCAGTGAAGGACACAGGCATCACCCATGTGGCAGTGGCAGGAGGCGTTTCTGCCAACAACGGATTGCGCAATGCTTTCTACGACCATGCCAAGCGTTATGGCTGGACCGTTTACATCCCGAAGTTCAGTTACACTACCGACAATGCTGCCATGATAGGCATCACCGGTTATTTCAAGTATAAGGACAAAGATTTCTGTGATATCAATGCCCCGGCATTTGCACGAATGAAATGAGTACAAAAGCGATACAAGACAAACTGATTGCCATGAACAAGAGTCTGTGTACTGCAGAGAGTTGTAGCGGTGGACGCATAGCGGCGCTCATCACCTCTGTGCCCGGAAGTTCGGAGTACTTCAGAGGAGGGGTGGTGTCGTACCAGACTGAGATAAAGGAACTCGTGCTGAAAGTTCCGGCAGACATTATTGACACATATGGAGTGGTAAGCAGTGAGACGGCTGATGCCATGCGCGAGTGTGCTTGCCGACTTTTTGAGGCAGACTATGCGATTACCATCACGGGCTATGCTGGTCCGACTGGTGGAACCGATGAAGACCCGGTAGGTACCGTCTATATATCAGTTGGTTCTGCCGACAGCCATCTCACCCGTCGAGTGGTGAGCAATGGACAGAGTCGCACCGAGATTCAGGATGATGTGGCAAAACGTGCAATAGAAATCTTTGAGGAATATCTTGAGATGTGTTGATGTGAAGTGACAGATTGACGAAAGATTATTGACCGATATACATTGACTGATTGATTATATGAACCGTTTATGAAGGAAGTCCGTTTTTTTTATACCCCCGACCCGCAAAGTTGTTCGTTGCCTGACGAGGAGGCTGCACATGCTGTACGTGTCCTCCGTTTGGCAAAGTCGGATGAGATTTATCTGATGGACGGCAGGGGCACATTCTACAAGGCAGAGATTACGGAGACAACGAAAAAGCATTGCCTTTACCGCATAGTGGAGACCATGCCCCAAGCTCGGCAGTGGAAAGGACATCTGCATCTGGCAATGGCACCGACAAAGAATCTGGACCGCGTAGAATGGTTCGCAGAAAAGGCAACGGAGATTGGCTTTGATGAACTAACATTCCTTGATTGCAGATTTTCCGAACGTAAGGTGGTGAAACTCGACCGCATCGAACGGATATTCGTTTCAGCCATGAAACAAAGCCATAAGGCAGAGTTGCCGCGACTGAATCCTATGACTCAATTCGCACAGTTCATCTCGAGTGCTCAATCCAGCCAAAAGTTCATGTGCCATTGCTATGACGACCATCTGCCCCTGTTGTCTGACGTCCTGAAGAAAGGAGAAGATGTAGTGGTGATGATTGGTCCGGAAGGAGACTTCAGTATCGATGAGGTGAGAGAGGCAGAGAAGGCCGGGTTTGTGTCGGTCAGTCTTGGTAAGAGCCGCTTGCGTACGGAAACTGCTGCGTTGGTGGCAGTGCACCTGATGCATCTGAAAAACGAATAAAGAATGGGAATGCATACAAAAGAAGAAAAACTACAGGCTTTCAGCCGCTTGCTCGACGTGATGGATACATTGCGCGAGAAATGTCCATGGGACAGAAAACAGACTTACCAGTCGTTGCGTCCCAATTCCATAGAGGAAGTATATGAACTCTGCGACGCACTTCTGAAGGAGGATGACTTGAACATATGCAAGGAACTGGGCGATGTCCTCCTGCATATTGTGTTTTATGCCAAGATCGCCAGCGAAAGGGAACAGTTTGACATTGCCGATGTTTGCAACAAACTGTGCGACAAGTTGATTTACCGACATCCGCATGTCTACGGACAAACCGAAGTGGACGGAACGGAGCAGGTACTGCAGAATTGGGAGCAATTGAAGACAAAGGAAAAGGACGGCAACAAGACTGTGCTCAGTGGTGTGCCAGTGTCATTGCCATCAGTCATCAAAGCAGACCGAATTCAGGAGAAGGCAAGTAATGTGGGATTCGACTGGCACGAAAAAGAGGACGTGTGGCCAAAAGTAAAGGAGGAGATAAGCGAGTTTGAGGCAGAGATTGCCAATATGAACAAGGACAAAGCAACACGGGAGTTCGGAGATATCATGTTCAGTCTGATAAATGCTGCGCGGCTTTATCACATCAATCCCGATACAGCCCTTGAATATACTAACGAGAAGTTCATCCGCCGTTTCACCTATGTGGAACTGGCTGCTAAAGCCCAGGGCTGCGAGATAAAGGATTTGACTTTGGAGGAGATGGACGTTCTCTGGAATGAAGCAAAGAAACAGGAAAATCAAGGGTAGGGTAGAGCTGATTCTTGATACTGAAACGGATAAAATGTACAAAGTTCTGACATAAAGTCAGGGAAAAACATTGCCCTTTTAAAATTAAATAGTAATTTTGCAATTCATCGGACTCGTCTGTTGTCTATTCAGATGGTTCCGTGCATTTAATAGAAACCAAATTAGTTCAGACAAATAGTAGAATTTATATGGCTGCTAAGAAAAACAACAAACAAACGGAGGCAGTGACAAAAGAAAATGTTGTGGCTGCTGAACCCGTGAAGCAAAAGAAACGTAATCTGAAGAATAGCGAGTCTTTGGCATCGGCTACACCTGCAGCTTCAAAGCCAGTGGTAGAAATGGAGAAGATTATTGCAAGGGAGGAAGCTGCATCACAGTCAGTCAGCGATCGTCTCGACCGTATTGCATCCGTGTCAGTGTCACCTTTCGCAAAATATGATGAAGTCTACAACAAATCAGAGGAAGAGGAAGATGATGATGACGACAATGTGAGGATTGCTCCAAAGAAACCTACCGTGACTCTCCCTGTTGAGAGGAAGCCTGTAACTACAAGAAGCAGGTCTCCAAAGAATATGGCTTGTGAACCGTCTTCAATGCCGCAACACATCATTTCAGACGACAAGGCGGCGATTTCAAAACTCACCAAAGGCAATGTGTGGGATACGGATGTGGAGGAAATCTACAATATGTTGCTTGAAGGAAAGCACACCGAGCACTGGGCAGAAAAAAGGGTGAAGTACATGAACATTATACGTCCAGTCTACGATGTGGATTTCATCGATATGGATGACAACAAGACCATAGCTTCGCTTGAGGAATCAAACTTCAAGATATTTGCCTATCCGGACAACGACAAAGACAAATCTCATGGAATTGCAATACGCAAGCACCAAATAAAGAAGGTAACCGACCTTACGATGGAGAACATCTGGCACCTGAGCCCGTTGGAAGTCATTGAACTGATGAGAAACAACATGGGTACAGGATGGAAGGGACTTCCGTTGCCAATCCAGGACATCATCGAAAGTGCGTTCTATGTGGACAGCAGTACACTTCCTGAAGCAATCATGCATCGTGCTGGAGGCATCATCGAACGGAGAAAGTCTGATGGCTACGAAGCACTGGAGATTGCACGCGGAACATGGATTGAGGCAATATTCCTCAAGGAAAAGCCTAAGTATGAGAAGGAGCACTTCTCTTCATCATTGACCACTTCAAATAGCAAACTCGATGATGATTCTGATGACGAAGGAGAGGAGGATGCTGAAGACGATGAGGATGACGTGGATGACAACGATTCAATGGATGAAGAAATGGATGAGGATGAGGACATTTCAATGGATGAAGAAAATCCACAGATTGAAGACTTGGAGTCAATCCCTGATGAAGTCGACGACGATGAAGATGAATGAATGGACGGCTCTGTGAATTTCAGGACAAGAATCCCGCAAAGACAGTTTACAGAACAGTCGACATGAACGACAACTGCCTTCACTTCATGCGGTGAAGGCAGTTTTACATATAGACAACAAAACAATAATCACTAAACTACTAATTCAATTCTTATGAATCAAGCGAAGAAACTAAATCTGATTGTATTGTTGCTCACTCTGTCAATCAGCATGAGTGCAAAACAAAACTACAAAATGAATTACCTGGTGAGTTTCGATCAGCAGAATCAGTACATGTATGTAACCCTTGATGTGGCGTTCGACGTCAAGGTCCATGACACTATGACTCTTGAAATGCCTGTTTGGGCACCGGGCTATTACATGATTATGGACTTTCCGAAGGATTTGTCGGACTTCAAGGCAACTGATGCTGCCGGCAATGCACTGAGCTGGACAAAAACTTCAAAGAACCAGTGGGCAGTGAAAGTGGCAGACAATTCGCTGAAGGTTACTTACCGAGTGAAGGCAACCGAGCATTCGGTGGCAAATAGCTACGTAGAGGACGAATCAGTATTCATTGCTCCGAATGGTGTGTTCATGTATTTCAAGGACGACAAGACACACGATGTGGATGTGACTTACGTGATGCCCGATGGGTTCAAGCAGGCAAGTACTGGACTGAAACCAGTGGGAAAGAACGAAGGCAAGCAACGTTCATTCCATGCGCCCAACTTCGATGTGCTGTTCGATTCTCCTGTATTGCTTGGTAATCAGCATGTGGAGTATTTCAACCATGAAGGACATGACTACGAATTTGCCCTTCTTACTCCAGAAGGATATAAGGAAACAACCTTCAAGGAGGATTTCAAGAAGGTGGTAAGCGAGTCTACACGCATCATCGGCGATGTGCCCTACGACAACTATTGCCTCATTCATCTAGGCAGTGGCGGCGGTGGACTTGAACACCTCAATTCTCAGGCTTGCTACACTTCAGGTTCCTATAAATTCAGCAACCGCCAGGAATATCTGCGTCATCTGTCATTCGTGGCACATGAGTATTTCCATCTTTATAACGTGAAGAGCATCCGTCCTTACGAACTTGGTCCGTTTGACTACAGCCATGAATGCTACACTCCATTGTTGTGGGT
>CAVHYP010000026.1:24667-34875 GCA_963640465.1 Bacteroidaceae bacterium | reverse complement strand
ATCGTCTACGCTCTCGGAGAGAGCTGACTCCTACATGGCGAACTTGCGTTCGAACGAGCAAACATTGCGAGCTGTCGCTCGAGTGTCATCGCTCACGCTTTCGGAGAAAGCTGGCTCCTATTCTGCGCTCAATTCTACCCACCCATCCGGACAGAAATGCCTTGAATTATGAAAGAAACAGAAATATTAAATTCTAAGAAATTTCATATACTGCATCTTGCTAAACAAGCGTGTAAAACATCTCGTTTTATTTTCTTAGTCTGAGAAATATTTTTTTCTAGTCAGAGAAATTTATCTTCCCGGTCAGAGAAAAAATTTTTCCTGGTCAGAGAACAAAAACTATCTAATAGGGGACAAAATGAAGAGTGGACGAGGCGTCTTGGGAATTTCGTCAAAATGCTATATATTTTTATCTGGATGTCGGATTTTTTATTTGAAGAAACTGAAGTGGAAATATGTGGCAGCCCATGGCACCTTCACATCTTTGGCAGAACCAATCTTCGTGTTTGAAGCGTTGCGGACTGTGCCGTCGGAATCAACTTTCCCTATCTTCGTGTTTGAAGCATTGCGTACTGTACCGTCGGAGTCAACACTTCCTATCTTTGTGTTTGAGGCGTTGCGTATGGTACCGTCGGAATCAACTTTCCCTATTTTCGTGTTTGAAGCGTTGCGTATTGCGCCCTCTGAATCGATTTTCCCTATCTTCGTGTTTGATGCATTGCGCACTGTGCCGTCGGAGTCGAAACTCCCAATCTTTGAGTTTGTCTCATTGCGCAAGTCCTGCGCATTCACTGCCGTAACCATGCCTAAGCTAAGGCATAGAACTGTCAAGATACAAATTACTCTTTTCATAATGTTATAACTCCTTATTTGTTACGCGTGTATGTTGACATAAACGTGTATGTTGCCACTCCTTATAGAAAGTATAAATCGTGCGCAATTTAGCGGAATTTGTTGTAACAGCCAAATTTTTCTGCATTTATTTTGCCTCCGATCTTCATTTTCCCGTTTTGCCAGCCTTATTTCTTGCCAATCTTCACGGTGACTTTGGTCGGGAAGCAATAGTCAGGGTCGTTTCTTTCGTAGAGTGACGACCGCAGGTTGCTCTTCAGTCTTTTGAGTTTTCCGCTGAAAAGGGTCTTTCCGTTGCACTTCACTTTTACGCTCTTGTTGAGGTCCACAAGTGAGTCGTTGAGATAGAGTGTCACTTCGGAGTAGTCGCATTGGCTGATGCTTATGGTGTTGCCCTTTATGCTTGCGCTGATAAAGTTGCCTTTTGGGGTTTCATCCTTTGGCACACCGATCCAGTAGAAGAAGCGGCGGCCATTGTCGCCTTGTACCCATTCGATGCGTGTGGGGTAGGGGTTTCTCTTGTATTTTGCCATCCATGGCAGTGCTGCTTTGTCCTCGAGGTCCATCCAGTGGGGCTTGCCTGGCAGAATGTGTGTGCTGTGGATGAAACCTTCTGGGTCAGTTTTCTGGAGTGAGTCGAGCATCAAACCCCGTTCTGCATCCAGTTTGTTTCGGTTGTATGCGGCATCGTTGCCTCCGCACCAAATCATGTAGGGAAGGTTTCGTAGGCTTCGCATGTCGACATCTCCGGGATGGCCTGCCATCATTGAGGCTGCAGCCCAGTGGTCTGCCATGCGTGGCGCCATTCGCCACACTCCGTCGCCACCGGCTGAGTAACCCATGAGGTAAACTTTGTTGGGATTGACATCGTAGTGAGCTTCGAGCGTGCGTATGAGCTCTTCAAACATGCTGTCGATGGGGTTTTTGAACCACATGTCCCAGTCGTCCCACGGAGCGCGCGGACAGACGTAGACGCCTTCGCTTGGCTGGTAGAGTATTTTTTGGTTTTCCCACTGACTGTCGTTGAGTGCTGTGGGTGCGTTGCCGCCACCGTGCATCGAAATCCACATGCTGCGCCCGTCGGCTGGTTTATTGCCAAACACCTTGACGGTGTATCGCATACGGAGGTTGCCCTGGCTGATGCATGAGTTGTCGACGTTTTTCTTTGTGGCAGTTTTCACATCCTCTTTCCATTCACTGACGAGATCGGTAGTCTGTTGTTGCGCTTCAATCTTGCTTAATGCTTTTTCCTGTGCGTTCATCGTATGGCATGTGAGGAACAATGCCATGATGAGTGTACCTATTTTTTTCTTGTCCATAGTCTTTGATATTGTCTGTGATTGCAATTTTCATGCAAAGATACAAGTTCTTTGCGACTAAACACCATAAAATTGGCATGATTGTTTTGTGCTTAGGCAAATTTGTCGTATCTTTGCATGAATTTTGACTGACTTTGCCGAAAATCGGACCGTTCCAGTGAAGGAACACATGAAGGAACGCAATTTGTTTGGCAGGATTCACAATAAATAACCGGTACTTGCGTTTGTAAATATAATTGCGTGAGTATGAGTTTGTATGCGGCAACGCATAAACTGATAGAAAAAGAATGACAAAGGAATCGAAGACTACAATAATAGACGGGATGAACTCTTTTGAGAGAGCGATGAAACGGGCTTGGGACATAGTAGGCTCGCTGATTGGGCTGATTTGTTCTTCTCCGGTGTTTCTTGCAATCATAATAGCACAGAGGGCAGAAGGCAACGGTCCCATCCTCTACAAACAGGAACGTACGGGGCTGCATGGCAAGCCATTCAATATTTTAAAGTTCAGGACAATGAATGTGGAAGCCGAAGAAGACGGGCCCCAACTGGCGCAGGACGACGACGAGCGCATCACGAAAATCGGACGTTTCCTGCGTACCCATCACCTCGACGAACTGCCACAATTGGTTAACGTGCTGCGCGGCGACATGACCTTCGTAGGCTACCGTCCCGAACGTCCGTACTTCATCAAACAGATTTGCGACATCCGTCCCGACTACGAACTTCTCTACATCAGCCGTCCAGGAATGACATCGAATGCTACCATCCACAACGGCTACACTTACACTATGGAGAAGATGATACGTCGCCTCGACATGGATCTCGACTATCTGGAGCACCGCAATCTTTGGATTGATGCAAAGATAATGATGGAAACAATGCTTTTCTTCATCACAGGAAAAAGTAACACTTAGCCAAACACGATTCAGAAACAACCATGAGTCAATAACTAATAAGCCTAACAAAGACCAAAGGATGATGAATGCAACGAACCAAACAATGATGAAAAGAATCTTTATATTCGCCGTGTTGTCAATCATAAGTTGTCAGCTCAGTTTCATTTATGCCCAGTCGATGTCCGACAACCAGGTGATAGACTTTGTCACCAAGCAACAGGCAAAGGGCGACAACCAGGCTACAATCGTACAGAAACTCCTGCAGAAGGGTGTGACAGTGCAGCAACTGAAGAGAATCCGGAAGAACATGGAGGCAAAGCAGGAACAGCTGGGCGCAGTCGACATCTCGGGCACCAACTCCTCTGTGTCAACCAGCCGTATGCGTACGAACCGCCAACTCGAAGGCGAGGCTTATCAGCAGCAGAACAACTACATGGTTCAAAGTGGGGTCAGAGGCAAGAACGGACAGAGATTCTACACCAACGAGGAACGTCTGCAGCAGATGAACGGAGAGATAGGTTTTCTTGACATCGACTCCTTATTGTATTACAAGAACATGTTCGGCAACACCGAAGACCAAGTGTTCGGACACAATCTCTTCAACAACTCCGAACTCACCTTCCAGCCCAACATGAACATAGCCACTCCATCAAATTACTATCTCGGTGCAGGCGATGCCGTCATCATTGACGTGTGGGGCGCATCGCAGGAAACCTTTGAAAGTGTCATTTCTCCCGATGGAACAGTCACGATAGAGGGTGTGGGACCTATCAAACTTGCCGGTATGACAGTGGCACAGGCACAGACAGTGCTGTCGTCACGCTTGGGCAAATTCTATTCAGGTTCGAAAGTAAGCCTGTCGGTGGGCGAAACCCGGTCAATCATCGTTCAGGTGATGGGTGAAGTGAAAGTGCCAGGCACCTATACCCTGAGTTCATTGTCTACCTCTTTCAATGCCCTCTATGCAGCTGGAGGAATAAGCGACATAGGGACATTGCGCGACATAAAAGTATACAGATCTGGACGGCAGATTGCCTCAATCGACGTGTACGACTACATACTGAACGGCAACTCACGCGGCGATGTCCGTCTGCAGGACAACGACATCATCGTCGTAGGTCCGTACGACTGCCTTGTGAGAATCAAGGGACGTGTGAAGCGTCCGATGTTCTATGAGATGAAGAAAGACGAAAGCCTCGCTACCATCATCAACTATGCGGGCGGATTTATGGGCGATGCCTACAAAAAAAACGTGCGTCTCATCCGAAAGAGTGGAAGCGAATATTCCATCTTTACCGTCGGAGAATTCAATATGAGCAACTTCAATCTGAACGATGGAGACTCCATCTATGTTGACTCAGTGGTTGCACGCTATTCAAATATGGTGGAAATCCGTGGTGCGGTCTACCATCCCGGAATGTATCAGATGGGTGGTGACATAAGCGGAGTACGCGACCTTATTCTGGCAGCAGAGGGAGTACGCGAAGATGCATTCATCAACCGTGGAGTGATGCACCGCGAGAAAGCAGACAAGACTCTTGAAGTGATTCCAGTAGACATCAAGGGATTGCTGGAAGGGTCAGTGCCCGACATCCCGCTGCAGAAGAACGATGTACTGTTCATTCCCAGTCGTCAGGACTATGTCACAGAGCAGACAATAAAAATAGACGGAGAAGTGATGTACCCGGGAACATATCAGTTTGCAGACAACACCACACTGGAGGACATTGTGCTGCAGGCTGGAGGACTGACCACATCAGCCTCAACCACCAAGGTCGATGTGTTCCGCCGAGTGTATGACCCAAAATCTACATCTACATCCGACGTGATATCTGAAACCTATTCGTTTGCCCTGAAAGACGGATTCGTGATTGACGGAGAGCAGGGCTTTGTGCTGCAGCCGTTCGACGAAATTGTGGTGAGAAAGAGTCCAACATACACCGAGATGCAGAGCGTGCAGGTTTCGGGAGCAGTCAACTTTGAGGGCTCATATTCCATTACCAGCAAGAACTACCGGTTGAGCGACCTTATCAAGGCTTCGGGAGGACTGACCGACGTTGCCTATGCAAAGGGTGCGCGACTGGAACGCAGAATGACAGAAGAAGAACGCCAGCAGAACGAGGCTTCGTTGCGGACCTCACAGATTGCCCTTTATGAAGAGGCAATGCAAGGCGACAAGAATTTCGACCTTGAGAAAGCAGACACATTGCTCAACATGAAACTCGACCTTAGCACCACCTCCAATGTGGCAATCGACCTGGAAAAGGCAATAAAGAATCCAGGAGGCGACGAGGATTTGGCACTGCGCGAAGGCGACAAACTCGTGATTCCGCAATACACCAGTACTGTGAAGATTACAGGCGACGTGATGTACCCAATCACAATGAACTATAAGGAAGGGGAATCACTTAACTACTACATCAAGCGTGCCGGCGGATATGGCGACAACGCACGCAAAAGCCGCGTGTATGCCATCTACATGAACGGTTCAGTGGAACAGCTGAACCATCACTCAAAAAACGCTGTGCAGCCAGGTTGCCAGATTGTGGTGCCCTCGAAGAAGAACAAAGCAAAGATGACCACAGCCGAATATGCAGCCATGGGAACATCAGCCGCTTCTATCGCAACAATGATGGTTACTATTGCTAACATTCTGAAGTAATTGCAGACTTATGAAAGAGAATGAACTTGTGAAGATAATAGATCTCAAGGAGATCAAGAAAGCGGTGCTGCATAAGAAACGCACATACATCTATGTCTTTGTGATAGTATTCATCTTGTCGTGTGTATGGATACTGCCACAACCAAGATATTATGACTGCGACGTGTCGCTTGCACCGGAATCAAGCGGAGAGGATGTAGGTGGAGGGCTTTCCTCAATTGCTTCATCATTCGGCATAAACTTGGGCGACATCGGAGGCTCGGATGCCATCTATCCGTTGCTCTATCCTGATTTGTTTGAATCGCCGGAGTTCATCGTCAGCCTTTTCGACATAAAGGTCAGGACGGAGGATGGAACGGTGAATACCGACTACTACACTTACATGACGAAGCATCAGAAGAAGAATATGCTGACTCGTCCGTTTGCCCTGGCATCCAAATATGTAAAGGATTTGTTCAAACCAAAGAAAAAAAGAGGTTCGTCCGACAGTACACAAAGGATAAATCCTTTCTACATGTCAGAGGAAGACTATATGCTCGTGCAGCAAGTGATGGGAAACATACGGTGTGCTGTAGACAAGAAAACCAACGTAATCTCCATCATGGTGAGAGACCAGGACCCACTGGTGTGTGCCACCATGACCGATTCAGTAAAGGAACGTCTGCAGGACTTCATCATTAAGTACAAGACAAGCAAGATACGTCTGGACTGCGACTACTACCAGCATCTCACGGACAGCGCGAAGGTGGAATATGAAGAGGCACTGAAAGCCTACAGCGATTATTCGGACTCACACAAGGACATTATTCTGCAGGCCTACATCTCTGAACGCGACAAACTGGAGAATGACATGTCGGTGAAATACAACACTTACAGTGCAATGAATACCCAGCTTCAGGCAATGAAAGCAAAGGTACAGGAGAAGACCCCGTCCTTCACTACATTGAAGAGTGTGACCGTACCAATCAAACCTTCTGGTCCAAAGCGCATGATATTTGTTGGAGCCATGCTCGTGCTTTCGTTCATTTGTACTGCTTTGTGGAAATGCCGTAAGATCTTGTTCAAGTCTGAAGGGACAGAGAATTCGGACAAGTCTGAGGATTCTGAAGAGGCAGAGATGGCAGAAGGGGCAAAGATGTCTTGAGATTCTGAAGAGTCAGAGGATTCTGAGATGGTTTAGACGAATGGCCCTTGGATAGAGTAGGGGTGGCAAAACATTATTATTGCAGAATGAATTGATGAATATACTGTCCTACATACAAAGCAAACTCAACCTTTCGACTACAAAGACTAAGGTATTGTCCAATATTTATTGGGCTGTACTGGGAAAGTGTGTCAATCTGTTGGGCTCTTTGTTTGTTGGAATCCTCGTGGCGCGCTATCTTGGAGCAGATCAATACGGACTGATGAATTATGTCATAAGCATCGTGTCCATATTCCAGGTGTTTGCTGATTTCGGACTCGACAGCATTCAGATTAGGGAAGAAGCAAAAAACAAGGAACAGAGAGACCGGCTGATTGGAACAACCTTTGCCCTGAAACTGTTTTTCGCAATTATTGCAGTTGCCTTGATTTTTGTCTACACCATTTTGTTTGAGGCAGATTCATTGACTCAGTCCTTGATATTCATCTATTCGGCAAGTGTAATTCTGAATACCACATGGGTTGCAAGAAACCACTTTACATCAATCGTGATGAACAAGCATGTGGTGCAGACAGAGATCACCCGTACGATTGTTGGCATGATTATAAAGGTGGTATTGCTTCTTTGTCATACATCTTTGATTTATTTCATTCTTGCACTGGTGTTCGATGCTGTTCTTTTGGCGAGCGGTTATCTGCTATCTTATTCAAGGAATGTGAACAGTGTCTTCAAATGGAGATTTGATTTTCATCTTGCAGCATACCTCATAAAGCAATCTTTCCCACTGTTGCTTTCGGGTGCTGCCATCGTGGTTTATCACCGCATCGACCAAGTGATGATTGGGAAAATACTCGATGACAGTTCGGTAGGCATCTATTCAGTTGCAGTACGTTTTGTGGAAGTACTCGTGTTCATGCCGACAATAATTTCCCAAACCATAAGTCCGGTTTTGGTTAGGATACAAAGTGAAGACAGAATCCGTTACGCAAGACAATCTCAACTGTTCATGAACATTACGGTTTGGCTTTGCATTTTTGCAGCAGTACTTGTTGCTGTTGTGGCTTATCCGTTGGTGGCACTAACCTTCGGACAGCAATATATCATGGCAGCCTCAGTCTTGTCGATAATGGCATTCAAAGTGATTGGAGATGCATTGTCGCAGACTTCAGGTCAACTTATCATAATTGAGAAACGGCAAAAGTACGTGTCCTTGCGCAATGTGTTTGGAAGTATAGTCTGCATTGGACTTAATTTGTCAGTCATCCAACAGTATGGCATCTATGGAGCAGCAGTTGTGGCAATAATCACAATCTTTGCATCGGGAACAATGGCAAACCTGATGATTCCATCGTACCGGAAGTTTTTCAAGATGCAGATGCAGAGCCTGATCTTCGGGTGGAGAGATTTGGCGAATATACGGGAAGTGATGAGATGAACAGAGAAAATGTAGAGTGAACAAAGAGGAGATGGATAAAGTTGAGAGGAAAAGAGAGGAACACAAAGAGGAAGAGAAAGACTGAGTAAGAGATCTAAGAGGAGAAGAATAGAAGAAATGAAGATATGAATAGAGAATACATATATTATAAGATAAGAGAGAACGCTCCCAAATCGTTGTTGCTGCTTATTGAAGTACTGCAATATTGGTGGCGACTGCTCAAGTACAATGCTTCTTTCCATACTGACAAGGATATGGAAAAGATGCAATATACCTTGATGCGGGAGAATCACGTGATAGAGAAAGGAATGTCAATGAAGAACACCCGTCATGGATTCGGTCAGCAAAAGGTACGATCCTTGTTGCAGAGACTCTCCAAATATGATGATTTGTATGGAAAGCGTAATCCCTCGTTCCTTGTCTATCCATTGTCCACTATCAAGGCTTATTTGAATTACCAAGAGCAGGATGATGTTGATGTGACTGAGTTGAAAACAATGTTTATGTCTCTCTGTACAAAGGCAAACATAGACCCTTCATCACTTATCACTCCGGCAGGAATAAAATTGGAAAAGGCTGATGATATAAGAAATGCTGCCTGCAGTGATTTCAAGTCTCTTTTGTTCAGTCGTCATTCCATCAGATATTTCACTGGTGAACTGCCTTCAAAAGAGATTCTGGACAAGGCTTTGCAAATGGCAGCACGCACGCCTTCTGCCTGCAACCGACAGACATGGCACACACATATTTACCTTGGAGAGAAATGCCATCAGCTGCTGAAAATGCAAGGTGGATGTAACGGTTTCTATAATGATGTGCATTGTGCGATTGTGGTTACTGCCAACATGAAGGGATTCTTGCACTATGAACCGTTCCAGTGTTATGTGGACGGTGGACTTTATGCAATGAACCTTATCAATGCCCTCCACTATATGGGTTTGGGCACGATTCCCCTGTCATGCGGTTTTTACCATAACAAACTCAGTATGATTCACCAAACATTCGGAATTCCATGCAACGAAACGCTTGTGCTGGTAATAGGAACCGGATATCTGACCGATGAAGTGAAGATTGCAGAGTCCACACGCAAGGACATCAGTCTGACTAATATTTACCATATCGAAGACGAACATGAAGATAAATAATATACTTGTTATAAACCAGCCTGTTGGCAACCGTGGAGATGAATCTGCACACCATGCATTGATGCATTCTCTGAATGTGGCATTGCCCGATGCCCACATCACTGTTCTTGCTTTCCAGGATTTTCAGAATGCAATAAATGAATTTGTAGTTGAAAATGCAAACAACAAATATGTAAATTTCATCTTCAGACGCAATTTCAGAGCCTATGAATCGGCAGAGGCTATCATAAAACACAATATGACAAGACTGGGAACTGCGCTTCATCCAGTACTGCGTAGGTTGATCCCTTATTATAAGAAGGCGGATGTTATAGTATGTGCTCCTGGTGGCATTTGTATGGGTGGTTTTCAGAATTGGCGACACATGTATCTTTTGCAAATTGCTCGTGACTTGCACAAACCGATAGTGTATTACTCAAGGTCAATAGGTCCATTTCCTGTTTCCTCTCCACTAGAGCAGCGGTTCAGAAAGCTCTCCATTGAAATGCTGAAAGGCTTTACGTTCTTGTCTTTGCGCGACCGTAAGTCAAAAGACTTGGCAGAGAATATGGGCATATCATTCACACCTTCAGTCGACACAGCTTTCCTCACTCATCCAAATGTGAGTCTTCCCGATGATATCAGTAAGAACCTCAGTCATGAATATGTGATTTTTGTGCCCAATGAATTAACTTGGCACTTTGCTTTCAAGTCGCTTTCCAAGGACGTAATCGATGATTTCTATCTTTTCATTATGAAGGAGTTGCGCAAGA
>CAVHYP010000026.1:0-24657 GCA_963640465.1 Bacteroidaceae bacterium | reverse complement strand
TATCCGACTGCCCAAATCGTGATGCTGCCACAGCTTTGTTCGCTTGGCAGTAAGGGCGACTACCGCTATTTCCAGACTCTTAAACAGAAATGTGAAGATGAGAATATTTACATCATGCCCGACACATACAGCTCAGATGTACAGCAGACCATCATTTCCCATGCAAAAATGGTGGTTGGAGCAAGGTATCATTCCGTGGTGTTTGCCATAAACAATGAAGTTCCGTTTGTTGCTCTGAGTTATGAACACAAAATCCAGGGACTGCTGGAGGACTTGTCGTTGACTGATCATATGGTGGATATCACTGCAGGACTTGACAATGCAAAGGCAGAATTCAGCCGTGCCCTGCTTGCCTGCTTGAGCCAAAAGCCCGACCGACAACTAGCCCACAAGATGGCATACGACTGCTTTCAAGAAATGTTGAACCGACTAAAGAATTTTTAAAGACAGCCTATGTGTTTCATTCCCTTCATATATTTCTCAAGTCTGACAGCCTATCTTTGGATAAAGAACAAATGCTTCAGTGTGGTGGTGTACATGTCATTACTCTATGCCATTACCTCCTTCTGCTCTGTCGTCATGGTGCTTGGAAATATGCTTGAGGGCAGTGGCGTGTTGGTGAATGGATGGGAACCGGAACTTGGTTTCATTCCTACGATACTCTATTGCGTTCTTCTGACTCTGACAATTGTTCCCTTCAATTACATCAAGGTCGACAAGATAAAGAATGTCTATAACATCCATCCATTGATTATCTTTGGCTTTTGCCTGATTCTGCTTGTCCAGGCATTGTTGAATTTCTATTTGATTGCTGATTCCACGATGGATATTCTGAACGGGGATTTGAATGAGGTGCGTGAAGCCCACTATAACGAGGAAATGTCGTTGGCAGATGTCAAGTCAATGTCGTTGCCCGGTGTGGTTCAATATTTCAATTATTTGAACTATACAACGATTTTGGCTTTGCCTCTGTTTTTCTATTACTCTTGTGTAAAGAAGAAATCGCTGTGGCTTACGTCAACCCTTCTCTTCGTCTCATTGAGCGGTCCGTTGAAAGCCATACAGGCTGTAGACCGTGCAGAACTGATCCTTTATGCAGAGATGTTTGTGTTCTGCTTAGTTTTCTTCCAGAAAGTGCTGACCAAAGCAGTGAAACGCTTGTTGCTTATGATTGGATTTCCTTTCGCTTTGGTTGGTTGCGTTTACTTGATAGCCGTTTCCGCTGCCAGGTTTGATGACACGGATGAAGGAACATCGGGAAGTGTTTTGCAATATGCAGGTCAGTCTTATCTCAACTTCTGCTATTTCTATGACCATTCCGACCCAAGCTTGATTTATCCCGAACGTGAGATTCCTATTTTCTCGCACGTGATTCTCGGAAGCGACTATGGACAGGTGAAGGAAGAGCGCTCGGCAAAGGAAGGTTTCTTTATCGGTGTGTTTGCCACTCATGTCGGGGCATGGATGCTCGACATTGGGGTGGTAGGCGCCATCGTGTGGAGTGTGCTTTATGCTCTCTTGTGTGTTGTAATAATAAGGTATATTGATCGAAGTGAGTATGAGATTACGGAGGTGATGATGCTATTCATTCTTGCCACCATTCCAATATTCGGAATATTCTATTATCGGTTCCACAGCTTTCAGATTGCTTTGCAATATCTGATAGTGGGACTTCTGTATTTATTGTCTAAAGTGAAGCTCGTATGGGGAAAGAAGGAAAACTGATTTATACAATAGTTGTTACCTACAATGGAATGAAGTGGATAGACCGATGCTTGAAGTGTCTGACTGAAAGCTCGATACATACAGAGGTTATAGTGGTCGACAACGGGTCGACTGACGGAATCCGTGATTTTGTTCCTTCTCATTATCCGCAGGTCATTTGGATGCCTCAGCCAAGAAATTTTGGTTTTGGCGGCGGCAATAATATTGCGATTAAATATGCGCTGAAGCATGATGCAGACTATGTGTTGTTGCTCAATCAAGATGCTTACCTTCAGTCTACTGCCATTGAGGAAATGTTGAAGGTAGCAGATGGCCGGAATCTTGTTTCTCCGGTACATCTCTGTGGTGATGGCAGCAGGGTTGACACAATGTTCAGAGAATCGTTGAAGCGCGCAAATAATGAATTGCTTGATGATCTGCTGATAAACCATGAATGCCATCTGTCGTACGAGATAGGAGAAGTGTGCGCTGCTTGCTGGTTCATGCCGATAGACTTGATAAAGCATGTCGGTGGTTTCAATCCGATTTTCTTCCAGTATGGCGAAGACAACAATTACTATACCCGCATGGTTTATCATGGCAGAAAAACCATTCTTGCTCCTCATGCAAGGGTTTGGCACGACAGAAAACTGCATGGCAATTCAGCACTCTTTTCCAAGAAAGAAATATGGATTCGCATGATGGTCATTGCTTGCAACCCTGGCTTGTCCTTGATGCGTAGACTATTGAAATGCAGTCTGTTGTTTGTTCAGTCTCCGATGAATGTGTTGAGGACCATGGGATTTATCATTAGCCATTGCAAAAGAATAATGAACTCAAGGAAAACTGAGAGAAAGGAGGGTGAGGCTTGGCTATGAAAATTGTGTATGTGCTTAATTCTTCAGACCCATATGGTGGGGCTTCAAAGTCTTTCTTGGCTTTGCTGAAAGGCATAATTGGGCTGGGGCATAAAGCCTTGGTCGTTTTGCCTGATGCCGGTGCTTTAAAAGAAGAAATTGGACGGTTGGGCGCAGAGACCGTTTGCCTCAATTACCGTCCGAACACTTATCCCTACGATTCTTCCTTCAAGGATTATCTGCTTTGGATTCCAAGACTGGTTGCCCGAAGAATAGTCAACCATAAAGCCAGCAGGCAGTTGGCAACCATGCTTGATGGTGTGGATTTGGTTCACTCCAATGTGAGCGTGATTGATATTGGTGCGCGTGCTGCAAAGCAGTGTGGCATTCCTCACGTTTATCATTTCCGTGAATATGCCGACCTTGATTTCTCGATGCATTACTTTCCGTCGGAATCTTCATTCTTGAAGACTGTGAATTATTCCATCTGCATCACGAAAGACATTCAGATGCATCATCATCTTTGCGATAATTCGAATTCAGTAGTGATTTACAATGGAATAGTCCATAAGTCAGAGGCTATGCCTTCTTCAAGTGAGGGCGGGGAAAAGTACCTGCTGTTTGCCGGTAGACTTGAACCGACAAAAGGACTTGATGAGTTACTTTATGCTTATGAAAAGGCACAGATTGACACTCCGCTGTGGGTGGCAGGTGAGGCTTTGAAATCTGAGTATATGGATTCTCTGCTTCGGGTAGTGAAGGAATTGAGACTTAATGGGAAAGTGGTTTTCCTGGGTATGCGTAAAGACTTGCCTCTACTTATGCGTGATGCCAAGTGCGTCATCGTGCCGTCAGCATCGGAGGCTTTTGGAAGGGTGATGCCCGAAGCCATGTTCCAGGGTTGCATGGTGATTGGCAAGGACTGCGGAGGTACACATGAGCAATTTGAGAATGGACTGAAGTTCACTGGCGGAGAAATTGGTTTGCGTTATAAGACATTTGATGAGTTGGCTGAATTGCTGAAACATTTTGATTCAAAGAAGGATGAAAGCATGAGGCAGCGAGCCTTTCAAACGGTCAACCATTTCTATTCCATTGAGTCCAATATACAGAATATCATTGAGTTTTACAATCATGTACTCTCGGATAATAAAAGTTCTTGAATAAAATGCTATCAGATTTAAACTCATATGTTCTCTGATAAAAAAAATAGATTCAGATAAAAAAAGATAAGGACAAAAGAAAGACTAAAGTTAAGATTGACTCAGATAAGGATATAGAAAGACTCAGACTAAAAACAAACTCGGATAAAAACAGAAAGATCTCATGAATTTGTCATACTACATCAGTCGCATAATGGTGCATACTTATTCTGCTTGCATTGCCCATAAGTTCAGACAGTTTGGGAAGAGAACTCTCATCCAGCCGTTGCCTACCAACTTGTCGGGAATGAACAATGTTTCCATCGGAAGTGGAAGTGAGTTTGGTAAACGGCTTACCCTTACTTCATGGGGTGAAGGCAGGATTACCATAGGGAAGAACTGCCATTTCGGAGACTCGAACCACATCACGGCTCTGCAATCTGTGGAAATTGGTGACGACTTGTTGACAGGTGCCAACGTACTTATCAGCGACAATTCTCATGGTGATTTGTCTGCCTCGCAAATGGAGATTGCTCCCATTCTGCGGCCTCTGCATTCAAAGGGTGCGGTGAAGATTGGCAACAAGGTTTGGATAGGGCAGAATGCTTGCATCTTGGCTGGAGTGGAAATAGGTAATTGCTCTGTCGTTGGTGCTGGAAGTGTTGTTACTCACGATGTTCCGTCTTATTGCATTGTGGCTGGCGTACCTGCAAAAATCATCAAACAACTAAAGGCTGACTGAACACGAAAGTAGAAGTCTTACGGAATATGAATTAAGATGATTTGAAAATCAAAACGATGGCTGAAAATAGAATCAGCAGTCTTAATGTAATTGAAAATCAGAAGGCTGACTGACTAAACACGGAATAAGTTAGCAGACAAAACAAGTTGGCTGACATAACAGTATAAATGAAGATTAGATAACAAGAAAACAGAATACTAAATGAATATGAAACCACGTATTATAGCTTTATATCTTCCTCAGTTCCATCCCATTATAGAGAATGACGAGTGGTGGGGACCGGGGTTCACGGAATGGACCAACGTAGTGCAAGCCAAGCCGTTGTTTCGTGGGCATGTGCAACCGAAAGTGCCTGCAGACTTGGGTTTTTATGACTTGCGTTTGCCGGAAAGCCGTGAGATGCAGGCTCGGTTGGCAAAGGAGGCTGGCATCGAAGGTTTTTGTTACTATCACTATTGGTTTGCCGGACGTCAGTTGTTGGAACGTCCGTTCAATGAAGTACTTGCCAGTGGTAAGCCCGATTTCCCGTTCTGTCTTTGCTGGGCAAACCACTCGTGGAGCAACAAGACTTGGGAGCGCAAGTCCGGACTGCAGAAAGACTCGATGTTGATTGAGCAGACCTATCCGGGTGAGGATGACGACATTGCGCATTTCTATTCCGTACTTCCTGCCTTCCGCGACAGCCGTTACATGAAGGTGGACGGCAAACCGATCTTCGTGCTCTATAATCCTTGGACTCATCCGCATGTGAGCAAGTGGATTGAACGATGGAGACGACTGGCAGTAGAAAATGGATTGCCAGGACTTTACATGGTGGGCATGTGCGATTCCACTCTCACTGTTTCCTATTCCGGCAACGGTTCGGTGAGACGTGTTTTCCCCAATCTCAAGAGCAGTGAGGCTTTGTTTACTAAGGTTCTGAATATGGGTTTTGATGCGGTCAACAGTTATGGCAAGCGTCGTGGCGAGATGTTGAGCACTGGAAAATATGTGGACATGGCGAAAACCATCTTGAGAAGGATTGGACTACCGGTTGGCAGGCGCTATGATTATGAGAAGACGGTTAGTGGATTTTTTGCACCCGAGGACAAGTGGGAGAATGTTTTTCCCACGATTCTTCCTTCATGGGACAGAACTCCGCGCATGGCATCCTACGACGGCATCTATGTGAATGCCACACCCGAGGCTTTCCGCAGGCATATTCTCCAGGCTTTGTCGCTCATCAAGCACAAGCAGCCCAATCATCAGATTCTTTTCCTCAAGTCGTGGAATGAATGGGGCGAAGGCAATTATGTGGAACCGGACAAAGAGTGGGGACATGGAAGGCTTGATGCAATAAGGGACGCAATACGGACAGCTTATTTTTATTTGAAAGAGTGAAACCTCGTTCGTAGACAAATAATATAATGTCGAGAAGTTAAGTTAAAATTCAATCGACAGATAATTGGCATATTGTCAAGTTATCAAGCCAAACTCTATCAGTGATTAAGTAAAACCTCATTCGTGAGAGGAATTCTTATCGGATGTATTGAAAATCAGAAAAGTATGAAACAGAAAACCTTGTTTGTGGCTTTCAAGAAATACAATTCAATTCTTGAGGGTGGAGGCATAGCCAATGCACGGAGCGTGAGCATGGCAAAGCAAATTCTTGGTGTGAACAATGTGGATGTGTTCTATATGAATGATGAGGACAAGCGTCCGTCGGTTTTCCATCTTGCACAGTCCGCCAGCCTTCTTCCTTTCGGTTATTGGAATGGAATAAGTCCGCAGAAGATTGACCGTCTGCTGGAGAAATGTCAGAATTTCGACATGATTTTCATTTGCTCCAGTGTCATGGGAATTGTTGCCAAACGATTGAGAGAAAGTGGTTATAAGGGTCGGATAATCAGTTTCTTTCATAATGTGGAGGGCGATTACTATGAAGCGCGTGTGCCCAAGTATTTGCCGTTGAGAAGCATCATCATCCGCTGTGCACGGTTGAACGACAAATACAGTATGGTTTATGCTGATGTAAGGATTACGTTGACCAGCAGAGATGCGGAAAAGCTGGAAAAGACTTTTAGCAAAAAGATTGATTACATAGTGCCGGTCACATTCCCCGACAAATGTGCCGATACGGTTTTCGACCAGGAATCGATTACTTCCCGACGTCCGCTTTGCCTTTTCATCGGAAGCAATTTTCCAGCCAATGCCGATGGCGTGCTTTGGTTTGTGGAGAATGTTTTGCCGCACGTTGATGTCGATTTCCGTGTGGTTGGCAAAGGCATGGGCGATCTGAAACGCCACAAATGTATGGCGAACATAGAGGTGATGAGCGATGTGCCCGACCTTGCGCCTTATTTTCTTGAGGCAGACTTCATGGTATTGCCCGTGTTTTCCGGAAGTGGCATGAAGGTGAAGACGTGTGAGGCTCTGATGTACGGCAAGAATATCATTGGCTCGTCTGAAACTTTCGTGGGTTATAATGTTGATACTCAGAAGTGTGGGCGTAAATGCGACACTGCCGGGCAATACATCGAAGCTTTCAATTTTTACAAAGATCATCCGGTGAAACGTTTCAATGCTTACTCAAGGGATGTGTTTCTGAAGAAATATTCCGATCAGGTAGCACTGAATATGTTCCGTGACATTTTTGATTCAAACGACTGATAAGTTGAAAATGATGAAAGGTTAAGGACAAAGATAAGATTAGGATAATGATAAGCCGAAAATCATGAATGGCTATGGATAATGGCTGATTGATGGTATAAAATATTGATAACGAGGATAATGTAAATAATGATTAGATGGATATAATAAAGATGAATATAATTTTGAAAATCAAGTCAAACCGTTTTGTGAAGTTTGCACAAAGCCAATTTGTGAAGTTTGCACCAATCCGATTTTGCCTTTCTATATGCTTTGCCGTATTTGCATTCATTGTTCCGTTTTCCGCTGATTGTCAAACTTCTGCTGATATGCTGTTTCAGACTTTGAACGAAAAGTCGGTGGAAGGGATTTTGTTCGGACATCACGATGATCCGCTCTATGGTTTTTCGTGGACAAAGGAAGGTGTGAGCGACACTTATGCTGTGTGTGGCAAATATCCGGCTGTTGTGGGTTTCGACATGGCTGGAATCGAGAAGGGGCGGAGCAGTTATCCTTCGATGTCTTTCGGACGGGTGAGGGAGGAAATTCTAAAGCAGCACGAAAATGGTGGTTTCACTGTCCTGAGTTGGCATGCCACAAACCCGGTTACTGGCGGAAATGCGTGGGATGTGAGCGATACTAATGCTGTGCATGCTGTTTTGAATGAGAAGGTTGCACACGCAGCAATGTGTCTGCAACTCGATTCACTTGCCAAGTTTCTCTTGTCTTTGCACAGTGCTGACGGCAGTTTGGTTCCGGTGATTTTCCGTCCGTTTCATGAGTGTCATGGTGCTTGGTTTTGGTGGGGATCGAAGTGCAGTTCTTCTACCGATTATGTCAGCCTTTGGCAGTTCACAGTCAGTTACTTGAGATCTGCCGGTGTTAGCAATGTGGTCTATGTGTTTTCTCCGTCATCGGATTTCAGCAGCGGGTCAAACTATCTGCAACGCTATCCGGGAGACGAATTCGTTGATATTCTTGGGTTTGAGGGTTATCGACGGACTGCAGCTTCGGTGGAGGAGTCGAGACGTGAGTTTATCCAGCGCATGAATCGCAACCTGGCTATTGTCGAACCTTTGGCTTTGAAGAAGCGGAAGCTGGTGGCTCTCACCGAGACTGGAGGGCGAAACAATGATGACGCGAAGTGGTGGACGAAGGCTGTGCTTGCCGGACTGAAGGGCCACAGAGTGGCTTATCTTGAGGTTTGGCGCAATGCCACGAACAATTTGAAGGAGTGCTATGGGGTTTATCCCGGTTGCCTTACGGAGAAGGACTTCCGCAAGTTCTCGAAGAATTCTGCGGTCTTGTTTCGTTGATGGCAGATTTTTTCGTATCTTTGCAAAGTTTGTGCATGTCGCATCTGTGCGCTTGCATTTGTTTTGACTTTGACGACAATGAAAATATGTATTTTGACACCGCGTTTCCCCTTTCCACAATATGGGGGTGACGTGTTGAGAATCAATGAGATTGCCCGGTATCTGAAGACTCGTGGACATCAGCTAGTACTGGTGTCGATGAGTGATTCGGTGAATCCGCCAGTGGATGAAGCGAAGAGACTTTACGACAAGGTTTTTTTCGTACACCGCAGCCGCATGGAGTCGTACGCCAACGGTTTACTTTTTCTCTTGCGCAACCGTCCTCTACAGTGCGGCTATTATTGCTCGGGCCGTTACCGTAAGTTGCTGCGTAAGGTGGTGGAGGCGGAGAAGCCCGAACTTTTCATCTCGCATCTTCTGCGCATGAGTCCGTATCTTGAGGGGCTTGGGGTGGAGCAGAGGTCGATTGTGGAGATGACAGATGCGCTGTCGAAGACTTACGGGCTGTCGTCGCAAGCCAAGGGTGTGGGACTGTTGAAATACATTTATGGCATTGAAAAACATTTTATCGCGCGGTATGAGCAACATGTGATTCGGAAGTTTCCGAAGGTGGTGCTTGTTTCGCAGTCGGATGTGGATTTTCTGCACGGGAAATGTGGTGAAAATAATGATGTAAACGGCAGAAATAATGGATGTTCGCTTGCTATGTATACGAATGGTGTCGATACGATGGCTGCTGTGCCCGAATCGTATGACGACAAGAAGATTTGTTTCATGGGCAATATGCGGTCGATGCAAAACCAGGATGCTGCAATTTTCTTTGCCAACTGTGTGTTTCCGCTTATCAAAAGGCGTATTTCGGGTGCTAAGTTCTATATTGTTGGGTCATTACCTCCCGAAAACATACGTTCGCTTGCATCGGACGACATCGTGGTGACTGGGTTTGTGAACGATTTGGAGCAGACGATTTCGGACTCGTGCCTGGCTGTGGCTCCGGTGCGTGTGGCTGCTGGAATTCAGAATAAGGTGCTGGTTGCGATGGGCTGTGGCTTGCCGGTGGTGATGACTTCTCTCATTGCCCGTGCCATTCCCGAGCTGGAGGACGGACAAAATTGTGTGATTCGTGACGAGGCGCGGTCGATTGCCGATGCTTGTGTGAAGCTGATGGAAAGGGCTGAATTGCGTAATTCTATCGGTCGCAAGGGTTATGAAATGGTGCGGAAGAACTATTCATGGGAGAAGAAATTGGATGGTTACGAGCGGATTTGATGTACAAAACCCTGGCTTTTGAATGGAAAAACCTTAGTTTTTGATGCGTAAACCATCAGCTTTTTTGATGATATGGCATAAAAAATATTGGAACGCTGGACTGCTGAAGTGTAAAAAACGCTTAATAGTCGACTTGCTTTTTTATTACAGCTCACAAACCCACACTCGCTTTGGCACCCTCGGAGAGGGTTAGCTCCTAGCTTGCGGTTTTATTGCTCCCCAGCGTACTTATTGCAGCTATAAACAGTCCGTAGACAGTGATGTCGGTGAGGATTATCCATGTGATATTGAGTTTGAAGGTGTAGAGTCCCCAGTTGATGAGGCAGAAGCAGACGAAAAGCAGCAGGATGGACACGAGTGCGGTGTGCATGCTTGCGCCTGTTTGCATCACGAGATGGTGGACGTGGGTTTTGTCGGCATCAAACATTCCCTTGCCGTTTTTTAGTCGGAAGAGCGCCACTCGGATAACGTCGATGCAGGGGATGAAGACGAGGGTCCAAGAGATGAGCAGCGAGTTGTCGCGATAGTCGAAGATTGCACTGTTGCTCATTTGGTATTTGATGGCGATGTAGGCTATCACGTAGCCCAGAAAGAGGCTTCCGGTGTCGCCCATGAAGGTTTTCCAGTGCCCTGTCTTGCCGAACATGTTGAAGAGGAAGAACATGAGGACGCTACCCGTGAGGCTGGCGCAAATCAAATAGAAGAGCTGTGCGTTGAGGTCGAGATAGAGCACGGTGAACGACCCGAGAATCATCATGGAGAGCGAGGAGGCGAGTCCGTCGATGCCGTCGATGAGGTTGATGGCATTCACGATGAGCAGAATGACGAACACGGTGATCGGATAGCTTGCCCACAGGGGGATGGCATGGATCCCGAGGAAGCCGTGGAGGTCGTTTATCTGCAGGTTGCACAGTGGCATGAACAGTGCAGCGATGGTTTGAATCATGAATTTGGTACGTGCGTGCATGCCTTTGAGGTCGTCGATGAAGCCAATGACGTAGATCATTATTGCACCCAGAATCATAAGCATGGTGGATGTGCGCAGCTCGATTTCGCTGTTGCCGTAGCGCACCTGAAGGCTGATGAAGAGTCCAATCACCATGGCTGGCAGAAACACCATGCCGCCCAGTCGTGGAATGGCTTGCTTGTGGACCTTGCGAGCGTTGGGCTGGTCGTAGAGGTGATAGATTTTGCAGTAGCCGATGATGAACGGGATGGCAAGCAGCGACACGAATGCGGAGGCTGCGAATGCTATGATTATGTCGAAGTATTCAGTCATATTTTGTTGTACTCAGAGTGTTGTTTGTGTACCCGAACGATGTTGCAGGCGCAGTTTTCACTTGATTTCTTCAATCTGTATGTATTTTTCAAAACGAAACTTAATCCGTTTTATTGTATGTTTGCGGTACTGAAATCAGTTTTTTCGCCCAAAGAGTGGAAAAACGGAGGAAAGTGATGGGGTAAAATTCCTCATTGGGAACGATTGGACCGTAACTGGTACGATGGGTCTTGGAGCGAAAAAATGGTCTACAGATACGTGTAGGGCAGATGGGGTAGTTGGAAGATGGAACGCTGGAACGCTCCGACAGCGGGAAAAGGGATGATGTATCCCACCTACAAGGCAAAAGTTATTTATGTTTTGGAACTAGAGCTTTGGATTTTGTATTGGCTTGCAAACCGACTTTATGTGAAAGCGTCAGCACTGTCACTCGGTCAAGGCATGCCCTGGCTTCACCTCTCCAAAGCCCTCGGTTGCTTTTGTTTTATACTCCACAAGTCTTCGTTTATTCTTGTATACATTTCACAAGCCTGCGCTCGCTCTTGCCTCGTATACCACAAACCTGCGCTCCATGCATCATAAGCCCTCGCTCCGTGTCCGTTCGAGGCGAGTCATCGCTTCGTACGTCATGGGCCTTTGCTCCGTGCGTCACTAACCTTTGTTCGTTTCGATGCACTCGAAGAAAGCTGATTCCTTTGCTCATTTTTTAACGAATCAAGCGTTTGCGCACCTGCCGACTGTCCGATTTTTCGCACATCTGGAATCCCACTCTAGTTAGGGCAATTTTTGCCTCTGCCCAGGAAAAATTTTTTCTCTGACTGGGAAAATAATTTTCTCTGACTGGGAAAATAAAACAGGCTTTTCGAGGGGCTATTTCAATGCCCAAAACTCGCTGTAGTAAAATTGTAAAAAATAAATGCCGAAACACTTTGCTATCTCGGGAAAATTACGTAACTTTGTGACCGAAACGAAATCGAACAAAACCGAATGGGAAAGAACTCTACAAAACAAACGAACAACATGCTCCGAATGGCAATCATGGCGGTGCTGATGGCGGTTGCACTGACAGCAGCCTTCGCACAGCAGACTGCGGAAAAGTCGCTGCACGTGTACGGCGTTGGCTTCTACAACCTGGAGAACATGTTCGACACCATACACGACGAAGGCAAGTTTGACGAAGAATACCTGCCCGACGGCAAGAACGGATGGGGCACACTCAAATACGAAAGCAAACTGCAGAACATGGCACGCGTGCTGTCCGACCTCGCCACGCAGATGACCATGAAGAGCGGACTGATGACCGTGTGCAAGAGCCCTGCCATTATTGGACTGGCAGAAGTGGAAAACCGCAACGTGCTCACCGACCTGCTCAACCAACCGGCACTCCGGAACAAAGGCTGGGAAATCATCCACGAAGAAGGACCCGACCGACGCGGCATCGACTGCGCCTTCCTCTACAACCCCGCTATCTTCCATCTGCAGAGCCACCACCTCAAACCCTATGTGGCTGAAGACGGCACCGACTGGAGCTCGCGCGGATTCCTCATCGCAAGCGGCACACTGGCAGGCGAGAACATCAGCTTCATCGTGAACCACTGGCCCTCGCGTGGCAACATCGAGCAATACCGCCGATGGGCTGGACACCAGCTGCGGCAGATGATCGACTCGCTGTTCGCTGCCAACCCCGACGAGAAAGTGGTGATCATGGGCGACCTCAACGACGACCCCAAAAACCGAAGCATCACCGACGACCTCGGAGCCAAACACACGGCAGCCGACTGCGGACCCCACGACATGTACAACCCCTGGTGGGAAACCCTCTATAAAGGAGGACAAGGCACACTGCTCTACGACGGCAAATGGAACCTGTTTGACCAAATCATGGTGTCGGGCAACATGCTCACCTCCGACGGCAACAAAGACAATTCCAGCCTCCGGTTCCGCAAAAACGAAATCTACCTACGCAACTACCTCTTTGCCGACGAAGGCAAGACCAAAGGCGCACCCAAACGCACATTCGCCAGCGGAGTGTGGCTCAACGGCTACAGCGACCACCTTCCCACACAGATATTCCTCATAAAAGCCACCGAAGCCCAAGGCAAATAATAAGTGAGATAAGACAGAGTGGAGTGGGGGACAAGACTGCAAGACGAACAGAGAGAAACGGCAGGAGACGATAGGGAAGAAACAGCATGAGTCTTGAAATTCCCGGCAGGACTTGACAGCGAAACAAAGACTTGCACATATAAATGAAACTAGTGTATATAATAACTGCTATATATAAATAAGGAGTAAACGAAATTAGACAACAATAAAAAAGATTGAATTATGAAGAAACTTCTATTTTCAATTTGCGCAATAATCATCAGCGCTGCAGCATGGGCAGAAAGCGTAACATTCGATTTCGACAGCAACTACGAAAAACTCTTCCCAAAGCTCGAAGGCACATCAAACTCATCAGGCTCTAAAGCCGGCGACTTCACAGCGTCGACCACAGCCACCCTCGGCAACTTCACCTTCACCGTGGAGCCAAGCACAACAAGCAATGCCAACCGCATCTGGAGCAGTTCGCCACGCCTCCGCATCTATTCCGCCTCATTCACTATAGCATCAAAAGGCGAGGCCATCAAATACATCAAGTTCAACACCGGAAGTAGCTTCAACATCTCATCCGTCAGCACCGGAACACTCACCGACAAAGAATGGACCGGTAGCGCCAACGAGATTACATTCAACGTAAGCAAGAACACACAGATAAGCAGCGTGGAAATCAGCACCGAAGGCGGCAGTGTAGTGCTCAACAACCTCTACTCCATCGACTTCAAGAAATCACAGGAAGGCTGGGCCGTCGACAACAAATCCATGGACGAAGCACTGAGCCGAGTGTGGTATGTCAACACAAGCTATGGCTACTGCGCCTCTGGTTACCTTGATTCCGATTCAACCAACCATGCAGCCGAGTCATGGCTCGTATCCCCGGCATTCGACCTCACCAATGCCACAAGCGCCCAACTCAGCTTCAACCACGCAGCCAACAAATTCAGCGGAGCAGTGACCGACCAACTCGCGATCTATGCCACCACCGACGGCGGATCCAACTGGACCAAGCTAGCAGTCAGCCAGTGGCCAACCGGATCGTCATGGGGCTACGTCACCGGCACAGCCGACATCAAAGCCTACCAGGGCAAGTCACCCGTGCAGTTCGCCATCGCCTACAAGAGCACCACAGCCTCAGCCGGAACCTATGAAATCAGCGACTTCAAAATCAAAGGATTCGGTTCGGCAAGCATCTACATAGACCGCACCATGCCACAAATCACGCCCGAAACCGGAACCTACGATACCGACCAAACAGTCACACTCATCGACCCGTCCGGCAACGGCTACACCATCTACTACACCATCAACGGCACCGACCCCGACGAGTCATCCCTCGTCTACACCGCACCGTTCACCGTCAGCGCCACAACCACGGTGAAGGCAGTGCTCGTTGACGACGACGACAACATGAGCGACGTCATCACCTCAGTCATCACCATCGACAAACCAGCCGAGTACACCACCATCGCACAACTCCTGGCCAACACCACCGCCACCAGCTCAAGCGATGCACCGACAGTATGCTTCAAGTTCACCGACCTACTCGTGACCGGAGTGAACGGATCCAACGTCTTCGTGAGCGACAACACCGGCACATTCCTCCTCTACGGTGCAAGCTCGTCACTCTCGCGCGGCGACAAGATAAGCGGCAACATCAAAGGCAAACTCTATGCCTACAACAACCTCCCCGAACTCACAGTCACCGACAAATGGGCAAACATCACAACCACTTCCACCGGCAACACCGTGGAACCAGTCAAGGTTGACCCAGCCAACATCACCAAGGCAGACGCCAGCCAGTTTGTGCAGTTCAAGGGCGTAAGCTACGTAAGCACCGAAACCGTTTCTGGCAAGGACAACATCACCTTCACCGACGGCACCACCAGTATCGTAGTGCGCGACAACTTCAGCAACCTCAGCAAAAAAGGCTTCACAGCCGACAAGAAATACGACCTCAACGTGTTCGTCGTTCCATTCAAGGAAACCATACAGTACTATGCAGTACGCGCAACCGACGTCACAGAGGCAACCACTGTTAGTCAAGACGTGAACGGCGACGGAAATGCCGACACCCAGGACGTGCTCCAAATCTACGACTACATGCAGAACTCCGACAGCAAAGTCAGTCCTGCAGAAGACGTGAACGGCGACGGACAGGTCGACACACAAGACGTACTCAACGTCTACGACTACATAAGAATCAACTAATACTTACTTGACGTGTGAGGCTGGCAGTATAACATTGGGTTTTTGTAAATACATCTTATACAATACCAGCCCCACCTTTTTCAAGTAACTGAAGAAAGTTAACTTACAGCACGATGCAAACCGGGAAAGCATCAGCAAAGCAAATCGGAAAGCATCAGCAAAGCAAAAAGAAAACAAGTTTATCCTTTTTCAAACTTAACGGATTATGAAAGTTTACACAAAGACAGGCGACAAGGGACAGACATCCCTCGCAAGCGGAGAGAGAGTAAGCAAATGCTGCCAAAGACTTGAAAGCTACGGCACAGTAGACGAACTCAACTCATTCATCGGAGTGCTCATCACCAGCGTCAACGACAAAGCCGACAAACAGTTTCTTGCCGACGTGCAAAATAAACTATTCGTCGTGGGCAGTTGCCTGGCAACAGCCAAACACGAAACCAGTCCTGAAACACCCGACGACGTGCAGGAAGTGCACACCGGAAACGAAATCACTGAGGAAATGGTGGAAGCAGTAGAAGCCGAAATCGACCGGCTGCAGGAAATGCTGCCGCCACTCAAATGCTTCATCCTTCCCGGCGGAACCCACGACGCAGCCTATGCCCACGTGTGTCGCACAGTGACCCGCAGAACCGAACGCCACATGCTCCGCCTCATGGAAGAAGGAGCAGAAGTCGACGCCACACTCATCGCCTACATCAACCGCCTCAGCGACTACTTCTTCGTCCTCGCCCGGAAACTCAATGCCGATGCCAGCGTGCCCGACGTAACGTGGGACAAAAACTGAAGAAAGGGTAGATAGCGTGGAACTTGACTTTAAGATCTTGGATTTGAGTTTGAAATTTAAATCTGAGTTTTGAACTTGGATTGAGATTGGAATTTGGATTGAGCTTGGATCCTATAACTGAGAGTATAGAACTGAAGAAAGGAAGAACTGAGAGATGAAGAAAATCATACTTGTCACTGGCGGACAGAGGTCAGGCAAAAGCACATATGCTGAACAACTCGCACTGTCGCTGAGTCCGACCCCAGTCTACATGGCTACAGCCCACATCTGGGACAAAGAATTCAGGCAGAGAGTAGAACGTCACCAGCAACGGCGCGGACCACAGTGGACCAACATCGAGGAAGAGAAAATCCTCAGTCGCCACGACGTGAGCGGACGCGTAGTGCTCATTGACTGCTGCACCCTGTGGGCAACCAACTTCTTCTACAACATCGGCGAAAAAACACCCGACGTCGACAAAATGCTGAAGGAAATCGAAGAAGAGTTCGACCGCTTCACATCCCAAGACGCCACCTTCATCTTCGTAACCAACGAAATCGGCATGGGCGGCACCAGCGCCAACCCCATCCAGCGACGCTTCACCGACCTCCTCGGATGGCTCAACCAATACATCGCCTCACGATCCGACCAAGTGGTGATGATGGTGAGCGGCATCAGCGTAAAAATAAAATGAAAGTTCAACCATAAAACCAACCACTGGACAAGAAACGTAGACGCATGATTCAGGCAACGGACAAAACCCTCATTCCTGCACTTCAAGACAAGATTGACAACCTCAACAAACCCAAAGGTTCGCTCGGCAGACTCGAGAGTCTTGCCCTGCAGATAGGACTCATCCAGCATTCGCTTTCGCCCTGCCTTTCCCATCCCTGCCACATACTCTTTGGCGGCGACCACGGAATAGAACGCGAAGGCGTTTCGCTTTCTCCACGCGAAGTGACTTGGCAACAGATGGAGAACTACACACGCGGCGGTGGAGGCGTCAACATGTTTTGCCGACAGCACGGCTTCAGCCTGCGCATCGTAGACGTAGGAGTCGACCACGACTTCAATCCCCTGCAATTTCCACTCATCATACCGCGCAAGATAGCCTATGGCACACGCAATTTCCTCCATGAACCGGCAATGAACTCCGACCAATGGGCGCAAGTCCTGGCAGTGGGGCGCGAACAAGTGGATGCCTGCCAAGCCGAAGGCTGCAACATCATCAGTTTCGGAGAGATGGGCATCGGCAACACATCACCCTCCAGTATCCTCATGCATCTCTTCCTCCATATTCCCCTCCGACAGTGCGTGGGCATGGGCAGCGGACTCAACACCGAAGGAGTGAACCACAAGTATGAAGTGCTGAAAGCATCAGTGGAAAAGTTTTTGGCAACAAACCAAACTTCAACTGACATTTCTGAACTCGATACCAAAGCCACCATTCGCTATTTCGCCGGTTTTGAGATGGCAGCAGCCATTGGATCAATGCTCCGTGCAGCCGAGCACCGGATGGTAATACTTGTCGACGGATTCATCATGACAGCCTGCATGCTGGCAGCTTCACGCATCGACCCGGCAGTGATGGACTATGCAGTGTTCGGACATTGTGGCGACGAAGGCGGACACCGGCTTATGCTCGATGCAATGGGTGCCCAGCCACTGCTCAACCTCGGACTTAGACTCGGCGAAGGAACAGGCGCTCTCTGCGCTTATCCCATCGTTCAGTCTGCCATACTGATGATTAACGAAATGGACAATTTCAGTCATGCAAAGATTACAAAGTATTTCTAAGCAAAAATTTGGGCAAAGCATCAAGTACAATCTTATTTCTTGCTCTAAGCGCATCCTTGCCACATTCTCATTCTTTACCCGACTTCCCGTGTGGCGATTGGCAACGATTGAGAAACGTTACTACGAGAGGGTAGTGCCGTTGTGGCCGCTTGCCGGATGGTTGACCGGCGGACTGATGGCAGTTGTATTCCTACTTGCCACCATGCTTGGATTCACCACTGGAATAGCCGTAGCCCTGGCACTCATCAGTCGAGTGCTGCTCACCGGAGCTTTGCACGAAGACGGATTTGCAGACTTCTGCGACGGATTTGGCGGAGGCACAGACCGCGAGAGTGTGCTGCGCATAATGAAAGACTCACACATCGGCACTTATAGTGTGCTCGGTCTTGTGATCTACTATCTCCTGGCTTGGTCCACGATGCGCACCGTTGCCATCGTCACATTCTTCCCCTTGGTAATGATAGCAACCGATGCAGCCAGCAAATATTTCAGTTCCTACATCATCTATTTCCTCCCTTACGCACGCAAGGCTGAGGAGGCGAAAAACAAACTCGTCTATTCGCGCACCACACTGACTGACTGGATGGTGAGCACAGCCCTTGGACTCTTGCCCATGGCTGTACTTGCAGTCTTCTTTCCAACCATCTTTCCTGCAGCATTGCTTTGCCTAGTGGCTTGCGCCCTCTGCTGTCTCATCCTCTTCTTCTTCATGCACAAGCGCATCCAGGGTTATACCGGTGATTGCTGTGGCGCTTGCTTCATCCTTACTGAGCTTGTATTTTATCTCACATTCTATCTCGTACTTGCCCATGCATAAGTCTTCAGATATGTCATCAAATAAGCCTTCAGATATGTCGTCGGATAAACAGAAACTTCATTCGATGATGCTCGTAGGCACTGGCAGCGATGTTGGCAAGAGTGTGCTAGCAACCGCCCTTTGCCGCATCTTCCGTCAAGACGGTTTTCATCCTGCACCATTCAAGGCACAGAACATGGCGCTCAATTCATTTGCCACTCCCGACGGACTGGAAATCGGACGGGCACAGGCTGTGCAGGCAGAGGCAGCTGGGGTGGCTTGCTCCACTGACATGAATCCTATTCTGCTGAAACCCAACTCCGAACACACCACACAAGTTGTGCTCAACGGCAAACCCATCGGCAACCGCTCGGCATACGACTATTTCCGTCATGAAGGTAAGGAAGAACTACGAGTGCAGGTACAACAAGCCTTCGAACGCCTTTCTGCCCAATTCAATCCAATAGTGATGGAAGGAGCAGGCAGTGTGTCAGAACTCAATTTGCGCGATACCGACCTTGTCAACATGCCAATGGCTCGCTATGCCGATGCCGATGTCATCCTCGTTGCCGACATCGATCGCGGCGGAGTCTTTGCCTCGTGCTACGGAAGTGTGATGCTGCAGACTGAGGAAGACCGTCAACGTATAAAAGGAATAATAATCAATAAGTTTCGTGGCGACATCCGCCTCTTTGAGTCTGGACGCCGTATGATAGAAGACTTGTGCCATGTGCCAGTGCTGGGTGTGGTACCTATGTTCAACGACATAGTGATTGAGGAGGAAGACAGCGTGCAGTTGCAGTCCAAACTCCGCAGTCTGCAAGCGGGGAAAGTGAATATTGCTGTAGTGCTCTTACGCCATATGTCGAACTTTACCGACTTCGATGTGCTCGAGCGAAACGAACAAGTAAACCTGTTCTACACAAGTAACACGCGCGACATCGAGTCTGCCGACATCATCATCCTGCCCGGAACCAAGTCCACGCTCGATGCCCTCTACGAACTGAGGCGCAATGGAGTGGCACAGTCCATCCTGCGTGCACACAAAGATGGTAAACTCGTAATCGGCATTTGCGGAGGTTTCCAGATGCTTGGACTCTCGGTGAGCGACCCCGACGAAGTGGAAGGCAACATTCCAATGCTTCCCGGACTCGGACTTTTGCCCATCTCCACCGTGATGACAGCCGACAAAACCACATGCCAGGTTGAATTCAAATTCTGTGGTGCAACATGTAAGGGCTATGAAATACATCAGGGCAGAACTACTGTCGACAAGATTTCAGCTGAAAGCTCTCCATCTGAAAGTCTAGTCTTCAACAAACCCTTCATTGAAGAGAACAACTGCATCGGGACATACATTCATGGTTTTCTCGACAACCCATCGGTAATCAACTACTTACTACGTGGAAGGACAAAGGAAAAAGTGGAGACCACAGATGTAGATGCATTCAAGCAAGAACAGTACGACAAGTTGGCTGCCCATGTGCGCAAGTACGTTGACATCCCATTGGTTTACAAAATACTGAGTGGAGAATAACTGCAAATAGAAACAGAGTTAATAGAATAATTTATGCTAAGTGGACACGGCGACGACATACAGAACTACGATGAGGTGAAAATAAATTTCAGTTCCAACATCTACAGTGGTTTCAACCATGAAGGGCTTTTCCGATATCTAAAAAGCAGACTCAACGATGTGACGCACTATCCCGAGCCCGATTCATTGTCTCTCGAGTCAGAACTGGCTAAAGATCTGCGGATTGACAGCGCAGAAGTGATGGTGACCAACGGAGCGACCGAAGCCATCTATCTCATTGCCCAAACCTTCTCGGGTGCGGTTTCAGCCATTCTTCAGCCTACATTCTCTGAGTACGCCGATGCTTGCCGCATCCACAAGCACACAGTTTGCAACATATATTCTCTCCCTTCCACCTTTCGGAATGTGCAGATGGTGTGGCTTTGCAATCCCAACAATCCCACAGGTTTGGTGACCGACAAGAAACAGCTCACGCAGTTGATTGAGGCGAATCCCGAGACAGTTTTCGTCATCGATGCCAGTTATGCGCCTTTCACCCTCCGCCTTCTTCCCAGCGCTGCCGAACTGGTGGAGCACACCAATGTGCTCATGCTCCATTCCATGACCAAGCAGTTCTCCATTCCCGGACTTCGCCTTGGATATGTCAGCGCCAACCGCTCACTGCTTCAGCGTATCCGGCTACAGCGCATGCCGTGGTCTGTCAATCAGTTGGCACTCGATGCCGGTCATTATCTCCTCCACCATCAGGATGATTATCAGATTGACACCGGATGTCTCATGGCAGAGCGCGATCGCATGACAGATGAACTCCGCAAATTGGGAGTCATCGATGTCTGGCAGTCCGATTCCCACATGATTCTCTGTCGCCTGCGCATCGGCAATGCATCGGCACTGAAGGATTTCCTCATGCTGGACTATGGCATTCTGATTCGTGACGCAAGCAATTTCAATGGGCTCGACAAAGGTTGCTTCCGCATCAGCGTTCAGTCACCAGAAGATGACGACGAACTCTTGAAAGCGATTGCCGAGTGGATTTGTTTGGTTTGATATTGATTCTCTAAAACAATCATTTGCTTATGGAACTGTCTATTTTTGCCCTAACGTTTTATCTTGCGGATATTTTACATCTGACAGGGGATAGCGAACTTGATTTTTACAATTCATTTGTCTACTTGATTTATCCACTCACGTTCGGCTTTTTGCTCGATGCAATTCTCGGTGACCCATGTTGGTTGCCTCATCCCGTAGTAGGGTTTGGCAAATGGATTTCGTTTTGGGAAAAGCGGTTGAACCGAGGTTCGCATCGTATGCTGAAAGGAGCATTGTTTACTCTGTTCTGCATCTCATCCACGTTTGTCATCTTATATTTTATTATTTTTTCCTACCTGTTTTGGTACGTTTCACCTGATTGGAACGAAGAGATATCTTGCCTCTTTTCCACCATCATAGTTTTCTATTGTCTTGCTTTCCGCACATTATGTAAAGAAGTGAAGGCAGTGTTCATAGCATCCACCAAGGGTGTGGAAGAGGCGCGGAAGCAAGTGTCTCGCATAGTTGGGCGCGACACCGCCGAGCTCTCCTTGCAAGAATGCCGCACAGCTGCCCTTGAGACCCTTGCCGAGAACCTGTCAGATGGAGTCATTGCTCCGATATTCTGGTTCCTGATTGCAGGTGCGCCCGGAATGCTGACATACAAGATGATAAACACACTCGATTCCATGATAGGTTACCGCACACACCGTTACAAAGATTTCGGTTGCTGGGCAGCCCGCATCGATGACATTGCCAATTTCATTCCAGCGCGCATCACTGCGTTTCTCCTCATCCTTGTCTGCTCTGACTGTCACAAGGTCCGGCTCTTCCGTTTTCTCCACAAGTACTCCCGACAACATCTTTCTCCCAATTCCGGTTGGCCCGAGGCAGCGTTAGCAGGCATCATCGGTTGCCGTTTTGGAGGTACGCACAACTATTTCGGCAAGGAAGTCTGCAAACCATATATAGGCGACAATCCCCGCAGCCTTGATATGGACGATTTGCATAAGAGCCTCACTATCTGCCGTCGTGCAGTGTTTGCGACATACATCCTCTTCATCCCGCTTGCATTCTCTGTAGCGTTTTTTATTGTCAATATTAATATAGTTGTAGGTTTTCTGTCGTTGGTCTTATGTTATTAACGTCTGAGTGACATACTTGTTGCTGTACAGCAAGCTAAACCGCCATTGTAACATGGGAACATGAAACGTCATTGTGCTGAAGGACACTGTGAACAGAAATAGAAGTACAAGCGCTCGACAAGCGCTAGGAGCTAGCTCTCTCCGAAAGCGTTAAAGCAAGCGAAGGCTTGTGGGCTGTAAAACAAGTGCGTTGCAAACATAGCGAGCTGCGCTCGAACGCTATCGCCTACGGTTTCAGGGAAACATGACTTCTATTCCAGCGCTCCGCCCGGCCCACACCATCCGCATGGCTTCGAATATTCACTTCGAGATAAAAAAGTTAATGGCAGATTATTAAACCATTACACGATGATTAATGTTTAAGAAAATTAGTGTTATTCACTTCTATAGTCAAGCGTACCGCATGGCATTCTCAAAATCGAATTATTCGGGACAAAAAGTTTTACAACCTACAGAACTTCATTCACTTTACAAATCTCATCTGCGAAACATACTGCGACATACCATGTATGCTAACTCTCGCAATGCACAAACGACCAATCCATCTGCATGTACGTCACGTGACAAGCACTTGTACATCACGTGACAAACATTTGTACGTCACGTGACAAACGCCGGCACCACCAATCTTTCGATATAAATAAACTGAATATTCCATACATCAGATGGACACCGCTGCGCATCAAGTAAACCGCCGTACGGTATGTGAAACATAAAGTGTTTTTGCGCAAGCCGGCTCGGCGAACGCAAACTGGGAGCACAAGCGCTCTACAAGCGTAAAAGCGCTAGGAGCAAGCTTTTTCCAAGGGCGTTAAAGCGAGTGCGGGAATCAGCGTGTGGCAAACAAGACGAGCTAAGCTCGAGCGTCATCGTCTACGCTCTCGGAGAGAGCTGACTCCTACATAGCGAACTTACGTTCGAACCATAGCATATTTGTCGGGCTGAAAGCCCAGCTACACTCAGCCCAGGGCAACGCCCTGGGTAACCAAGCACACACCTATCCAGCGCCTTGTAAAGGCAGCTGCATAAAAGCTATGAGTATGTAGCTGTCCTTACAGGACGCACATGATACACCTTGAACGTTTACCCAGGGTGCCGTTCTTCCGCTATCGCTTCAGAACTCTGCCCTGGGCTGATAGCAGTTGCCCCCTCGGGGCGTAGCACTGCACCAGGAGCAATGAATAGGAGCTAGCCCTCTCCGAGGGCGTTAAAGCGAGTGCGGTGATTAGCGCGTGGCAGACAAGGCGAGCCAGGCTCGAGTGTCATCGTCTACGCTCTCGGAGAGAGCTGACTCCTACATAGCGAGCGATGCTCGAACGCATAATAGCGAGCTGTCGCTCGAGCGTTATCGCCGAACGCTTTCAGAGAAAGTTGTCTCCTACCATCTGTCGACACAAAACACCCTTTGCTTACTACCATTTCCATGCCACATGCAACAATTTTTCAAAAATTCTTCCTCGCAAGCACTGCGTCGATAAAAAAGTTTGTATATTTGCAATCGGATTGCGAGCAAGTCCATCAGTTCGGGTTCAACACCCCGTTCCTAGGACAAACAAACAGTCCAAGCCTCAGTTCACGCCGAGCCTTTAGTGGAGCATAAACTCCACGACAAGGAGATGGGTGGGTAACGAGGCTTAACATAATGAAGGCGTTTACTTGACGCTCTGTTCTTGACACATCGAATCTCGCAAAGTTTCAAATGTCCTGTCATGAACTTAGCAACGGTAGATGCTCCGGGTGTGATTTATCTACCCATATAGTTTTGTGCAAGCCTGCATTATATCCTCTGGATATCAATGTAAGGTGAGTGTACTCTATATGGCATTGATTCTTCATATCGGCGTGGGCTCTGACGTTGTCTGTTCAACAGGATAAGGCAATGCGAGAGCCTCGATGTGTGGGACGGACAACAGGTAAGGTCCCACGTTTTCATTTCCAAAGAGTTATTAACTGCCGCGATTGGGGACTAACGGCAAAAGGAAAATGTAATTATCAATCAGTATGAAGAAAAACAAGTTCTATGTGACACCTTCAATGGATGTCATGAAACTCGATCTCACGAACACAGTTCTTACAGACAGTAGCGTTAAGGCGAAACAAATCGAGAAAGCCAGTTGGGATGGTCTCGATGAGAACGAAGAGTAGACAAGTAACCGATTCAAAAAACAAAGAAAAAAACGAAGACAAATGAATAGTACAAAGTACATACTGCACTCTGCTGCAGTTCTTGCCGTTGCTGCATTGGCAACAGCATGCTCAAGTGAAGACAAACTAACAGACAAGTCATCGGGTGTAAAGGAAACTGTTACCCTTACCGCTTATCAACCCAACACCCGTGTAGGTTT
>CAVHYP010000025.1:18622-35894 GCA_963640465.1 Bacteroidaceae bacterium | reverse complement strand
ATGTGAGTATTTCCACTATTTCTCGCGAGTTGAGACGCAATAGTGGAAAGAATGGCCGTTACAACTGGGAGACGGCGCAAGCGAATGCAACGTACAAAAAACGGCGTAAGCCTGGCAACCATCGCATCAAAGAGCCTATCGTGAACGAAGTCAAGGTGAAGCTTACTACAGAGCAATGGTCCCCCAAGCAGATTTCTGGTTGGCTCGCTAACGATGGCAAGCACATCTCGCACGAGACTATTTATCGCATAATACGCAAAGACAAGAAGTTAGGCGGAGACCTCTACAAAAACTGTAGGCATCGTCTGAAACACAGAGCAAGACCTGTTGGTGGCGCAAAGCGCAATACTATTCCAAACAGGACTAGCATTTCGGAAAGACCAGAAGAAGCTAACGGCACACGCTTTGGCGATTGGGAGATGGATACCATCGTTGGCAAGGGAAACCATGGTGCCATTGTCACCTTAGTGGAACGTAGCACAGGACTGCTGCTTATGAGAAAACTCAATGGTGGCAAGCGTCCTAAAGATCTGGCTCGTACTGTCATACACCTCTTGAAACCATACAAGGACTATGTAAAGACTATAACGACAGACAATGGGACAGAGTTTGCATGCCATGAAATGATAAGCAAAAGTATTGGTACCAAAATATACTTCGCAGACCCATACTCGTCGTGGCAGAAGGGGGCAGTAGAGAACGTAAATGGACTAATCAGGCAATACATCCCAAAATCCTCGGAGTTTTCCGCAGTGAGTCATCAAAAAGTAACATGCTATATGAAGAAGATTAACACCCGTCCAAGGGAAAGATTAAATTTTAGAACACCAAGTGAGTGCTTTTACGAAAATATTTTGTAATTTTGCACTTGCTTGTTGAATTCACGACCATTTTTTTTCTCTGACTAGGAAGGTAAAACAGGCTGATTTACGGGGCTTGTCTCCCTTACTGCGAAGTACGAAGATCTCCCGAATTTAACATTTTCTCATCTGCCCGTCTCTTGATGCCGATTGAGACTGATTTCGGGTGATGTCAAGATGTGAATATCACAGTTCAACCAGCATTTGCCCCCTAATTTCTCTATTCTTCGAGGCGAAAATCATGGAGGACGAGCCAAGATGAAAAGTGTTAAAGCCCCCGGAAAGCAAGGGCTAGACCCCCGGAAAGTGCGTCTCAAGCACTGGTAATAGGCTGTTTTGAGGGCTTGGAACGCTTCCAAACTGAGATTTTATGCTCGCTTGTGGCCTTGTTTTTATTCCCTTAACATCCGTAATGCGCTGCACTATAGGAAGATAGGTGAAATATTAAGATTTGTGATTGGCAAGGCCCCTACTGTTGGCTTTTGATGTGGAAATATCGTACAGTTGGCTTCTCTCTATAAGGAAATATTGCGCACAATGTGTGATGCAGTTGGCTTAGGCTGGTATCATACGTGGAAAAACAATGGAAGCCAGCGGTCTGTACGACAGTTGGCTTCCATTTAATAGCAACTTAACTGTAAATGTTGCGCCCTTGTTATTTCGTTGCAGTGAAGCTGGTGACGCTGTTTGTTCCTACGGCTGAACTGCCAAAGTAGAAGCCGTTGAACTCGCTGGTTGCATCGGTCGGTGCTGTGGTGTTGTACTTTATGGTGTACGAAGTGCCTGAAGCCATCGTCGGCGCACTGATGAGCGACAATGAACTGCTCAGGGATGCTGGGACGGTGAATGTGAAGATGTTGGTGCCCGATGAATTGGCAATGGTGTAGTAGCGTCCTGTGGAATAGGAAACGCTGGAGGTAAGAAGGCAATATGCCTGTGAGGCGCTGCCAAGTCCTGACGAACTGCCCCAACCGCCACCGCCGCCTTGGTTGGCTCCGGCGCTGAACACATAGCCGCCGTTCATGGTGAGGTAAGAGTTGTTGTCGGCATCAATGCCTTCCTCGGGCGCTCCTGCCGCACTGAGGGCGATGACAACACCATCGTTGCATGTGATGGCTCCGCTGCGTCCGTAGTTCGAATCGATCGCATCGTTTTTCGTGCTGTAGCAGTATGTACGTCCGCCGTTGAATGTGATTTGTGCCGAACTGTTGATACAGTCGTCGTATGCCTTGATGTAGATGTCGCCGCCGTTGACTGTCAGTGAGGTCTTGCTCTCGATTCCTTCGGACCCATTGGTGGATGTGTAAATCTTGTAGTCGCCGCTGTTGATGGTTGCTGCGCCAGTGACTTTGATTGCCTTTGCCGATCCGCTGCCGCCTGAATCCATGCCCATTCCACCGCCGGATGTGGTGACATAAGAACCGGTGGTAGTGACGTTCATCGTGGGTCCGTCGCTGCCCTTTGATCCGAATACGGCTGTTCCGCCTACGCGTATGCCTTTGCCGCCTGTTCCTGTGGCTTTCAGAGTGTGGTTGCCTCCCGTAATGCTGAGGTTTCGGTCGATGGCATAAGCGCGCGATGCATAGGTGTCGCTGGATGAAATCGTGCCGCCTGCACCGCTGCAGGTGATGGTGTTGGTGCCGCCGGAGATGTTCATGTCGTTATCTACAGAGATGCCGCGTGAAGCCAATCCCGTGGCAGTGACGGTGATGGTGCCTGCTGTCTGCACAAAGTCGTTCGATTTTATCGCTGTGCAGTATTTGGCATCGCTGTTGTAGATTTGCGATGTACCTTTGGTCTCGAAGGTGAGTTCGCCTCCCGAAATGGTCACGGTCTTGTTGCAGTTGATTCCCTTACTCATTGATCCGAAATGGTTGATTTCAACGGTTCCTCCGGAAACCGACACGTTGCCGTCGGACTTGATTCCTGCTGCTGCATAAACGGTTCCGGTGCTTGAACCTGAGGTCTTTGTACCGCCGCTGTAGGTTGTAGTGACATTGCTCAGGGAGAATGTCATGGTAGAACCACTGGTGGAGTAGAACTCAGAGATTGAATAGTAGCTGTCGGTGCCTGTGGGCGCACTGAATGTGCCCGATTTGATGGCATAGCTGGTGGAGCTGCCTCCTGGTCGGCGCGAACTGCTGGTGTAGTTGTCGCTTGCGAAATAGTAGGTTCCGTCCGCTGCTTCTCCAAAGTCATAATAATAAAAGAGGGGTGTGGACCCTGTCGAACTGCTTACATTCACGCTTTTGGTGAGAGTCGCAACCTTGGTTCCGTCGCTCTTGTAGAGGTAGACATTGCTCCAGTAGGGTGTGGTGGTCTGCTGTCCCCATCCGCCAAAGCTGCCGTGTCCGCCGCCTTGGGACGAGCCGTTGGTGGGCACGTGGACGTAGACGATGAACGACTCGGTGTTGTCGGTTTCCTTGCCCTCAGTCTCGTTAGCTTCGTATGTGCCACCTGCACTGGTGGATGTGATGGTGATTTCTCCGTCGGCAATGATCACGTTTCCATCGGCGGAAATGCCTTTGCCGCCATCGGCGGAGTTGTTGATTGTGATTGTGCCACCGGTGATGGAAATATCGCCGTCAGTCTTCATCCCGCTTGAATATGAGGCATCTTCGCCCTCCACTGTCTTGTTGCCGCTGAGCGTCAGTGTCAGTGTGCCACCGGAAACTGTGAGCAGTGAGTCGCACTTCAGGGCTTTCGCTGCATCTCCAGTTGTGGTGATGTCGAGTGTGCCGCCTGTAATCATTAATTGTCCGTTGTCGGTATCGGTGGAATCGTCGGTACATTCAGCTTGTATTCCGTCGCCTCCTGTGCTGGAGATCTTGACTGTGCCACCGTTCATCTTGAAGTATTGCCCGGCATGAATGCCGTCACTGACTGCCCCGGTGATGGTGATGCTGCCTATGGTCTTCTTCACCAGACAATATTCTTTTGAAGCTATTGCGTGCTTGGTGTTGCCCTTGATTGTGAGACTGCCACCCTTGGAGAATTCCAGGTGTCCTTTGGTGTAGAGGCAGGCTTTCTGTCCTCCATTGCTGGCATCAGTCAGATAGTTGTCGGTGCCTTCTGCCAGTTCCATTGCAATGCGCTTGCCGCACTCGATGTCGATGGCTGCGCCCGACGTGCTTGTGAGGTCAAGTCCGTTCAGCACGAATGTGGCTTTGTAGGAGCCGTTGAATGTGAACGATCCTGCAGACGAGTGTCCGGAAAGTGAATAGATGATTTCTGTGCCGCTGGCAGTGGAGGTGAGAGCCACATTGCTGCCATCGATGACGGCAGTGACGTCACTTGCAAACTGGCTGGGGACTTTCACCTGTGCACCTTCATCGGTGTACACGATATAGATGGTGTCGCCCTCGATGACGGTTGTGCCAGTATCGGCAACAAGGTTTGAAGGTTTCTCAAAACTGATGCTGTCGATTTCGCTGATGTTGAAGGAATAGCCATTGATGGAGAACGAGGTTCGGTCGTCGGAAAAGACCAACTCTTCAGGTGCCACTTTTATGGCAGTGTAGGTCGCGCCTTCGCATATGTAAATGTAAGGGTCGGAAGTCTGTGCATTGGAGCTGTTTGTGAAAACTGCAAACAGTAAAAACAGACTGAATAGCCGGTTAAAACATTTCATGTCAATAAAACATTAGTATTGTAGTACTGGTTCTTTGGTGGCAAAATTAGCAAATAATTTTCAGTTTTATATTTGCAAATGTACCTTTAATTCAAAAATAAGAGCTATCTTTGCAGAAAGTATGCTCGATTGAAACATATAAGATATGAAAACTAACTACGAAGTCCGTTATGCGGCACATCCAGAAGACGCAAAAAGTTATGACACAAAGCGTCTTCGTCGTGACTTCCTCATCGAAAAGGTATTCGCTGAGGATGAAGTAAACCTTGTATACTCCATGTACGACCGCATGGTTGTAGGAGGTGCAATGCCAGTCAAAGAGGAGTTGTTGCTTGAAGCAATCGATCCATTGAAAGCCCCACACTTTACGACCCGTCGTGAAATCGGCATTTTCAATGTCGGAGGACCGGGAACCGTGAAGGTTGGCGAAGAGAGCTATGATTTGGACTACAAAGAGGCTCTTTACATCGGGCGCGGTGAGCGCGATGTGATATTTGCATCAAACGACGCCAACAACCCCGCCAAGTTCTACATCAACTCAACCACAGCCCACAAAGAATATCCATGCAAGAAAGTGACCAAGGTTGATGCCGATATTCTTGCACTCGGATCGCTGGAGGAGAGCAACGACCGTGTCATCAACCGAATGATTGTGCAGAAGACACTCGACAGCTGTCAGCTCCAGATGGGAATGACAGAGTTGAAGCCGGGCAGTGTGTGGAATACCATGCCAGCACACATCCACAGCCGCCGTATGGAGGCTTACTTCTATTTCGAAGTGCCCAAAGGCCAGGCAGTGTGCCATTTCATGGGAGAACCCAGCGAAACCCGCCACATATGGATGCAGGGCGAACAGGCAGTGCTCAGTCCTGAATGGTCAATCCATGCAGCCGCAGCCACCCACAACTACACATTCATCTGGGGAATGGGAGGCGAGAACCAGGACTACGGAGACCAGGATTTCTTTGAGATTACAGATTTGAAATAACCAACAACAAAACAACAAGATAACATGAATTTATTTTCGCTTGAAGGTAAGAATGCATGGATTACAGGTGCATCTTACGGAATCGGTTTCAATATTGCAAAAGCATTCGTTGCTGCAGGAGTAAAGAACATCATATTCAATGACATAAACGAGGCAGCTCTCGAACGTGGCATGAACAACTACAAGGAAGCTGGCATCACAAACGTGCATGGCTATGTGTGCGACGTCACCGATGAAGTGGCTGTGGCCAAACTCGTGAAGACCATCCACGAAGAAGTGGGACAGATTGACATCCTCGTAAACAACGCCGGAATCATCAAGCGCATTCCGATGCACGAGATGAAGCGCGCAGAGTTCCAACAGGTGATTGACGTCGACCTCGTAGCACCATACATCGTTTCGTCTGCAGTTCTGCCAGAGATGATGGAGCGCAACGAAGGCAAGATCATCAACATCTGTTCAATGATGTCAGAACTGGGACGTGAGACAGTAAGTGCATACGCAGCAGCAAAGGGCGGACTGAAAATGCTGACACGCAATATCTGCTCTGAATACGGAGCCTACAACATCCAGTGCAACGGCATCGGCCCGGGTTACATCGCAACTCCACAGACTGCACCTCTTCGTGAGATTCAGTCCGACGGCAGCCGTCATCCGTTCGACAAGTTCATCTGTGCAAAGACTCCGGCAGGCCGCTGGTTGGACCCATCTGAATTGGGCGGTCCGGCAGTGTTCCTTGCTTCACATGCATCAGATGCAGTGAACGGACACATCCTCTACGTAGACGGCGGTATTCTTGCATACATCGGCAAGCAGCCTGAATAATCAATGAAACGACGGTACAGAGAGTTGAATGTCCAATGACTGAAATGAAAAAACTGTTTCTGCTTGACGCGTATGCTTTGATCTATAGAGCATACTATGCCCTGATTCGTGCTCCGAGAATAAACAGCAAGCGCATGAACACGTCTGCCATCATGGGATTCGTCAATTCCCTTGATGAAGTTCTGAGAAAGGAAAATCCCGATTTCATCGGAGTTGCGTTCGACCCCAAGGGCGGTACGTTCCGCAACGAGATTTTCCCCGAATACAAGGCACAGCGACAGGAAACACCGGAGGACATCCGACTCTCTATACCTTATATAAAGCAAATACTTGAAGCATACAACATCCCGATATTCGAAGTGCCAGGATACGAGGCTGACGACGTGATAGGAACTCTTTCTGAACTTGCATCACAACGCGGTGACATCATGACCTATATGGTGACACCCGACAAGGACTATGCACAGCTTGTGAAAGACAATGTCAAGATTTGTCGTCCACAGCATGGCAATGTCGGTTTCGATGTTCTCGGGCCTGAGGAAGTATGCGCAAAGTATGGCATTCAGTCACCTTTGCAGGTGATTGACCTTCTCGGACTTATGGGAGACGCTGCCGACAATGTCCCGGGTTGTCCTGGAGTTGGCGAGAAAACGGCAGTAAAACTGATTGGACAGTTCGGTGGAATCGACCAACTGCTGGAACGCACCGATGGATTGAAGGGAAGCATCAAGACAAAAGTGGAGGGCAACGCCGATGGCATACGCTTCTCCAAATTGCTTGTAACCATCAAGACCGATGTACCGATACAATTGGACTTGGACCTCTTGAGCAGGAAACCGATTGACATCGACAAGCTGAAACCTCTTTATGAGGAATTGGAATTCAGAACGCTTCTGCAGCGTATTATCAATTCGTCGCCATCTGCCGGCAAGACAATCAGCGTGCCAAATGCTCTGCCCGACTTGTTCAGCAGTGTACAGGTGCAGGAGGATAAAAAAACAAGTACATCGGGACCTTCGTTGTTTGATGCTCCGGCTTCTTCATTGTCTGATTCCCCTTCACTGTTCGACACCCCGTCGTTTGCCACATACAAAGACGTGCCCCATACATACAAACTTGTCAATACACCCGAAGCCATACGTCAGCTTATCGATGAAATCGAGTCATCGACGATTTTCTGTCTTGACACTGAATCGACAAGCGTTGAACCGATGCAGGCAGAACTGGTAGGACTCAGTTTCGCAATGAAAGAGGGCGAGTCATATTATGTGCCGGTTCCAGCGGACAGATCAAAGGCTCAGGAACTTCTCGAACAGTTCAGGGCCGTGTATGAAGATGAATCCACGCTCAAGGTCGGACAAAACCTGAAATACGATATCATCGTGCTTGCCAACTACGGAATCCATGTGAAAGGACAGATGTTCGACACTATGTTGGCACATTATGTGCTGAAGCCAGAGATGAAGCACAACATGGACTATATGGCAGAAGTGTACCTTCACTATCAGACCATTCACATAACTGAATTGATCGGATCCAAGGGTCGTGACCAAAAGTCCATGCGTGATGTTGCACCCGAAGAAGTTTGCGACTATGCTGCTGAAGATGCCGACATTACATTGAAACTGAAGAATGTACTTGAGAAAGAACTGATAAAGGAAGGGCTTCTCGACCTTTTCCGGACCGTGGAAATGCCACTCGTTCCTGTCCTAGCACAGATGGAACTGAACGGAGTGAGGATTGACACCGGTTCGCTGGCAGATACTTCCAGGGAATTCTCAAGACGGATGGAGGATTTGGTGCACCAGATATATGAAATAGCTGGTGTGGAATTCAATATCTCTTCGCCACGCCAGGTTGGCGAGATATTGTTCGACAGACTGAAGATTGCAGACAAAGCAAAGAAAACGAAGACAGGCCAGTACGTTACCTCTGAAGAAGTGCTTCAAAGCCTTAAAGGCAAGAATCCAATTGTAGGGAAAATACTGGACTATAGAGGTTACAAGAAACTGCTCTCCACATATATCGATTCGTTGCCGCAACTGATAAACCCAAGGACAGGTCATATACACACCTCGTACAACCAGGCAGTGACTGCTACGGGCAGACTCAGTTCGAGCAACCCGAACCTTCAGAACATCCCGATACGCGACGAGAACGGTAAGGAAGTGCGCAAGGCGTTTATTCCGGATGAAGACTGTGAGTTCTTCTCCGCAGACTATTCTCAGATTGAGCTTCGCATAATGGCACACTTGAGTGGTGACGAGAATATGATTGAGGCATTCAATGCAGGGCACGACATCCATGCGGCAACTGCCTCCAAGATATTCAAGAAACCAATCGATGAAATCACAAGCGACGAGCGCCGGAAAGCAAAGACAGCTAACTTCGGAATCATATACGGAATAACCACTTTCGGATTGGCTGAACGTATGCAGGTTAGCCGTGCTGAGGCAAAGACTCTGATAGACGGCTATTTCGAGACCTATCCCAAGGTGAAGGAATACATGAACAAGTCCATCGACATGGCTCGTGACCGTGGATATACAGAAACTCTGTTTGGCAGACGTTGCTATCTGCCCGACATTAACAGCCATAATGCTACAGTCAGGGGATATGCCGAGAGAAACGCCATAAACGCTCCGATTCAGGGAACTGCAGCCGACATAATGAAGGTGGCAATGATACGTGTGCATCAGAGAATGCAGCGTGAACATCTCCGCTCACAAATGATTCTGCAGGTACACGACGAGCTGAACTTCAATGTCTATCCCGACGAGAAGGAGGCAATACAGAAACTCGTAATCGAAGAGATGCAAAATGCATTCACGATGAAGGTTCCGCTTATTGCCGACTGTGGATGGGGCGAAAATTGGCTGGAGGCTCATTAAACTATTTACGCTCAAAAGAATCTAATTATATTATTACTAATTTTTTATTTATCAATTATGAAGAAATTAATCACTTTCTCTTTATTGGCAGCATGCAGTATAGGAAGTATTAGTGCTCAGAGTGACAAATCGGGCTATCCGATCACTCCGGTTCCTTTCACTGCTGTCAAGGTAACACCTAATACTTTCTGGGGACAACGTCTGCAGGCAAGCAAGGATGTTACCATTCCACTTGCATTCCGCAAGAGTGAAGAAACAGGTCGCTACAAGAATTTCGAGCAGGCAGCGGAACACATCAAGACAGGCAAGAACTTCAAGGTAACAATGGGTTATTCATTCGATGACACCGACCCATACAAAACTCTCGAAGGTGCAGCCTATCTGATGCAGACTTATCCAAATGCATTGATCAACGGAACTCCAGTTGACAAGTACTGCGACAGCGTTATCGCTATCATTCAGTCAGCACAGGAACCAGACGGTTACCTCTACACTGCCCGTACACAGAATCCGGAACATCCACACAACTGGGCAGGAACAAAGCGTTGGGAACTCGTTGAAGACCTCTCGCATGAGTTCTACAACCTCGGTCACTTGTGTGAAGCAGCTGTGGCTCACTATAATGCCACCGGCAAGAAGACACTTCTCAACATTGCAAAGAAATACGCTGATTGCGTGATTAAGGAAGTAGGACCGAACGCAGGTCAGGCTCACGTCACTCCAGGACACCAAATTGCAGAGATGGGACTTGCAAAGCTCTATACTGCTACTGGCGACAAGAGATACCTGGAAGAAGCAAAATACTTCCTCGACCAGCGTGGCAAGATTGATTCGTCATGGAAGCGTGGTTACGGTGGCATGTACAAAGACAAGGACGGTTACAACCATAAGATTGACGAATATGCACAGAGCCACAAACCAGTGCTTGAGCAAGATGAAGCAGTAGGACACGCAGTACGTGCCGGATATATGTATGCCGGTATGGCAGATGTAGCAGCCCTCACAGGCGACACTTCTTACATCCATGCCATCGACCGTATTTGGGACAATATCGTAGGCAAGAAATATTATCTCACAGGAGGTGTGGGAGCAACTTCTTCAGGCGAGGCATTCGGTGATAACTATGAACTTCCTAACATGAGTGCATATTGCGAGACTTGTGCAGCCATTGCACAGGTTTATCTGAACTACCGACTCTTCCTTCTTCACGGAGAGAGCAAGTACTACGATGCACTTGAGCGTTCACTCTACAATGGTGTGATAAGCGGCATTTCCATCGATGGTGGTAAATTCTTCTATCCAAACCCGCTCCAGTCAATGGGTCAGCACCAGCGCCAGGATTGGTTCGGATGTGCTTGCTGTCCATCCAATGCAGCCCGTTTCATTCCTTCTATCCCTCAGTATATCTATGCTGTAAAGGATAATTCACTCTACGTGAACTTGTTCGCAAGCAACGAAACTAAGGTGAAGGTTGGAGGCAAGGCTGTCGTTCTGCAGCAGTCAACCAACTATCCTTGGGACGGCGACATCGCAATGACAATGAAGAAGGCAAGTGGCAAGTTTGCACTTAAGATCCGTATCCCAGGATGGGTACGCGGACAAGTTGTGCCAAGCGATCTCTATCACTATGCTGACGGCAAGAACCTCAAGTACAGTGTCAAGATTAATGGCCAGGACGTAACAAGCGAACTCAAGGACGGTTACTTCGTTATCGACCGTAAGTGGAAGGCTGGCGACAAGGTAGGTGTTCATTTCGATATGGATACACGTCTTGTAAAGGCTAATGGTAAAGTGGCAGCCGACAAGGGACGTGCAGCCATCGAGCGCGGACCGCTGGTTTACTGCGCAGAATGGCCCGACAATGACTGCGATGTCCTCAGCGTTCTTCTCAACCAGGATCCTAAGTTTACAATGGGTACTGCAGAGATTGCCAACACAAAGGTGCAGACATTGATTACAGGTGCACAGACTTTGAGCTTCAACGAAGAAGGCAAACTGACTACAAAGGACGAGAAACTGACTCTCATTCCTTACTATGCATGGGCACACCGTGGCAATGGAAATATGGCAGTTTGGCTTCCATACGATTTGAGCGCCACAAGTCCTGCTCTCCCTCCATCAATCGCATCACAGTCAAAGGTAACCACTTCATCACGCATTCCTTCAATATCGGCAATCAACGACCGTTTGGTTCCTGCTGACGGCAACGACCGCAGCATACCTTACACTCACTGGTGGCCAAAGACCAACTCTACAGAGTGGCTTGCGTATGAATTTAAGGAACCGACAGAAATCTCTACTTCTACCGTTTACTGGTACGACGACCAGCCTTGGCAAGGATGTAAGGTCCCTGATTCATGGAAACTTTATTACAAGGATGCTTCAGGTAACTGGGTTGAGGTGAAGAACCCATCAAGCTATCCAACCGATAAGGGTGTGGCTTGCACAGTGACATTCGATCCAGTCAAGACTTCAGGCGTTAAGCTCGAGCTTGTTCAGCCAGAAGACAAGTCTTGCGGTGTTTTCGAGTGGAGCGTGAAATAAATGATGGTTGGACTTTTGGCAGGTTCTACGAAATTTATAGAGCAAACCTTAGTTATCAATGATAAGATATGCGGAGACAGCGAAAGTTGCCTCCGCATTTTTGTTCAGGCTAGCCCTGAAAATATTCCGTTGGTTTCATCGCCCGTTGAGCGTATGGGGCTAAATACAATACTATGGTTTTGGCTCGTTTGTAAGCATCGATGTCCGTTGCTCCGTGAACATATGTACTTGTAATACGGGATGAACGATAAAAAGCAGTGCAAACATTTCATCAACTGAAAAAAAATGACCAACTTTGCACCGTTGAAGACGACATGTAAATTTATGGCGGCATGCCAGGTCGGATTCGTTGGATACTAACAACAAAGATCAAGGGATAACAAAAAACTGAGAACAACAGGATGTTAAGAGTAGCAGGAAGCTAAAAACAACAGGAGACAACAATAATAAGGAGCAAAAACAAGCAACAAAGAACAACAAGCAAAGACTCTATGCATAATTCATTCATCATAAACCCAAAGTATCAGATGTACGATGAATTCGTTCGTTCAATTCCTTTCCAATTCGAGAGGACGGGAAAATTGATTTACGATTCGCGTAATCAAGTCCGTCTGTTTGACATGAATGGACAAACACTTGTCGTCAAGAGATTCAAGGTGCCAATGTTGCATCAGAGGATTGACTACACGTTCATCCGTCCCAGTAAAGCCAAACGTGCCTATTTGTTTGCTCTGCGGCTTGCAGAACTGGACATAAGCACTCCTGACCCGATTGCCTGCGTTGAGACATATCGGCATGGACTCTTCTATTATGGTTACTTTGTTTCGGCTTTCTGTGGAGACCCAGATGCACGCTTTCTCCGTGAAGATTATGTGGGTCATGATGATTTGATAGATGCCATAGTCCGTTTCATCGTTGACATGAATGAGAAAGGATTCATTCATGGCGATATGAACCTGAGCAATTTTCTATATAGAAAAGACTCTGAAAACAAAGATTCGGACAAGAAAGACTTTGGTAGGAAGGATTTGTACAGGAAAGATTCTGATGGATCCAACGACTCAAGGACTTTTCACGATTCGGCAGTCTTTCACATAACGACAATCGATATCAACCGCTCACATTTCTGCAAGCATCCGTCCACCAAACAATGTCTTGACAGCATGATACGCCTCACTCATGTACGTCCATTGTTGCGTACAATCGTGATGCGTTATGCTGAACTGCGCGGATGGGATGCAAAAGCGAGTGCAGATTATGTTGAACATAAACTGGCACAGTTTGAGCGTAGGAAAGCACTGAAGAGGGAAGTCTGACTCTCATTGCTCAAAGAGCTTTTGCAGGGCTTCGTCATTCAGGTTCTCGGAGTAATAGGCAATGAATTCTTTTGGTGTCATGCCGAAGTATTCATGGAACGTATTGCTGAAATGAGAGTGGGAGGAGAATCCTACTCTATATGCCACCTCTGACACATTCACATTATTGTTCACGAGCAGATAGGCAGCCTGCTTGAGTCGGTAAGACCGTATGAATGCATTTGGAGATATTCCATAGCGTTCCTTCATCTTACGGTTCAGATGCACGCGGCTGATTCCTGCATCGCTTGCCAGTTCGCTCACTCCGAAGTTTGAGTCGTCAAGATGTTTCTTCAGTGATTCATTGATGCGGCTGAAGAGTTTGTCGTCCGCACTGTCAATCTTTGTCGATGTATAGTCATATCCCACTTCCGTACGGCGTATGCTTCCGATAATTCTCTCACGTACTCTTATTCCCTGGGCTATGGCGCTCTTCAGCATCAATAGGTTGAATGGTTTGGTGAGGAAATGGTCGACATCAAGGTTCAGACTGTTGATTTGCGCTCTGTCGCTGTTCTCACTCGTAAGCATGATTATCGGCAGATTGTTGGTCTCAGGGTTGGACTTGATACGCTTACACAGTTCAATACCGTCACCATCTGGCATGCGTATGTCGGTCACAACTGCATCTGGGCGTTGGGTCAGTATCATTTGCCATGCGGGATTGCCTCCGTTGCATGTCATGACATTGTAGGTTTCCTGCAACTGGTCCTTGATATACTGGCAAAGACCTTGGTCATCGTCCACAATCAACACCGTGAGTTTCTTCTTCTCTGTGTTGCCAGTTTCCGGTTCCGGTTCGTCGAGATCGGAGAATGGGTCGTTCATTGCCTCTGCTGCAGCGTTGCCGTTGGTTGTTTCTTCCGCTTCCGACAGAATTTCCTCTTCTTTCAGATGGCTGTTGCCTAATGGGAATTCCATGATGAATTCTACTCCGTCAGGGTCGATGTTGCGCACACTGATATGTCCGTGGTGTAGCGTTACAAGTTCGGTCACGAGGTTCAGTCCTATGCCTGACCCTACATTGCTTGATGCGTTGTTGCCTGCCTGATAGAAACGCTCGAAGATATATGGCATGTCCTTGGCGCTGATGTTCGATCCGCTGTTGTACACGCGTATTTCAAACCAGTCCTTGGCATCTTTCAATATACATTTCGTGCGTACCATTATGCGTCCTTCCTCTGGCGTGAACTTGAATGCATTCGACAGGATATTCGACAGAATCTTCTCGAAGTGGGTCTTGTCAATCCAAATCATTACGTGCTGGTTGGCATGTTCAATGGTGAAGGTGATTCGTTTGATTGTGGCATAGCCGGCAAACGACTGGAAAATATTGTCTGAATATTGCTGAAAATCCGTCTCGGAGAAATGCAGGCGGAACTGTCCGTTGTCAATCTTGCGGATGTCAGTTATCTGCTGCACAATATTCAGAAGACGTTCGCAGTTTCTTTCCATAATCCGGTACAAACTCAAGTTCTTGTCACCATCAGCTCCTTCTGGAGTCATGCTCATCAACTGACGCAGAGGTGAGAGAACCATGGTCAAAGGTGAACGTAGCTCGTGTGCTATGCTTGTAAACATACGGAGCTTTGCTTCCTTGAGCTGTTCGTTCTGCCTAGCTATATTCAGCAGTCTGTGCTGTCTTCTGCGGCCTTTGTATGTCCTGTAAAGGTAATGTCCAATGCCGATGATTATGGCAATGTAAAACAGCCATGCCCACCATGAAGCATACCATGGATATGCCACAACCACTTCTATGTCTTTCTCAATGCCGTTCTGTTCATCATTCTCGCTGTATGCCTTGACGTGCAGTGTGTAATGTCCTGGACTGAGCATTGAGTAGTAGACTCCGCCTCCTGTCTGGCTACTGTGCCATGTCTGGTCGTGTCCTTCAAGCATATATTTGTATAGGATGCGGTTCGGTGCAGAATAGTCGGGCGCGGAGAACTTGATTTCCAGAGAATTATGGTTGGATGCGAGCTCAATCTTTGTTGCTGAAAGAATGTTCTGGTCTAGCACATTGTCATTCTCCTCGGGATTGTATGAAATGGATTGTCCGTTGACTTTGAGGCTCGTGAGCAGTATCGGACGTTTGAAGTCTTTGTGACGGCTTATCTTGGATGAATTGAAACCGATTATACCGTTGTCTGACCCGAAGTAGATGGTGCCTGTCTCTGACTGGTAGTGCGAATTGCCATGAAACTCTCCAATGAAGAATCCACCGAACGATGTGTAGATGTGCGGTGTGAGTGAGTTCTTGTCGATGCAGATAATTTCCTGGCTGGTTGAAAGCCAGATGGCAGTGGTATTGGTTTCGATTGACATGATTGCCTTGTCCTGCAGAAGCATCTGCGATTCTGATGTTTTCAGGTTGTAGATGACAAGTCCGGAACTGGTGCCGATGAGCAGTGATTGTTCGTCCTTGACGATACATCTTGCCACAAGCACGTTTGAACGGTCGAACGCTATTTCCGTCAACTGTCTTGATTCGTATTTGTACTGGAATATTCCTTGAGCCGTACCAATCCACAAGTCACCGTCATTGTCGCTGCAAAGGCAGTAAGTCCATTCGTTGATTGTTGTTACTGATGACATGGTGGTGACGGTGTTCGTCTTCAAATCTGCCATAAACACACCCTTTCCGTTTGTTCCTATATAAAGCACATCATGGTTTTGGTCGTATGCCAAGTCCATTATCGGTTCAGTCGCGAATTGTTGCAGCCAGTCGGGTGTCACGAAATCTCCGTCGGTGCGGCATTGCACTCCGCCTCCGTATGATCCGATCCACACTGTGCCGCGCTTGTCGACAACGATGCTCTGCACTAGCGGTGACTTCAGTCCACCTACCGGCACTGCATTGCTCAGATCTGATCCCTTTGACATGAAAACGCCGGCACCGTCAGTACCAACCCAATAGTTGCCTGCTTTGTCAGCTGTGATTGACGTGATGCACGATGCATTCATCTTGTTGGAGGTCGGTGAAACGGCATAATACATGAAGTTGTCGGAGTGGTTAGGCAACACAAGCACACCTCGCTGATATATTCCCACCAACAGATTTCCGTCGGCATCTTCAGAGAATGACCTTACTTTGGCAAAGTCCAGATTCACATTCGGATTGTATATGTGATAAGGTGTCAATGTCTCATCTGCATGCATCTGCCATATTCCCCGGCTGTCTGTTCCCACCAGTACAGTTCCATCTTTCCTCTCTATGATGGTTGACACAGGTGAATTAAATGGGCTGTTGAGCTTTCTCAGTACTTGTGCCTTTGAATCGTACACCAGAAGTCCGGTCTTTGTTCCGAACAATATGTTGCCGGATCTCCGTAGCTGCACTATTGCGTCTACGTTGCTCTTTGCGGTTGCTTCTGAAGCCTCTGCTGTCATTCTGACTGGCAGCAGCTTCTTTGAGTTGAAGTCTATGTTGTATAGTTTGTGGTTGTTGTCGGTTACCCACAGTCTTTTCTGCTTGTCTATGAATATGCATCGGCAGAAACCGTTGTAGAACAGTTTCTTGAGTTCGGTAGTCTTGCCTTTGTCTGTCTCGCAGGTTTCCTCGTTGAAGACAACCATTCCCTGTCCGTCGGTGGAAATCAGGAGATACCCTTTTTCCACATAGTCGATGAAGCTATTGATGGAGGCTCCGGCTTTTATTTCGTCATCCATGATGGGAATGCGTTTCATGCTGTTGTCTCTTGTGTCAAACAGGATCAACCCGTTGCTTGTTGCAAGCCACAGTTGGTTTTTGTTGCGCTCCTTGACTGCGCGGACTGTGTTTATCAACAGGTCCTTGTGTCCCACAAGCTGGTTGTGGAACTCCACACCGTCGAACATGTCCAGTGAAGCCACTCCCGACACCCAAGCTATGCCGTTTGAGTCGATGTATGTTGAATAGATTGAACTGCTGGTCAATCCATTCTGTGTAGTGTACAGTCTTGATGTCTGTGCTTTGCCTGCCATCGCTACAGCAAATGCGGAGATGAATAAAAACAATCTGTATTGCATGCGAACTCCTTATTTTTATAGTAAATATGTTGCAAAGATAAACGTTTTCACCGATACAACCAATTTTTGAGGACGATTTAATCGCAACAATTGTTTATGCAAATGTAACATGACTGCAAAAGTTCAATCGTTGTAACCAATCTGCAAATATCAAAAACAAGGGTGCAAAT
>CAVHYP010000025.1:0-18612 GCA_963640465.1 Bacteroidaceae bacterium | reverse complement strand
TGTGCTCAGCTAAAAGCTGTTACTTTGCGACCAGAATTTTGCAACAAAAATAATTTCAACTTTATTATTAAACAAAATTATGGTGAAAAAATTACTTTCAATGTTGATGTTCACGGCTGCGACCATGACAATCAACGCACAGATCGACACATCTGGCTGGAGTGAGGGTGACAATGTCTCCGACCAGCTTGATTGGGGCGACTATGATGGCACAACCAACAGCGGTGAATACTGGAAGGGTACCAGTGCAGCCTATTCGTCTAACGAATGGGAGAACTTCCAAGTGAGTGACATCGACCGCTATCAGTTTGTTTACCTCCCCGCAGGTGTCTACACATTCCGCGCTCAGGCATTCCACCGCTATGGTGATCAGAATGCCGCAGCAAAACTCTATTTCAACGGAACTGCACAAAAAAGCTACGCTTATCTTTATGCAGACGTTATCACAGTCGACAGCATGAGTGTTGACGCCCTCACTGGCGACGAGTTCATTGCAGCCTACACGGTTGAATCAAGCCGTCAGAAGGAGATTTGCTCTAACTGGTCAGTTGAGACGGATCATCCAATCTATGAGGCTGAAGACTGGACCGCAGACTCTAAGTACACATACACTGATGCCGATGGTATAGAGTATGTCTATTATGCTCCAAACAGTATGTCTGGTGCCCGTGCTTATTTCGACTACGATGCTTTCTGGAACGAAATCAAAGTGATTGTCAAGGCTGACAGTTACGTGAAGCTTGGTGTACGTCGTCCAGGCGAATGCATCGGTAGCGAATGGTTGCTCTACTCTAACTTCCAGATTATCTACGAAGGCAACTCAGGCGATGCTGTAGAGATTGAAGTTGCAAACCAAGAACTGTTCAATGCACAGGCTTCTGCAGAGAAGCTGCGCGATGAAATCGGAAAGAGCTACGGTACACTCGGTGTTCTGTTGGACGATGCTTTGATGGAACTCGACTATGATGATTCAGACGTAGAGAGCATCCGCAACGCAACAGCTCAGGTGAACGACATTATTTCCAAGTACAACACCTACTACAATGATGCACAGTCAATCAAGAGCCTCATCACTTCAATGACAACTCTTTCTGAGACTACATCTTATTCTGCACTTGATGAATTCAAGGCTGCCATCGAAAACGCTCAGACAGTGCTTAACGACGGTAATGAAGGTGCAGCACAGACAATTGAAGACCCTGCAGCCTACTCACAGGCAAAGGACAAGTTGTTGGGGGCTCGTGTAACTTACCTGATATCAGCCGGCGCTGACGAGAATGGTGTTTACGATTTCTCTGCAGCTATCAAGACTCCTTGGTTCTGTAATGACGAATACAACCCAACATGGGACGAAGAAAGCCAGCAGTACAAGTATGCTGACGACATCGAGTCTGCATGGTTCGGCGACAACAAGGCTTGGGAGGTCAACTGTACCAAGGCTGACGAAGAGAATGGACGTTATGCCCTTTCTGACAAGGTTTCATTCTACGACTCTGAGGTCAACAACGAATGGATCCGCGACATGAAGGTAACAAGCGGATGGATGGGAAGTCTTTCAAACCCAGTATTCATCCAGGGTTACACCGGTATCTCTCAGTGGAGCGGTAGTGTAGTAACTGGTTTCGGCGGTGTACACCAGAACGTAACTGGTCTGCCTGACGGATACTACTCAATGAGTGCTATGTATGTAAATGCCGGCAACGACATCTCTGAAGGTCAGTTTGCATTCATCTCTTGTGGCGACAAGATGGAGAAAGCTCAGTTCACAAAGAAATACAGCGGTTGGTGGAACAACACCCGTAGCGGTTGGCAGACTCTCCAGACTGGTATGATTCAGGTAACTGGCGGAACTGCAACAGTCGGTGTACGTTCAGACTGGTTCTATGCAGCAACAGGTTTCCACCTCTACTATTATGGGAGCAATCCTAATTTCTCTGCAATGGTTCAGACAAAGCTCGACGAAGTAAACGCTGCTGTAGCTGAGAAACTCGCATACCCGGGCGATATCACTAAGGTAAATGAAATGCTTGCAGCTATCAAGATGCCAGTTGAAGGATTCGACGCTTATCTCAGCGCTCTCGATGCAATCAGCGAGGCAAACAGCTACATCAACACAGCTTACAACTACATCAACTCATGGAACCTCTTGAACGACATCGTCGTTAAGCAGGCAAACTATGAGGACACTACTCCTGAATACGTAATCTACGAGAACTTGTTCAATGTTGTGAACGAAATCGGTACTAACGAAACCGACACTTACGAGACTGCAAGCGCTGCTACAGCCCTTTACAACTCTCTCAACACTTACATGGATTACCGTAGCAAGGTTGCAGAGAATGCAGACATCTATCCGGAAATCACTACAGTCATCAACTCTCAGAACGAGGGTCTGCAGGCTGAAGTTACTGAAGAGAAGATTGCTACTTACACAGTAGAACTCGAAACAGTTTACAAGGAAAGCATAAAGGCAAAGAACGCTGAACTCCTCGCCGGTCTCGGAATGGACAAGGCTACTGCTGATGCTCCGGTTGACGTTACAGTCCTTCTCACCAACCCAGATTTCTCTAAGAACAAGGAAGGTTGGGACGATGCTGAAGGCAACTTGGTTGTTGACAATAACCTCCAGAACGCTGAGCGTTGGAACGCGAACTTCGACTATTCACAGACTCTCTTGGCTTTGCCAGAAGGATGCTACAAGCTCACTGTTCAGTCTCTCTATCGTGACGGTATTCTCGGCAACACAGAAGAAGGTGCTTACTACAACTGGTGGTATGCTGCAGCTGCTGACACTAGCCTTTGGGAGAACAAGAACGTACAGCTCTACATGAACTCAAATGGTGCAGAGCGCGTATCTTACATCACTTCAATTGCAAGCGAGATGTTCACAGAGCCTTCATTCGACAGAATGGTAGGAAGCGTAGTAGAAGGTGACATACTTGTTGACGAAGACGGAAACATCGTCTACGATGAGAACGGAAACGAAATCGTATCTTACGACACTATCTGGCAGTACTACAACGACACAACTTATACTGAGACAGGTGAGGTTGAGTCAGTGGTAGCTCACGGCTATCCATTCGATGCTGAAGTTACTGAGGCTGGTACTACATATTACTATCCAAATTCAATGACAGGTGCAGCTTATCGCTTCGCCAAGAATCCAGAAAGCTATTACAATGAAGTTGCAATCATGCTTGAGGACGGCAAGGACCTGAAGATCGGTATACGCAAGGCAACTACCATCAGTAATGACTGGTGTATCTTCGACAACTTCAAGCTCTATTACCTCGGTAAGGAGGAGCCGGAAGCAATCCAGAATATCGCAACTGAGGATGCAGGCAACGGCGCAATCTACAATATTGCAGGTCAGAAGCTGTCAGCTCCACAGAAGGGTATCAACATCATCAACGGAAAGAAATACCTTGTTAAGTAAGGTGTTGATTTAGGAATACAAAAACGAAGAATGCCCCGGGTGAATCGCCCGGGGCATTTGTTTTTTCTTGGAGTTGTGATGAAACAATGTTGGAATTCATTATTTGCGTTCGAGTGACTTCCATTCTTCGACTGTTCCTGTCTCCGACGAGGAGTTGTAACCAATCTTATACAGCGTTTGCGTGTCGCCGGCATAGGGCTTTGCATTGACACCGCACTCGATTTGCCGAGGATCTTCGTCAGCTGTGCCTTTTTGCCCAGGAAGTAGTTTCCCTGTACGCTGATGAGAAGACACTTGCCGAACCTGTGCGGACATTTCAGGAAACGCTCTTCCCTTCGTTAGCCAGCGAATACACCAAGTTTGTCTTGTCCACATATACAAAGCCGCCTCTCTGATATTCCCAAAGCTCTGGATGCCAATTGGATATTTCATACACTGCATGTGTTTTATTTCGTTGCAAGGTTATAGAATTTCGTTTGAAATAAAAATATAGAGGTGCAATATTTTAGGCGGATGGAGAAGCCTCTTCCGGATGGAGAAACTTACGAAGCAGGTAGTGACTTGTGTGCAGCAAAGCGCTAAAGAGAACTTCAAAGAATGCATGGAATCATACTTAAGTCACGTCTAATCGTCCGAAGAAAGCCGCAAGAGCATCAAAACTCAAAAAAAACTCTTTTTTTCGTGAGATAATTTTGTCAGTTCAATAAAAAGATATAACTTTGCAGTCGCAAACGGAAGAAGAGGGTGTCTTCAGCCGGACGCACAGACAATTGGGATATGGTGTAATTGGCAACACAACAGATTCTGGTCCTGTTATTTTGGGTTCGAGTCCCGATATCCCAACAAGTGAAAACGTCAACAGTTCAGTTGACGTTTTTTATTTTGTTCCCCCGGTCAGAGAAATAATTTTTTCGGGTCAGAAAAGTAAAACGCTGAGTCTACTCTCACTCATTTCCTCCTATGCCCGGCACTTAGAACTGGAAATAGATGAAGGGCTGAACATCGCTGGACTTAATCTGTATGACGATGTAGATAACTACTACAATCAGCAATGCTTGCAGGACGAGAGGCATGCGTGTAACAAGACTCTTGGTCCACTCTGACGCACGCTGCGGAATGAAATGGAGCACAAAGCCAATTGCCATCAGTGTGGCAACGAACCAATAGCCCTCAACCCACTGCACTGCAATTTGTGGTTGGAAGTGGGTGGCGATCTGGGTCAACATCGCCAAGGCTTCGTCGAGTGAATCGCAACGGAAGAAAATCCATGCCAGACACACGAGATGGAAAGTGACTATCCATCCGATGGTAGAAACAAGAATGTTGGGTTTTCCTTGCGTGTCTTTCCTTGACCTTACGGGTGAGAGACGCGGAAACAGATTCTTCCACACCTTGTCGACCACCAGCAACAGTCCGTGAATACCGCCCCAAAGCACGAATTTGAGTGAGGCGCCGTGCCACAAACCTCCTAGTAACATAGTTATGACAAGATTCATGTACTGGCGGATTTTGCCTTTGCGGTTGCCTCCCATGGAGATGTAGAGATAGTCCTTCAACCATGAAGAAAGGCTGATGTGCCATCTTCGCCAAAATTCGGTGATGCTTCTCGACTTGTAGGGCGCATTGAAGTTCATTGGGAACTTGAAACCCAACAGCAGTGCGATACCAATCGCCATGTCGCTGTAGCCGGAGAAGTCGCAATAAATCTGCAGGGCATATCCGTAGACTGCCATGAGGTTCTCAAATCCGCTGTAAAGCGTAGGCTGGTCGAACACACGCTCCACGAAATTGATGCTTATGTAGTCGCTTATAATCGCTTTCTTGAAGAGTCCGCCCACAACGAAGAACACTCCAGCTCCAAACATCTCGGAAGTGATGGAGAGTGGCTTACGTATTTGCGGAATGAAGTCGCTTGCTCGCACGATCGGACCTGCCACCAACTGAGGAAAGAAACTGACGTAGAAGGCATAGTCAAGCAGATTGTCCAATGGTTTTATGTTTCCGCGGTACACATCGATGGTGTAGCTGAGTGACTGGAAGGTGAAGAAACTGATTCCTACGGGCAGGAAAATGTCAAGGGCTGTGAAATGCCCGCCTGTCAGACTTGTAAAAATCTCACCGAAGAAATTGGTGTACTTGAAGTAAGACAGCAGCGCGAGGTCGACCACAAGACTCAGAATGAGGAAAAGACGCCCTTTGCCGTTCTTCCGGTATTCAGTCGTAGCGCCGTCTGTTTTTTTGGTTTTATATATTGCTTTGGCAAGCAGGAAGTCACTGATTGTCACTACGGCAAGCAGGAAGAAGAAGATTCCGCTCGACTTGTAGTAGAAATAATAGGAGAAGGTAGCGACGAACAAAAGGCGAGCCGTGAGTTTGCGCTCGAGCAGCATGTAGATTAGCATGAAGCCCAGGAACAGCCAGAGAAACACTCCACTGCTGAATATCATTGGCTGTGAAGGGTCGTAGAGCAGCTGCTCTGTCACTTTGTTTATGTCGATATCAAACATTCCTTATTTATTGTTTATTGAGTCGGATGAGTTCGGATGTTTCTTGTGCTGTCCGCCATGTGCTGACTTATTCTCTGCTTGTTTTTTCAACTGTTCCTTGGTCACATAGCCCTTGCGCAGGTCGAAGTTCATTTTGCCGTTCATCAGCACATCATAGAAAATCTTGCCAATGTGTTCGCCACCACGGAAGTTGATGTGGGTGTAGTCGCGATTTGCCTTGCCTTCTTTCTGCAGCTGCACCATACTGCCGGATCCGCCCATACCTTGCTGGAGATTCCAAAATGCCACGCCTTCCTTGCGTGCCATCTCTCTCTGCGCCTCCACCAGCGCTTCCACTCCGTCCATCGTCTTGAATGTGCCGTTGGCAGAACGTGCATCTCTGTTGCTCATGCTGAACACGAGAATGCTGGCATTGGGATAAGCCTTGCGGAAAAGGTTGATGCCAGTCTCGAACTTCTCGCAGAACCTAGAGTAGTTGTGTGTGGAAGGAGCTGCCATGTTGAGCCCGAAGTGCATTATTATGAGGTCGTAGTTGCGAAGTCGTGCAAATTGGTTCAGGACTTCCTGAGGTATTTGTCCTAGATGCCAACCTATGCTGCCTCGCATGGAGAAATTGTCGAGCACAATGCCGGTCTTGTTTTCGAGTGTCAGTCCATAGAACCGTCCGTTGCCTGCTACCTTGATGTCGACACGCCCAATCTTACCGTTTACGGTACACGACAGGATTTCATCAGCAATGCTGTCTGCTGGTGCTGTGTAGAATGGACGGACGTCGCTGCCATTCACCGAACAGTTCATTGTCAGTCCCTGCTGAGGCGAGAAGAAGAGTGTGGCAACCTGCACTGTGTCAAGATGACCTTCGTACACCCGGTTCTGTCCTCTCACGTCAATCTCTGCCCCTGGAGCGGGAATATAATAGCGGCTGTTTATGCCCTGTAACTGGGGGTTAAATCCTTTGCTGTTGACTGCAGCATGCTCGGTCCAGCCTTTACTATAGCTCAAGACTGTTGTTCTGAAACCTGCTACCTGCGACTGGATGTCGACAAATCCCACACCGCGTCCGCCAAACCGAGTCTGGAGCAAATTGCGGACTGCAGCAGTCAGAATATCGCCCTCAATGAACGAATCGCCGAAATAAGCAATGCGCACCGGACGTTTCTTTACACTCCGCAAAGCCTCGTAGAACTTGTCCATCTCGCGGTCAATGCCCAGGCTGTCGCGGAAATCCTCTATCGGAACCATGCCTGCAGGCACGCTGTCCTTGTAATCCACATATTCAGTCTTCTTGTCTTCATCTTTCGTCCGGACAGTATCCACCTCAGTCGAATCCTTCATGATGTCCGACAGGAGGTTTACCTGTCTGAAATCATAACTGGCAATGGATATCTGCGGCAGGAAATACATTCCCGCCAGAACCAATGTAACTAAAAGAACCAGGAAAAACGTGCGCTTTGCCATCACTTGAACTACTTGTGCCTTTTTATGCAGTAACTATAAATCCTTCATTGCGTACGGAAATGTTCTCATACTTTTGCAATCGGACTGCAAAGTTAGTACAAAAGCTTGAGACAAGCAATTAAATCAAATATAAAATTTGATGGGCGGCCAAAGCAAAGTGATAAGTCGCTATTTTGTTTCATTGTCGAAACTTTTGCCGATTAAATTAGGCCGTGAGAAAAAAAAAGGTTAAGTTTGCAGTGTAAAACGGAAGTACTCAAAAACAAAGTAATATGACACGAGCCAAACTAAACAAGAAACAGCTGAGGGAAAAGGTTCTGGACTTCTTCCAGAGCAATCCTCACGAGACGTTCACCCTCAAGCAGCTCTTCAGCAAAATGAAACTGACGGGACATCCAGTGAAAATCCTATGCGTGGATGTTCTCAACGAACTGCTGGACAACGAACTGATTATACGCAACTACGAAGGCGAACTGTTGTATAATGCACATACCAATCAGGTGATGGAAGGAGTGTTCCATCGCACGGCAGGCGGAAGAAATCTGGTTGACGCCGACAGCGGCATGACTGTCAGTGTGTACGATGAAGACACGCTTCATGCACTCGACGGCGACAAAGTGAAAGTGGCAGTGTACGCTGCCAAGAAAGCATCGGCAAAGGTAAAGGGCGAAGTCATCGAGATTGTGAAGCGCAGCGACAAACTCTTTGTAGGCGAACTACAAATCAACCACGATATTGCATTCCTCGTGCGTCCCGATAGTTCACTGCCAAGCGACATCTATATTCCCAAGAACAAACTCAAGGGTGGAAAGAACGGCGACAAGGTACTGGTGAAAATTATCGAATGGCCAGAGGATGCGCGCAATCCAGTGGGAGCAGTCAAGGACATTCTCGGAAAACCGGGCGAGAACAACACAGAGATGCATGCCATCCTTGCCGAATACGGACTGCCCTACACCTATCCAAATGATGTGGAGGCATGTGCCGATCAGATAAGCGATGTTATTCCAGAAGAAGAATACAAGAAAAGAGAAGACTTGCGCAACGTGATCACCTTCACCATCGACCCGCGTGATGCAAAGGACTTCGACGATGCACTCTCCGTCCGTCCGCTCGGAAAAGGACATTACGAGGTTGGTGTGCATATAGCCGACGTTTCACACTATGTGCAGGAAGGATCGGTAATCGACAAGGAAGCACAGAAGCGTGCCACATCTATCTACCTTGTTGATCGCACCATACCGATGCTTCCCGAGCGTCTCTGCAATTTCATCTGCTCACTTCGTCCCGACGAAGAGAAGCTGGCTTATTCAGTTCTGTTCGACATGGATGAAGATGCAAAAGTCTATAGTTCACGCATAGTGCACACAGTAATCAAGAGCAACCGCAGATTCGTGTATGAGGAAGTGCAGACGATTCTCGAGCAAAACGGTGAAGCAGACGACCTTCCAAACCGCATCCCAGTCGCTGAAAGCATGCGTACGGGCGAGTACTGCAACGAATTGATAACACTCAACCGTATAGCACACAAACTCAGGGCAGACCGACTGGCAAACGGAGCCATCGACTTCGATCGTGAGGAAGTGCGTTTTGAGATTGACGAGAAAGGCAAGCCCATAAGCGTTTACTTCAAGGTGGCAAAGGATGCAAACAAACTGGTGGAGGAATTCATGCTGCTGGCAAACCGCACCGTGGCACAGAGTGTAGGCAAGGTGGACAAGAAACAGAAAGCAAAGACCTTCCCCTACCGTGTGCACGATGTGCCCGACCCGACAAAACTCGAGAATCTGGCAATGTTCGTGAAGCGATTCAACTTCAGCGTGAAAACAAAAGGTTCGAAGACCGAAGTTGCAAAGAGTATCAACAAACTGCTTACAGCCGTACGCGGCAACAAGATTCAGGACCTGGTGGAGACCATCTCCCTGCGATCAATGATGAAGGCAAGATACAGCACCCACAACATCGGACACTACGGACTTGCATTTGACTACTATACTCATTTCACATCGCCTATACGCCGTTATCCCGACCTCATGGTGCACCGTTTACTTACACGCTATGCAGAGGGCGGCAGTAGCGTAAGCCAGAAGAAATATGAAGGATTGTGCGAACACAGTTCGGCCATGGAACAACTGGCTGCATCTGCAGAGAGAGCTTCCATCAAATACAAACAGGTGGAATTCATGAGCGACAAACTTGGTGAGGAGTTCGATGCAAAGATAAGCGGAGTGACCGAAGCAGGCGTGTTTGCCGAAATCAACGAAAACCATTGCGAAGGATTTATCGCAGTGCGTTTCCTCGGTAACGAAGCCTTCGACTTCGACGACAAGAACTATTGCCTTGTAGGCAGACGCTCACATGTGCGCTTCACGCTTGGCGACGGAATACGGATAAAGGTGGCAAAGGCAAATCTCTACCGCAAGACCCTTGACTTCGACTTTATAAAGAAACTGACAAAATGATTATGGTATATAGTATGAAGAAATCAATTCTTTTTGTAGCCGCTGCTCTGATCGCATTGTCGATGAATGCAGCCGACAAGGTTACGATAACTGTACGCAACTCCCTCAACATCGCACGCTGCGGCGAAATGGTGGAGGTCGACATGAAACAAGTAAAGGCAAAACTGAATGGCGCATCCACCGTAGTTGTGACAGATGCCGACGGACGCGAAATCCCAAGCCAGGTGACATATGACGGAAAACTGATATTCCAAGTAGGTGTTGCAGCAAAGGGTAAATCCATTTATCTGGTCAATGCAGGTCAACCTTCCAAATACGAACCTCATGTATATGGACGCCAGTTCCCGGAGCGAGTTGACGACATTGCATGGGAGAACGACCGCGTGGCTTTCCGTTGCTACGGACCAGCTCTGCAGAAAAGCGGTGAAAGAGCATGGGGCTATGACATCTGGAACAAACGGACATCAAAGCTCGTGGTGGAAGACCGCTATGCCAGCGAACTTGATGCAGACATGCAGAAAGCAATTGCCAAGTTGCGCAAGATTGGAAAGGGAGACCTTGCCGATGATGTCTACAACTCAATCAGCTACCATGTGGATCATGGCAACGGAATGGACTGCTACAAGGTGGGACCAACCCTTGGATGCGGAACTAACGCACTGATGCAGGACGGTAAAATCGCTTATCCGCGCTGCTACAAGACCTACGAAATTCTCGACAAAGGTCCGCTCCGCTTCACAGTAAAACTCGTGTATGGAGAAGAATCCATCGGCAGCATGAAAGTGACAGAGACACGCATAGTCAGTCTCGATGCAGGTTCACAGCTCAACAAGGCAACAGTAAGCTATATAGGACTTGCCCAAGACACACCACTTGCCGTTGGAATCGTGGTGCACAACGAAAATCCCAATGCTTACGTACTCAATAAGGATGGTGGATACATGGGCTATGAAGACTTGGGCGATCCTAACCAATATAAGGAGAAATACCGCGCAACACAGAACAAAGACTTTGGAAAAATTTATGTAGGAGCGGTGTCATCCGAAAAATTGAGTGGAATGAAGTTCCAGTCAGAGGAAGGGCTTCCCGGTGCAACCGGACATATTCTTACTGTCGGAAACATAAAGCCTTCAACCACATTTACTTACTACTTTGGTACGGGATGGAGCCGAAATGAAGAGACTGAATTCCATTCACTCACAGACTGGGAATCTTACCTAAGCACATTCTCTCGCCAAATCAAGAGTCCATTGAAGGTTACCATCAAGTAATGGAAGACTGAATTTTCTATTGATTCAGATAATTTGGTTCTGATGTTTTGATTCTGATAACTCAGATGATTTGTTTATGATGGTTTTTTCAGATGATTCGGAAATGCGAATCCATCGGAAAAATCTGGATTCATCGATCTGTAGATAAAACGATCAAAAGATAAAATGGTCGGTAGATAAAGCGGTCAACAGATAAAAGCAATCCCCTCAAGCATCAACACTTGAGGGGATTTTATTTGTCGTATAGGTCAAATTGCGTGGTATTTTGACCTATAGGTCTTTTATTTTGCTCAGAAGCCGTTTGTTGCTTGTTTGCAGGCTATAATAGTTCTCTTGCATACTATTACAGCTCTCTTGCAAGCAATTACTTGTGGTTTTCGCACCATTTTCTTGCATTGACGAAGGCTTCAATCCACGGAGTTACGTCGTCCTTTTTGCGGTTGTCCGGGTAATCAGCCATTTGCCAAGGGAAGATGGCACGCTCGAGGTGTGGCATCATAGCAAGATGTCTGCCGTCGCTTGTACAGATACCGGCTATGTCGTAGTCGCTGCCGTTTGGATTGGCTGGATAACCGGAGTAATTGTACTTTGCCACCACATTGTATTTGCTTTCTTCCATCGGGAGTTCGAAACGTCCTTCTCCGTGAGCCACCCAAATGCCAATCTTGCTTCCGCTGAGTGAACCGAAGAGTACAGACTCGTTCTGAGGAATGCTGAGGCTGAGGAAGCCGCTCTCGAATTTGTGGCTTATGTTATGCTTCATTGCGCCGAAGTTGTCGTAGCCCTTGTCGTTGAGCAGTCCGAGCTCCATCATCAACTGGCAACCGTTGCAGATGCCGAGTGAGAGTGTGTCTTTGCGGGCATAGAACTTGTCGAGTGCTGCCTTTGCCTTTGGATTGTAGAGGAATGCTCCTGCCCATCCTTTGGCGCTGCCGAGTACGTCGGAGTTGGAGAATCCGCCGCAGAACACTATCATTTGGATTTCGTCGAGGGTTTCGCGTCCGCTCACCAGGTCGGTCATCATCACGTCTTTCACATCGAAGCCTGCAAGGTAGAGGCAGTAAGCCATCTCGCGCTCTCCGTTGGTTCCTTTCTCTCTGATGATTGCTGCCTTCGGACGTGAGGCTGACGGTTCTGAGTCGCGGTCGGGACTGATGCCGTACTGCTGGAAGGTTCCGGTGAAATCGTTATTGAACTTGTGCTCGATTGGTTCGTTCTTGTAGTTCTTGTAGCGCTCTGCTGCCATCCCGTTCATGCTCTGGCGCTGGTCGAGTTCGTATGATGTTGAATACCACGCGTCGCGCAGTGCATCGATGTCGAATGTATGGATGTTCTTGCCCTTTGCCTCTATCTTGACTGTGCGATCTGAAGTTGGGGCTCCGATGCGTGCAAAGCCGACGCCTGCATTGGCAAGGATTTCTTCCACTTCATGCTCGTTTTCCTTGGCTACCTGTATCACTACGCCCGGGTTTTCTGCGAAGAGAAGTTTCACGAGGTCGGTCTCGCCCATTTCATCGAACGAAATCTTCAGTCCGCCCTTGGTGTTTGAGAAGCACATCTCGAGCAGACAAGTGATAAGGCCTCCGGCGCTGATGTCGTGTCCGGCAAGGATGAGTTCTGCCTTTACAAGTTCTTGCACTGCGGCGAATGCATCGCGGAAATATTCCGGACGCTTCACTGTAGGCACGTCGCTGCCAATCTTGTCCTGACTCTGTGCAAAGGCACTGCCGCCCAGACGGAGTTGGTCGAATGAGAAGTCAATATGATAGAGTGTTGAGTCTATGTTCTTCACTACTGGTGCCACTACCTGGCGTATGTCGCTCACTTCGCCGCCGCTGCTCACGATGACTGTTCCCGGACTTATCACTTTGCTTCCGTCGGGATATTTCTGGGTCATGGATAGTGAGTCTTTGCCTGTCGGCACATTTACTTGAAGTTCGCAGCAGAAGTCGCTCAGTGCTTTCACTCCGGTATAGAGGCGGGCATCTTCACCTTTCTGGCTGCGGCATGGCCACATCCAGTTGGCTGAGAGGCTCACGCTGTCGAGTCCGTCTGCCATCGGTGCCCACACGAGGTTGGTGAGTGATTCGGCAACTGACAGTACGCTTCCGGCTGCCGGGTCGGCAAGTCCTGCCTGAGGCGCATGGCCTATTGCTGTGGCGATTCCTTTCTGGCCTCTGTAGTCGAGGGCTACTACTCCGCAGTCGCTCAGCGGCAACTGGAGTTCGCCCACGCACTGCTGGCGTGCAATCTTGCCTGTCACACTGCGGTCCACCTTGTTGGTCAACCAGTCTTTGCAGGCAACTGCTTCAAGACGAAGCACTTTGTCGAGGTATTCATCGATTTTGTCTGATGAATAGTCGGCATCGGCATAGTGATGTACCACGGTCTCGTCCTTCATGTAGGTTTTTGGCGAGTGACCGAACATCTGTGCCACCTCGAGGTCGAACGGACGGACGCCGTCGCCCTGCTCGAAGGCGAAGTGTGCATCGCCGGTGGTTTCACCTACTACATATAATGGTGCGCGCTCGCGCTCTGCTATCTTGCGGACGTGTTCGATGTGTTTCTCGTCGATGAGAAGTCCCATACGCTCCTGCGATTCGTTGGCAATGATTTCCTTCGAACTGAGGGTCTTGTCGCCAATCGGCAGTTTGGTCATGTCGATGAGTCCGCCACATTCTTCCACCAGTTCCGACAGGCAGTTCACGTGGCCCGCACTTCCGTGGTCGTGGATTGACACGATTGGGTTGACTTCCTCTTCACACAGGGCACGCACAAGGTTGTTGGCACGCTTCTGCATCTCTGGGTTGGCACGCTGCACGGCATTGAGTTCGATGCCGCTTGAGTAGCGTCCGGTGTCGACTGAACTTACACTTCCGCCGCCGAGTCCGATGCGGTAGTTGTCGCCGCCCACAACCACAATCTTGTTGCCTTTCTGTGGTTCACCCTTCAGGCAGTCGCGCTTGGTGCCGTAGCCCACACCTCCTGCCATCATGATTACCTTGTCGTAGCCGTACTGTGGTTCTTCGTTGCCTTCTTCCTTGTGTTCGAAAGTGAGCACCGAACCGCAGATGAGTGGCTGGCCGAATTTGTTGCCGAAGTCGCTGGCTCCGTTTGATGCCTTGATGAGAATCTGCTCCGGTGTCTGGTAGAGCCAATGGCGAGGATGCTTGCCCTTGCGGTAACTGGTCATGTAGACTGCTGTACCTGCGATTGGCCACGAACCGGTTCCACCGCCCATACGGTCGCGGATTTCGCCTCCCGTACCTGTGGCTGCTCCGTTGAACGGTTCCACCGTTGTCGGGAAGTTATGGGTTTCAGCCTTCAGTGAAATCACCGATTCTATCGGACGTGTGCGGAAATAGTCGCTGGTGCTGTGGTCGTTGGGCGCAAACTGCTCGACCATCGGTCCCTGGGCGAATGCCACATTGTCCTTGTAGGCTGATATAATCTTGTTCGGGTTTTCCTTGGTTGTCTTCTTTATCATCTGGAACAGGCTGCTTTCCATCTCCTTGCCGTCGATGATGAATGTTCCGCCGAAAATCTTGTGGCGGCAGTGCTCGGAGTTGATCTGGGCAAAGCCGAAGACTTCGGAGTCGGTGAGTTTGCGTCCGAGTTGCTTCTCCACATTGTGCAGATATTCGATTTCTTCGGGGCTGAGGGCAAGTCCTTCCTGCTCGTTATACTCCTCCAGGTTCTCGATGTGGACTATCGGAGCCGGCTTGATGTCGACTGTGAATATGTCTTGGTTCAACTCGGAGTATCTGCGCTGCAGCATCGGGTCGATTTCGGAATCTTCCTTGATGGGGATGAACTCCTCGATGCGCTGGATGCCTTTAAGTCCCATGTTCTGGGTTATTTCCACTGCGTTTGTGCTCCACGGAGTGATCATCTCGCGGCGCGGACCTGCAAACAGGCCTTTGACTACTGAGTCGCTAAGTTTGGTTGCATTGCTGAAAAGCCACTGAAGAGCATTGGTTTCCTCGGTGTTGATTTCATGATCCATGCTTACCGCAATGATACTTTGCTGGGGCGTACTGAAAAAGAAAATCATGATTCTGCTATGAATTTGTTTTGAAATTTGTGTGCAAAGATAGTAAATAATCGAGACATGCGCCCACACCTTATTAAATATTTGTGCATACAACGTATCTTTGCCGCCCAAGACACACGGAATTCAGAAATATTCAGTATCTTTGCAGTTCGAATCAAAGTGGATTGAACAATGACAGTGTTATATGATTCGCCGATTTTCGGCCCCATCCACAGCCGCAGGCTGGGAGTGTCGCTTGGCATCAACCTGTTGCCGGGCGACGGCAAGTGCTGCTCGTTCGACTGCATTTATTGCGAGTGCGGGTTCAACAAGGACTTCATTCCTCACGGCAAATTCGCCAGTCCGCAGTCGGTGCACGATGCATTGAAGGCACAACTCGAAAACATGCACCAGAACGGCCCCAAGCCCGATGTCCTGACCTTTGCAGGCAACGGCGAGCCCACGATGAATCCGTGGTTTCCCGAGATTGTGAACGACGTCATCCGTCTGCGCAACGAGTACTTCCCCAATGCCAAGGTAAGCGTGTTGAGCAATGCCACACAGATTCTGCGCCAGGAAGTGTTCGATGCGCTCCAGCTTGTCGACAACAACATACTGAAGCTCGACACCGTGTCCGACGACTACATCCGGTTGCTCGACCGTCCGGTCAGCCCGCGCTACAAGGCTGCAGACATCATCGGTCGCATGGAGCAGTTCCATGGCCACTGCATCGTGCAGACCATGTTCCTCCGCGGAGAATACGACGGCAAAGACGTGTCGAATGTCTGCGATGAGTTCGTCCTGCCATGGATTGAAGCACTGCAGACCATCCGCCCGGCAGAAGCCATGGTCTACACCATCGACCGCGAAACTCCGGCACACGGACTGAAGAAAGCCACGCACGAAGAACTCGATGAAATCGCACGCAAAGTGGAGGCAGCAGGCATCAAGTGCCAAGTGTCTTGCTGACGGAAAGACAAGCGCTTCCGCATGCTGGTGGGAAATCTTGCTGACAGAAAAACAAACGCTGTCTCGTGCCGATGACAAATCATGCTGGCGGAAACATGAGCCCTTCCATACCAATGGAAATGTACGATTTTTCCAGTCTCAGAACACCTCGGGCCATGTGCCCCACAAGTACCTGTGAGGGGTGCAAAATTTTTCCAGTCAGAGAAATTTTTTTTCCTGGTCAGAGAAAAAATTTTTCCTAGTCAGAAAAATAAATCTCGCTGGTAGGGGAAATAGGGTAGAGCGTTTATAAGAAAAGAATAAATAGTTAATAGAACTGAATAAACATACAGACAGAGAAATATGGTTTTCAACTACGATGTAGTGGTAGTGGGTGCGGGCCATGCAGGTTGCGAAGCAGCCTCAGCCTCAGCACGGCTCGGAGCAAAGACTTGTCTTGTCACGATGGACATGAACAAGATTGCACAAATGTCGTGCAATCCAGCCGTAGGCGGCATTGCCAAAGGACAGATAGTGCGCGAAATCGATGCACTGGGCGGCATGATGGGTATCGTCACCGACCGGTGCTCCATCCAGTTCCGCATGCTCAACCTTTCCAAGGGGCCGGCAGTGTGGAGCCCACGCGCACAGTGCGACAGAGGCAAATTCATTTGGGAATGGCGCGAGATACTGGAAAACACACCCAACCTCAACATCTGGCAAGACCAAGTGTGTGAACTGATCGTGGCAGACGGCGAAGTGCGTGGAGTAAGAACCATATGGGGAGCAGAACTGAGATCCAAGTGCGTGGTAATCACAGCCGGAACCTTCCTCAACGGACTGATGCACATGGGCCGCAAACAAGTGCCTGGCGGAAGAATAGCCGAACCGGCAGCTACCGGACTTACCGAATCCATCGCAAGCAACGGAATACGCACTGGGCGCATGAAGACCGGTACGCCGGTACGAATCGACCGAAGGAGCGTAGACTTCTCACAGACCGAAATACAGGAGGGTGACCACACATTCCACCGCTTCTCATTCATGGACGAACCACGATGCCTCAAGCAACTGCCCTGCTGGATGTTCAAGACCAACAAGGCAGTGCACGAAACTCTCATGTCCGGACTTGCCGACTCGCCCCTCTACAACGGACAGATAAAAAGCATCGGACCACGCTACTGCCCAAGCATCGAAACCAAACTCCACACCTTCCCCGACAAAGACGAGCACCAGCTCTTCCTCGAACCCGAAGGCGAAACCACCAACGAGATGTATCTCAACGGCTTCTCCTCATCACTGCCGATGGACATCCAGATAGAAGCACTGAAGAAAATACCAGCGCTCAGAAACCTTGCAGTCTACCGGCCGGGCTACGCCATCGAATACGATTTCTTCGACCCAACCCAGCTCACCCATTCACTCGAATCAAAAGTAGTAAGCAACCTCTTCTTTGCAGGGCAAGTGAACGGCACTACAGGCTACGAAGAAGCAGCAGGCCAGGGACTTATAGCCGGAATAAATGCGGCGCTGAAATGCGGAGGCAAAGAACCATTCACACTCAAGCGCAACGAAGCATACATCGGAGTGCTGATTGACGACCTCGTGACAAAAGGTGTTGACGAGCCCTACCGCATGTTCACCTCACGAGCCGAATACCGCATACTCCTGCGCCAGGACGATGCCGACATGCGACTGACAGAAAAGTCCTATCACCTTGGACTTGCCAGCCAGGAACGCTACGACCGCATGGTGAGCAAGCGCAACGAGATCGATCGCATCATCGATTTCACCAAGACATTCTCCATCAAGCCAGCACTCATCAATCCAGCACTCGAACAAATCGGCACCACATCCCTCGAACGCGGTTGCAAACTCTACGACCTGCTCGGCCGTCCCAACGTCACCATCCTCAATCTTGCCCCCCACATCAAGGCGTTCAAGATCGAACTCGATAAAATCACAGACCGCAAAGACGAAATCATCGAAGCAGCCGAGATAAAAATCAAGTACCAAGGCTATATCAACCGCGAAAACATGGTGGCAGAAAAGATGCTCCGGCTCGAAAACATAAAGATCCAAGGCAAGTTCGACTACATGAACATGCACCAGATAACCATCGAAGCACGCCAAAAACTCACACGCATCAATCCTGTAACCCTTGCCCAAGCCAGCCGCATCCCAGGAGTCTCCCCAAGCGACATAAACGTGATGCTCGTGCTTCTCGGCAGATAAGATTTGTGCTGCAGACAAGGCGAGCAGGAATTGGAGCATAAGCGCTTAATACGTCGACGAGCGCTAGGAGCAAACAAATGCGAGCCGCATGGCTCTGTTCCTTTCGTTTTTTTTCCTGTCTTCCGTGTTCGATAAAATAAAAATCTGCGACAGCCATGCTGCCGCAGATTCCTTATTTTCCCACGCTCAGTGCGTGAGCATCTTTTCATTCACTTATTCGAAGTCTTCGTCGTCCCAACCGATGTCGGAACGCTCTTTTGCT
>CAVHYP010000024.1:11837-36180 GCA_963640465.1 Bacteroidaceae bacterium | reverse complement strand
TCGTGACCCCCTGCGTGACAGGCAGATATTCTAACCAGCTGAACTAACGCACCTCACGGTTTTGCATCCCATTTCTGTTTTGCGAGTGCAAAGTTAGCACATTTCCTTGAACTGACCAAACATTTCCGTACATAATTTGATCTGCAAACCCAAATTGGCCCGCGTTTGAATCTTTTTCCGAACACAGAAGGCACATAACCCCGGATTTTTTACAACATTAATCAACGTGTAACCACCCGTTAATTGGTCATTAATCCAATCCATCCGGATGGGGTGAGCAAGAAAAGCGAGCACGGAATAGGAGCCAGCTTTCTCCAAAAGCGCAGGCGATGACACTCGAGCGCCAGCTCGCTCTTGTTTCAGCCCACAAACCCACGCTCGCTTTAACGCCTTCGGAAATGGCTAGTTCCTAGCGCTTGTACGACTGTCGAGCGCTTGTACTCCTATCTGTCATTCGCCCACGCCATCCGGATGGATTAGTGAGATTCACTTCGTGTAAATTTTCGGGACAAAAAAAATTAACGGCAGATTAATGGATCATTGCACGATGATTGATGTTGAGAAAAACCAAGTGCCCCGCATGGCATTGAATCTGTGCCAGAAACGTGTGCCGATGATGACGAAAAACGCCCGATTGAAAAATTTTGCTAAAAGAAATGCATTCACATTGATTTTTTTCCTAACTTTGTAAATCAAACTTACTCTAAACCGGATAAGACTGAGGAACGAACGAAAAAACTAACAGTACGGACTTGCTCAAAGAACTCGAAGAACTGAGTGAGGCTGAGGAACGAACGAAAAATCAATATAAATATAAGGTATGAACAAATGTATTAGACTAATATCAGTGCTGCTTTGCCTACCGGTCAACTCGTGGGCGCAGGGAAGCATTGACACATTAGAGCTGGACAATTCCGACTTCACCTTTACGGAAAGTCAGTTGGACGACGACAACGATGCGGCACAGACCGTGTCGTCAATCACCTCGTCTGTCAATGATGCCTATTTCGGAGAAGTGGGCTACCGATTCAGTCCTATGCGTTTCAAGGTCCGTGCATACGACAACATGTATGAAAACACATACATCAACGGACTCTTGATGAACGACCTCGAACTGGGACGCTTCCAGTACAGCATGATTGGCGGACTGAACGATGCCACTCGCAACAAAGAAGGTGTGCAGGCTTTCGACTACGGAAACTTCGGTGTGACCCCCATCGGAGGCATGAACAACATCAACACCCGCGCCTCTGCCTTTGCCGAAGGAAAGAAAGTGTCAATCTCTGCCACAAACCGCAACTACAAGCTGCGCGGCATGTTCACCTATGCCACCGGCATGATGGACAACGGATGGGCTTTTGCAGGAAGCATCGGCTACCGATGGTCGGACGAAGGAGTGATTGAAGGCACGTTCTACAACTCATTCTCCTACCTGCTGTCTGCTGAAAAACGATTCAACAACCAGCACAGCCTCTCGCTCGTGACCTTCGGTTCGCCCACCGAACGCGCACAGCAGGGAGCATCAACCGAAGAGGCCTACTGGCTTGCCAACTCCCACTACTACAACCCCTACTGGGGCTATCAGAACGGCAAGAAGAGAAACTCCAGAGTGGCGCACGACTACTCGCCTACCACCATTGCCACATGGGACTGGAAAGTGGACGAGAACAGGAAACTCACCACATCTGCCGGAGTGAAGTACAGCGCCTACAGCAGTAGCGCACTGGGATGGAACGGCGATGCCTACGACCCGCGTCCCGACTACTACAAGAACCTGCCGAGCAGCGTGTTTGATGTCTACGACCTCGACAAGAACAACTCCGAGTTTCTGCAGGAACACCCGTATTTCCTCGAGCAATACAACTCGCTCTACGACTACTGGACATCAAGCAAAGTCAACCGTCAGATAAACTGGGACCGCATGTACTACGTGAACAGCATGCAGAACCAAAACGGAGGCGAAGCCCTTTACTACCAGGAAAGGCGGCACAACAACCAACTGGTGTTCGCCCTCAGCTCCACATGGAACCACACCCTCAACGAGCGCGACAAATACTCCGTCGGACTGCAGCTGAACCACACTGAGGGAATGCACTACAAGACGATGGACGACCTGCTGGGAGGCGACCTCTACATCGACTACGACAAGTTCTCTGCCAACGACTACGGCAAAGGCACAGCAGCCAATCCCACTGCAGCCGCCAACGACCTGCGCAACCCCTACAAGCGCATCTACGAAGGCGACAAGTTCGGCTACAACTACAACATCCTCGTGAACAAAGCCAAGGCATGGGGACAATTCCGCACCGACCAGACCAACTGGAGCGCCATTGCAGCAGCCTACACTGAAGGAACCACCATCGAACGCGACGGAAAGATGCAGAACGGACGTGCGCCCGAGAACTCCTACGGATCGAGCGGCACAGCCAAGTTCCTCGGAGGCGGAGCCAAGGCTGGCTTCAGCTACCGACCCTTCACCAACAACATGTTCACCCTGGGCTTGAGCTACGATGCACAGGCACCGCTGGCACGCAACTCGTTCGTTGCACCGCGCATGCAAAACAACTTCGTGAACAACCTCACCCTTGAGAAAATCTTCAATGCTGAAGTGGCATGGAAATTCCGCTTCGGCGACCTCACCGGAAAAATCGGAGGATTCTTCACCACATTCGAAGACCAAGTGGAGCAGACCGCATTCTACAACGACCAGGAGTCGCGCTTCACCTATCTCACCATGACCGGCATCAACAAATGCCACTACGGACTCGAGGGAGCACTCGTCTACCAAGTGGACGGCAACCTCTCGTTCAACGTGCTCGGAACACTCAGCGACGCACGCTACACCAACGACCCGCTGGCACAAGTGAACTACGAGGGAATGGACGCAACAACCAATGCCGAACTCAATGAATGGGCAAACCCAGTGACCGGCGAGCAGATGCCACTGAGAGTCATTGCCAACGGAGTGAAGGTGGGCAGCACACCACTCGTGGCAGCCAGCATAGGCGCCAACTACAACGTGGGCGGATGGTTCTTCGAAATGAACCTCAACTACTACAACTGCGTGTATGTGGGCTATTCAGCCTACCGCCGACTGAGCAACGTAATCAGCAGTTACGTCTCAACCGGACAGAACGACGACGGCAGCTGGGGTTTTGCCCAGGACAACATCAACCAGACACTGGCAGAAGACGGAGGAGTGGTATACGACCCCGAAGGCAACATACTGAAGACCTTCAGTCCTCGCCAGGAAAAATACAACGCAGGGTTCATGCTCGACGCCTCAATCGGCAAATACATCCGGCTGAACAACGGCAAGTCGATCTCAGTAAACCTCTCGCTGCAGAACATCACGAACAACACCAACCTGCGCACCGGCGGTTTCGAGCAAAACCGCGACGACCTCTACAGCACAGGAGTTGCACGTACCTACAAGTTCTCGAAGAACTCCAAGTATTACTATGCCAACGCATTCAATGCTTTCCTCAACGTCAACTACAAATTCTAATGTCTATATAATAAGGTGTATATATGAAACGAAACATAACAAACATCGGAGTGGTGGCAGCCCTGGCAACAGTATTCATGCTCGGATCCTGCAGAGACTACGACACCCCCGATGTGTCCGACTACAAGATAACAAGCGACACTTCAGTAGGCGAGCCCAACCTCACAATCAGCGAGCTCAAGAGCAAATACAGCGGAGTGTTCTCACAGTCAAACGCCTTCGTACAAGTGGAAGACTCCGACGTAGTGGAAGGAGTGGTAGTGGCAAACGACAACGGAGGCAACCTCTATCAGACCATAGTCCTGGCACACTACATCAGCGAAGCAGATTCAGTTGACGTGTCCGACTGCATAGTCCTTGCAGTGAAGAACACCTGCCTCTACCCCTACTTCGGAATGGGGCAGATGGTACGCGTGAACCTACGTGAGCTCTACGTGGGCTGCTACAGCAAACTGCCAAAGATTGGCCAGCCCTACTACACCAGCAGCAACAACCTCCGACTGGGTCCGATGCTATTCGAACTGTGCAAGACCAAGGTGCAGCTCATCGGCAGTCCTGCCGACTACATCAACAAGTTCAAGCCAATCGAAATCGAAGACGACAGCCACGAACTCATAAAGAACGCACAATGGTACCAGAACTACAGCCATTCGCCAATGCTCGTAAGTGTGAAAGGCACATTCAGCGAGGCTGACAGCGAGGCAACCCTGGCACCCTACGACCTCAGAGATGCCGGCTACGGAGTGGACCGCACACTGAAAGTGGGCAAGACCACCATCACCGTGCGCACTAGCACACAGAATGACGTATCGTTCCTCGTGATGCCGAAGAAGGAAGTGAAACTCACCGGAGTCCTCTCCTACTACTCAGGCTGGCAACTGCAGCTGCGATCAGTGGACGACATGGAAATCGTGGGAGAATGAAGACATGGAATTCCAGAACCCGCACAACGGCAAAGCTGGGAATCCAGCACAGAAACAAACAAAAACTGAACAATAAAAAAACAGACAGATATGAACAGAGTACTATCATTTGTATGTGCAGCAGCACTTGTAGCTCTCACCGCCTGTGAGGATGTGCCCGCTCCATACGAAATCAATTCAGAAGGCGGCAACACCACCACCCTACTCAGCGAAACCTTCTCGTCTTCGCTCGGCAAGTTCACCAATGTCACGACGGAAGGAAGTGTGGCATGGGCAAACTCCTACAGTTGCGCCACTGCAACCGGCTACGATTCAAGCACGAAGAAGACAACCGACGGAGTTGCCTACCTCGTATCCCCGTCCATCGACCTTACAAAAGTGGACACAGCCAATGTCACCTACGACTACATCCTGCGCTATGTACGCAACCAGGGCTATCAGAAACTGATGATTGCAGAGGATTTCACACCATCAAGCGCCAACACTGCAGAACAGGCATGGGAAGACCTGATTACCACCCACACCGAAGGCTCGGACTTCAACACCTTTTCATCAGCAGCAGTGAACATCCCGGCAAAGTACATGGGCAAGAAAATCCGCCTGGCACTCTACTTCAAGTGTGAGATCAACAGTTCAACATGGGAAGTAAAGAACTTTAAGGTGTCAAAGGGACTGGCAGAAGAAACCACAAGCCCCGACAAACCTTCAGGAGAAGCCAAACTGCCATACTCAAGCACCAGCCTGAGCGAATTCACAGCAGTCACCGTGAAGGGAACAGCATGGAGCGCAGGAAGCAAATACGCAAAAGCCACCGGCTACGACTCAGGCACAAAGAATACAACCGAGACCGAAGCATGGTACGTTTCACCAGCCATCAACACAACAGTCAGCTCCGACGAGAAAGCATATCTGGACTTCGACTACGTAATCCGTTACCTCAAATCAGACAACATCAACGACCTCCACAAAGTGCTTATCTCCACCGACTACGACGGTGACGTGGCAAAAGCAACATGGACCAACCTCAACTTCAATGCAAAAGAGTCGAAGACCCAAGACTGGACATTCTATGCAGCTGAGTCAATGGAAATCCCTACAGAATTCATGAACAAGGAGAAAGTCTACATCGCATTCCGCTTTGAATGTTCAAGCAGCAACTCCACCACCTGGGAACTCCAGAGCCTCAGCATCCACCAAGGTAAGAAGGAATCAGACGACAGCGGCGACGTGAAGCCACAAGGCGACAACCTCCTTGGCAACGGCGACTTCGAGACATGGAACGGAAGCACACCTGCAAACTGGAAGTCAACGACCTCTGCCAGCAGTGCAACCGTCAGCCAGTCGAACGATGCTCACGGAGGCAACTACGCAGCACTCGTTGCAGGTTCATCAAGCGCCAACAAGCGCCTTGCCTACAAAGAGATTACGCTCAAGGCAGGTACCTACACCTTCAAGTTCTACACCAAAGCAGCCACTGCCGACGGCGGAAGTGTACGCCCAGGCTATGCAACCGTAACCGACGGAAAAATCAGTTCTACAGGCTACACCTATGGTGACTACACCAACGACCTCAATTCAAGTACATGGACAGAAGTAAGCTACGAATTCAACCTTGCAAGCCAGACAACAGTGAACCTCGTCATCATGAACCCGAAGAAACCGGGCGCCAACATCCTTATCGATGATGCGCAGCTCACCACAGCCGACGGAGGACTGGTAAACGGCAGTGACAGTGGTGACAAGGAAGACAGTGGCGACAAAGGAGATGCCAGCGAGATAATAGAAGGAAGATATAGCATCGACTTCACCCAGTCGACCACAGGATGGACAATAAACAACATTGACCTTGGAAGCCTTAAATATGTTTGGAAACAGGACCCAAAATATGGAATTAAAGCATCAGCTTATACCGACAGCATCAACAATGCAGCAGAAGCCACATTCGTCAGTCCTAAAATCAAACTTCCCAACAGAGCACGGCTCACCCTCTCCCATGCGCTCAATTTCCTCTACGGCAACAATAGAGAAGACTATGTGACAGTTGATCTATTGTTCGAGTCAGGAAAGACCGAAATAGTGGAGATCTCAAAGTGGCCCGCCGGCACAGACTACACCTACGTTGATGCCGTGGCAGACCTGGCTAACCATGCAGGCAAGACCGTACAGATTGTGTTCCATTACAAGAGCACAGCATCGTGCGCACTAACATGGGAAATAAAGAATTTGACAATCAAATGACAAAAATCCTTCGGGAACGAATTCATAAAGGCTTGCATTCAGGTGCAAGCCTTTACCTTTCCATGCCTACAAATGAAAATCTGCAACAATCAGAGGAAACAATATTCAGACAAACAGCAGACGGCATCGAATAATTCATTATCTTTGTACCCAAATTGAACTATCTTTGTACTCAAACTGAGAAAGAATGGCAACTATTCAACCATACATGGATGTGCAGTCGGTGGGGAAAAGGATTGGCGACAGAGTCCTTTTCTGGGATGTATCGTTCACAATCAACGAACGCGACCACGTAGGACTGATTGCAAAGAACGGAACAGGCAAGTCCACCCTACTCTCCATCCTTGCAGGCAAAGAAGGATATGATGCCGGACGCATCATCTTCCGCAACGGCATAAAGATTGGTTACCTGGAGCAAACCCCAACGTTTGACTCCAGCCACACCATCATGGAGGCAATACTCGATTTTCACAAGGACAAACCGACGGAAGAGACAGAGCTGAAAGCCAAGCAGATTCTGACAAAACTGAAAATCTATGACTACAGTCTGCGGATAAGTCAGCTGAGCGGAGGACAAACCAAGCGCATTGCCCTGGCAAAAATACTGATAGACGAACCCGACATGCTCATACTCGACGAGCCTACCAACCATCTCGACCTGGAGATGATTGAATGGTTGGAAAACACTTTGGCTCGCAGCACCATGAGCATACTGATGGTTACCCACGACCGCTACTTCCTCGACAACATCTGCTCCACAATCATCGAGATGGACAACTCGCGCATCTACACATACAAGGGCAACTACAGTTTCTATCTTGAGAAACGGCAGGAAAGGCTCGAGAACCTTACAACCGAAATAGAGCGCGCCAACAACCTCTACCGTACCGAACTGGAATGGATGAGACGAATGCCCCAGGCACGAGGACACAAGGCAAGATACAGGGAAGAAGCCTTCTACGAACTAGAGAAGATTGCGAAGCAACGGATAAACGAGCGCAACGTACGGCTGGAAATGAACAGCACCTACATCGGTAGCAAGATATTCATAGCCAAAGACGTGTACAAGAGTTTCGGCGACAAAGTGATTTTGAAAGACTTCAACTACACATTCTCACGCTACGAGAAACTAGGGATAGTGGGCAACAATGGTACGGGAAAATCCACATTCATCAAGACCCTACTCGGAGTGGAACCTCTCGACGAAGGAACATACGACATCGGACAGACAGTGAAGTTCGGCTATTACTCGCAGGAAGGACTCACGTTCAGGGAAGACCAGAAAGTGATTGACGCAGTGAGAGATATTGCCGAATATGTAGACATGGGCAACGGTCAGCATCTGACAGCAGGACAGTTCCTCCAGCACTTTCTCTTCACACCTGAAGAGCAGTATAGCTACATCTACAAACTGAGCGGAGGCGAGAAACGCCGTCTCTATCTCTGCACCGTACTCATGAGAAGTCCCAACTTCCTCATCCTTGACGAACCAACCAACGACCTCGACATCATGACCCTGCAGGTGCTGGAAGAATATCTCATCAACTTCAGCGGATGCGTCATCATCGTAAGCCACGACCGCTACTTCATGGACAAAGTGGTGGACCACATACTCGTGTTCAACGGCAACGGCAACATCAAAGATTTCCCGGGCAACTATTCACAATACCGCGAATGGAAAAGTCTGCTGCCAAAACCGGCAAACGAAACACAGACCACAAGCACGAAAGAAGAGTGGAAAGCAAACAAGTCCGCAAACAAAGTCCGTAAACTCTCCTTCAAGGAAAAACGCGAGATGGAACAACTGGAAGCAGACATCGAACGTCTCGAGGCAGAAAAGAAAGAGATAGAAAATCTGCTGAGCAACGGCACCACAGAAGTGGACAAAATTGTGGAAATGTCCAAGCGTCTGCCCCTGCTCAACGACGAACTCGACAAGAAATCCATGCGATGGCTCGAACTGAGCGAAATATAGCAACAACAGCAGGCCGACAAGTCAGAACCGTGGCAGAAAGCGGCAAAAACATCTGAAAAACAAAATTATCTGGCAAAGCACGGCCAGGGTAAGCAATAAATTAGTATCTTTGCAACTAAAACATATAGTTTTGCGTATAAAAGACAAATAGTTATGATAACAATCACATTTCCTGATGGCAGCAAACGTGAATACGAAGCTGGGGTAACAGGACTTCAAATCGCAGAAAGCATCAGCAAGCGCCTTGCGCAAGACGTACTTGCCTGTGGTGTAAACGGAGAGACAACAGAACTGAACCGTCCAATCAACGAGGACGCAACCATCCAACTCTATAAATGGGACGATACAGAAGGCAAGCATGCCTTTTGGCACACCTCTGCCCACCTCATGGCAGAAGCAATAGAAGAACTCTACCCAGGCACACAGTTCGGAATCGGACCAGCCATCGAAAACGGCTTCTACTATGACGTGATGCCACCCGAGGGAGTAAAGTTCACCGATGCCGACTTCCCGAAAATTGAGGAGAAGATGCAGGAACTGGTGCGGAAGCAAGAACCACTCGTACGCAAAGACATATCAAAGAAAGACGTGCTCGAGCTCTTTGCTTCAAAAGGACAGACATACAAAAACGAGCTCATAGCTGAACTTGAAGACGGAAAGATTACGACCTACACACAGGGCAACTACATCGACCTATGTAAGGGTCCACACCTCATGACCACTGCCCCAATCAAGGCATTCAAACTGCTCAGCCTTGCTGCAGCCTACTGGCGCGGTGACGAAAAACGGCCGATGATGACCCGTATCTACGGAATCTCCTTCCCAAAGAAGAAGATGCTCGATGAATACCTCCAGGCACTCGAGGAAGCAAAGAAACGCGACCACCGCAAGATAGGCAAGGAAATGGAACTCTTCACCTTCTCAGAGAGAGTGGGCAAGGGCTTGCCGATGTGGCTTCCAAAAGGTACACAAGTACGCATACGCCTGCAGGACTTCCTCCGCAAAATCCAGAAGCGCTATGGATATGAAGAAGTGATGACTCCACATATCGGAGGCAAGAACCTCTATGTCACCTCTGGACACTGGGATCACTACGGAAAAGATTCATTCCGTCCTATCACCACACCGGAAGAAGGCGAGGAATACTTGCTCAAGCCAATGAACTGCCCTCACCACTGCGAGATTTACGCATGGAAACCACGTTCATACAAAGACTTACCATTCCGCTGCGCAGAATTCGGAACAGTGTATCGCTACGAGCAGTCAGGTGAGCTTCACGGACTTACACGCGTACGCTCGTTCACACAAGACGACGCCCACATCTTCTGTCGTCCAGACCAAGTGAAAGAAGAGTTCCTGCGCGTGATGGACATCATTGCCATCATATTCAAAGCACTCAACTTCAAGGAGTTTGAAGCACAGATAAGTCTACGTGACCCTAACGACAAAGAAAAATACATCGGTAGCGACGAAGTGTGGGAACAGGCAGAGAACGCTATCATCGAAGCATGTGCCGAGAAAGGACTGCACACCCGTACCGAACTGGGAGAAGCAGCCTTCTACGGACCAAAGCTCGACTTCATGATTAAGGATGCACTCGGACGCCGCTGGCAGCTCGGAACCATTCAGGTGGACTACAACCTGCCAGAACGCTTCAAGCTCGAATATACTGGCAGCGATAACGAAAAGCACCGTCCTGTGATGATTCACCGTGCGCCATTCGGCAGTATGGAACGATTCATCGCAGTACTCATCGAGCACACAGCCGGTCACTTTCCTCTTTGGCTCACCCCCGATCAGGTGGCAATACTACCGATATCAGAGAAGTTCAACGACTACGCAAAGAAAGTATGCGACTACCTCAACATGCATGACGTACGCGCAACAATCGACGACAGAAACGAGAAGATTGGGCGTAAGGTACGCGACAACGAAGTAAAGCATATTCCTTACATGCTTATCGTAGGAGAAAAAGAAGCCAACGACGGAACTGTAAACGTAAGAAAACAAGGGACACAGGAGCAGGAAACTATGTCGATGGAAGACTTCGCCAAGAAAATCAACGACGAGGTACGCCAGATGACAGAAGACATCTAAAAGCCGAGTTCCACGAAGGCAAATTCATGAAACAGCCTTAGCAGATATGAATGTTATGGAGAGTCGGTTTAGCCCCCTCTCCATAATGCATTTTAGTAAATAATCGAGCACGCAAATGACAAATAAGGGTTAGAAACAATAAAAAATGACCCTTGGCAGTAAAATAATTGCCTTTTCGCAACTATCTATTGTTAAGAATTTCATATCTTTGCAGTCGATTTGCGTAAAGCAGACAAAGAAACGGAACAAACAGGAACAACTAAAAACAAAAACCGAAGGAACATCGCATTTAATGAAAGGTGACAACAAGAAGCAGATGCACAGAATCAACGAACAGATTCGTGTGCGCGAAGTCAGAATCGTGGGTGACGGAATCGAGTCAAAAGTAATTCCAACAGCCGACGCACTCAAACTAGCAGAACAAATGGGGGTAGACCTCGTAGAAATCTCACCAACTGCGCAACCTCCGGTTTGCCGACTCATCGACTACTCCAAATTCCTCTACCAAATCAAGAGGAAAGCGAAGGAAATGAAAGCCAAGCAGGTAAAGATCGAGATAAAGGAAATCCGGTTTGGGCCACAAACAGCTGAAGCCGACTATGCATTCAAACTCAAGCATGCGCAAGAGTTCCTGAAGCAAGGCAACAAGGTGAAAGCCTACGTATTCTTTAAAGGTCGCTCCATCGTATTCAAGGAACAGGGAGAGGTGTTGCTCCTGCGCCTTGCCAACGACCTCGAGGAAATAGCTAAGGTGGAAAGCATGCCAGCACTCGAGGGAAAGAAGATGAACATAATGCTTGCACCGAAGAAGTCGGGCAGTTCTGCAAAGAAGAAAGAGCAGACAGCTACACAGGCAGACGAAAAGCCAGCAGAGAAAGAAGCAGAATAAAAACATAACAAATAAACAAGGTGCGTAACGTCGTGGTATATACGTTGCCACCAATAATAGTAACAGATAAAAAACATTTAGAAAGATGCCAAAAGTTAAGACAAGTTCAGCCGCTAAGAAGCGCTTTCAGCTTACCGGAACTGGAAAAATCAAGAGACAGCATGCTTACCACAGTCACATTCTGACAAAGAAGACTAAGAAGCAGAAGAGAAACCTCGACCACTCAGCTATCGTTGTATCAGCTAACGTAAAGCAAGTACGCGACCTGCTCTGCCTCCGTTAAACCACCAATTCAGTAAGTAAGAAATTTATTAACAAATTGTTTAATCGAATGCCTAGCTCAAAAGAGTAGTCGAGAAGTACTACCGCTAACATTCACAAAGAATCAAAACTATGCCAAGATCAGTAAATCATGTTGCTTCAAGAGCAAGAAGAAAGAAGATTTTAAAGCGCGTAAAAGGTCAGTACGGTGCACGCAAGAATGTTTGGACCGTTGCCAAAAATGCTTACGAGAAGGGTCTCACCTATGCATTCGTAAGCCGTCGTCGCAAGAAGAGAGAGTTTCGTGCACTCTGGATTCAGCGTATCAACGCTGCTGCACGCCTTGAAGGAATGTCATACTCACAGCTTATGGGAGCACTCCACAAAGCTGGTATTGAAATCAACCGCAAGACTCTTGCAAACCTTGCACTCAACAACCCTGAAGCATTCAAGGCTGTTGTAGAGAAAGTTAAGTAAACTGACAATTGCTTGATAAGACAGGAGAGCCGACAAAGCTCTCCTATTTTATTTATAGGCTGAGTTTTACTATAGGCCAACTCTAAAATCACACGTCTATGAGCATACGACCCATTGGATGTAGCATATTGATAATTACTCGTTCCGTTAAGACGTAGCATATTGATAAAGCCACGTTCTGTTTAGACGTAGCATGTTGACATAGTTTCATTCAATTGAAACTGTACACAACTTCGTGAAGTCATAGTCAGAATCTGCTCATAAACCAAAACATATTCACTTAGTTCATTTTCTGGATTCATTCTCTTAATTCTATTAATTCAAACATTCAATGAAGTCAAAACAATTCAGCATCAAGAAAAGGTCTATACGCTGGAAGCAATTCACCCGACACTCGGACAGCGTTTTTCTCAGTCTTGGGCGTGAGATAAGCATCGGAGTACTCAGTGTGGCAACCTTGCTAATGGCAACCCCTTGTTCGGCTGTAGGAAAGACTGCAATGGCAACAGTCAACAAATCCGAAGACGAAGAATGGTTGGCAGACGAAGCGCTCGACGGACCTGAAGTTGCAGACACCACCCTACTTGAAGAAGGCGACCTTCTCTTCAATGTAGTAAGGAACGAAGAAGGTCTGGCTGCAGCCATTGTCAACGTAACAGAGGGTGTAGCACAACAAGACATCTCACACGTAGCCATCGTCCACCGCCAAGATGGCAAACTCTATGTACTCGAAGCCACTGGAAAACACGGAGTATGGCTCACTCCCATTGACTCTTTTATCAACAAAGCCGACCACAACGCTGACGGATATCCTTTAATATTGGTAGGACGACTAAAAGACCGGTCCAATATCAAAGCATCCATCGAGAAAGCCCAGTCCTACCTCGGACGTCCATACGACAAGCTTTATATGCCCGACGACAAGGCAATCTATTGCAGCGAACTCGTACAATTATCCTACACGTATGCAGATGGAACAAATGTGTTTCCGCAGCAGCCCATGTCGTTCCACGACAAGAGCGGCAAAATCACCGAATTCTGGAAAGACTACTATCGGGCATACGAGATGGAAGTGCCTGAAGGAAAGCCTGGGACCAATCCAGGCGGAATATCACAAAGCAAAGCAATAGAAATCATCTACAAATTTTATTGATAGAAGAAACAATGAAAACATTTATATATACGCTGGCAATGCTGCTGGCAAGTACACTCGCACACGCAAATATCACTGACGTCAACAATGATATTAACACTAGTATTAATAAAGGTATTAATAATGGTATTAAAAACAGTATTAAAAATGATATCAACTCAACCATCGACTCAACCATTGTATTGGAAGAAGCATGCGTAACAGCCTCACGTATACCGATGCCAGCCGACAAAGCCACAAGGTTGGTTCAAGTTCTCTCGTCAAAGGAGATCGAGTCGAGCGCCGCCCAAAGCGTCAACGATCTGCTCAAGTTAGTGGCAGGAGTGGACGTACGCCAGCGCGGAGGCTATGGCGTGCAGACCGACATAGGAATCAACGGAGGCAATGAAGACCAACTGACGGTGTTGCTCAACGGAGTGAATATCTCCAATCCGCAGACTGGACATCTGACAATGGACTTGTCAGTGAGTATCAACGACATTGAGCGAATTGAAGTAATTGAAGGCGGAGCAAGCCGCGTCTATGGTTCGTCTGCCTTTTCCGGAGCAATCAACATCGTAACAAAATCAGCAAGCGACAACACCATCTCAGCATCCATCACGGGCGGTTCCTATGGTACATTCTCTGCCGACGGAAGCCTCAACCTCAAGTCCGGCAAATTTGCCAACCACATCAGCGGCGGTTGGACTCAGAGTGACGGAGCTTCAGCCAATAGCGATTTTAAGAAAGCGAATGCCTATTGGAACGAGAAATTCTCAAACGACTTTGCCGACATCACGTTTCAGGCAGGACTGAGCAACATGAAATATGGAGCAAACACCTTCTACGGCACTGGCAGCAATTCACAGTACGAGGAAGATACGAAATACCTTGCAAGCCTGCAGGCTGAAACCAAAGGACGGATTCATGTACGTCCACAAGTCTATTGGAATCGCTCGTACGACCACTATATCTGGATCCGCAACAATCCGTCTGCATACGAGAACTATCATCAAACCAATGTCTATGGAGCCAATATAAATGCATGGATGCAATGGGCATTGGGCAAGACTGCCGTAGGCTTCGAATTCCGCCGCGAGAACATCCTCAGTACCAGACTCGGCAAAGAGTTTGATGCCAACCGCATCAACAAATACCCTGGCTACAAGTACAAAGACGGACGTTCGGGCACAGGCATTTATCTTGAGCACGATGTGGTATTCAGGCAATGGAGCATCTCTGCAGGACTGCTTGCATACGACAACACCTCTGTGGACGAATCCATGCGGCTTTATCCAGGCATCGACATCAGCTACAGTCCACTTTCTGGTATGAGAGTCTATGCCTCTTTCAACCAGAATCTGCGCACACCCACCTTCACCGACCTCTACTACAACGGACCGGGCATCGAAGGCAACACAAATCTGAAACCGGAGAAAAGCACCGACTACTCCATTGGTGGCAGTTACAGCAAAGGACTATTCTCTGGTCAAATCAAAGGTTTCTATCGTAACGGTACAGACATGATTGACTGGGTTAAGAAAGAAGGAGCTGACAAATGGACAACAGCCAATTCCGACATCAACAATATCGGGACAGAAGCCTACGTTGCTCTCAATTTCATGAAGGCAGGCAAACAAAATCCCCTTGTACGTTCATTCACACTGAGCTATTGCTACAACTACCAGGAAAGAGCGAACAAAGAGCAGACATCGACTTACGGCAACCAGTTAGTCTATCTACGTCACAAACTAGTGGCAACACTCAACCACCGTCTGCTGAAAAAACTTAGTGCACAATGGGAGTTCATGCTGAAAGACCGCACTGGATGGTTCGACAATGCATTGACCGACAAGCGACAGAATTACGGCAGTTTCGCACAACTTGACTTGAAACTTCAATGGACAGACAGCTTCTACACAATCTATATGAAAGGCAATAATCTGACATCAAAGAAGTACTACGACATAGCCAATGTACAGCAACCCGGTTTTTGGTTCACAGCAGGCGCAAAGATTGACATTGAAGTCAAGCGAAAGTAAGCGTTGCCATCAAGCGAAAGCTATCTTCCAAACGAAGACAAGCATTGCAGTCAAGAGAAGGTTGTCTATCAAGCGAAAGCCATCCATTGCACAAATAATGTCGATTTTGCAATTTTAAAGAATACTTTCATGCTCATCACACCACAAAACGTGCCATTTAGTACATAAACATTTTACGGGCATAGGATATTTCTTTATCTTTGCAAAGTAAAAAAATTCGGACGATAACTTTTAACAATATTGAATATGAAAGCATTTGTATTTCCAGGTCAGGGAGCCCAGTTCTCAGGAATGGGCAAGGACCTTTACGAGGCAAACGAGTTAGCTAAGGAATTATTCGACAAGGCAAACGAGATTCTCGGTTACAAAATCACAGACATCATGTTTGAAGGAACTGCAGAAGAACTGAAGCAGACAAAGGTGACACAGCCAGCCGTATTCCTTCACTCTGTAATCTCAGCTTTCTGTATGGGTGACGAATTCAAGCCCGAGATGGTTGCCGGACACTCACTTGGAGAGTTCTCTGCACTTGTTGCATCCGGATGCCTCTCATTCGAAGACGGACTGAAACTTGTGTACAAGCGTGCAATGGCAATGCAGAAGGCATGCGAGGCTGCACCATCAACCATGGCTGCAATCATAGGTTTGCCTGATGAGAAAATCGAGGAGATCTGTGCCTCTATAAACAAGCCGGGACATGTGGTTGTTCCTGCAAACTACAACAACCCTGGACAGCTTGTGATTTCCGGAAACATCGAAGCAGTAAACGAGGCTTGCGAAGCGTTGAAGGCAGCAGGAGCAAAGCGTGCCCTCCCACTGCAGGTAGGCGGTGCGTTCCACTCTCCACTGATGATGCCAGCACAGCACGAACTTGCCGAAGCCATCGAGCAGACTGAATTCCACACTCCCAAGTGCCCAGTTTACCAGAACGTAGATGCCAAGGGACACACCAACCCAGAAGAAATTAAATCAAACCTCCTGAAGCAGCTCACCTCACCAGTGAAATGGACTTACGAAGTACAGGCAATGATTGCCGCCGGAGCAACCGACTTCACTGAATGTGGTCCGGGCAAGGCTCTCCAGGGTATGATAGCAAAGATTTCACGCGACGTAACAGTTCATGGAATTATTGCATAAGCCAACCGTAAACAGGTAAAGAAACAAAGAACAGCCTCCTTAAATCTATTGAGGAGGCTTTTGCTTTGTTACACCTTATATATAGTAAGCATTGCGTAGATAGACACAAGCGTTATGTAAAAATACAGGTATTGCGTATAACATCAAAGCACTGCAAAAAAAATAAATCGACAACAATCAAGCCTACAGAATGAGTAAAATTGTAATCTACCAAACTCTCCCTCGCATCTATGGTGCCAAAAGCAAGTCGAACAAGCCCAATGGCAACATAAAGCAAAACGGATGCGGAAAGATGCAGGACTACACAGCGAAGGCACTGGAACAAATCAAAAGTCTAGGGTGCAACTACATCTGGTACACTGGACTCATCGAACATGCACAGAAGACCGACTACTCCGGTTTCGACATCCAGTGCGACAATCCCACTGTGGTCAAGGGAAATGCAGGAAGTCCTTATGCCATCAAAGACTATTACGACATCGACCCCGACCTTGCACACAAAGTTCCGGCAAGGATGAAGGAATTTGAGCAGCTGGTGAAGAGAACCCACGATGCAGGCTTGAAGATGATAATCGATTTCGTGCCCAACCATGTGGCACGCCAATACCATTCCGACTCACACCCAGCCGACACAAGAGACCTGGGAGTGGACGACGACACCACAATAGCATTCTCTCCGCAAAACAACTTCTATTATCTTCCGGGACAAGCCCTTTCAACAGTCAACATAGCAGAGACAATAATAGAAGTCGAAACAGAAACAAATGCAGAAGCAAGAGCAGAAACCAAAGCAGCAACCAATTCCGAAGATCCTTATGTGGAGAATCCGGCAAAGGTGACTGGCAACGACTGCTTCACTGCCTGTCCGGGACGCAACGACTGGTATGAAACCGTAAAACTCAATTATGGCATCGACTATATGAACGGACATTCAGAGCACTTCGGTCCCGAAGTCCCGTCCACATGGCACAAGATGCTCCACATACTGCAGTTCTGGGCTGACAAAGGCATCGACGGCTTCCGCTGCGACATGGCAGAGATGGTGCCGTGCCAGTTCTGGGGATGGGCAATTCCGCAGGTGAAGGCAAGCCACAAGGACATCATATTCATTGCCGAGGTCTACAATCCGCAGGAATACCGCAACTACATCTTCAACGGCAAGTTCGATTATCTCTACGACAAGGTAGGACTCTACGACACACTCCGTGCTGTGATTGCAGGCGACAGCGCCTCAAAGATCACCCAGTGCTGGCAATCAGTAAACGACATCAACGACCACATGCTCAATTTCCTCGAGAACCACGACGAACAGCGTCTTGCCTCCGATTTCTTTGCTGGCAAGGCAGAAAAGGGACGCCCTGCCCTACTCGTTTCTGCCCTCATGCGCACCAATCCGTTCATGGTGTACAACGGACAGGAACTGGGAGAACGCGGAATGGACGAGGAAGGATTCAGCGGACTTGACGGACGCACCACCATCTTCGACTACTGGACAGTCGACAAGATACGGCGTTTCCGCAACGGTGGCAAATACGACGGCAAACTGATGACAGGCGAAGAGGCTGAACTCTATGCATACTATCAGAAAGTGCTCAACCTGTGCAACAGCGAGAAAGCAGTACGCAAAGGCTGTTTCTTCGACCTCATGTATGCTAACTACGACAATCCACTGATGGACACCAACCGTCTGTATGCGTTTATCCGCAAGGCTGGCAAGGAAAATCTGTTGGTCATAGCCAACTTCAGTGATGCCGACACCACTGCTTCAGTCGTCATTCCGCAGCATGCGCTCGACCGTCTCGGCATCCTGCCATCCACATACACCACCACCGACTTGCTCACTGGCAAGCGCCAGCACATGGCAATTGCTGCTGAGCAACCGCTCACGCTCACACTGAAAGCACACGATGGTGTCGTGCTGAAGTTTAGGGGATAGATGTGGATGTAGGTTGCAATCGAAGAGTCAAATCAGTTTCCTGGCTGTAGATTATTGCAATCGTGGTTTGCAGCCTTCAATTTTCACCGGCAGGACCTTTGGAGTCAGAGTTCCGTCGGCACCGAAGCGCAAGCTGACAATGAATGATTTCTGAGTATCGGGTGCAGATTGGTCGAACACAAAATTGCCAAGACTGTAATAAACCAGAGTGGAGTCGCACATGCCTACTCCCTCTGTTTTTATTGTCCCCACATCCTGCACCACATGCGGGTGATGGCCTATTATCACATCGGTTCCGGCTGAAGCCAACCGACTGGCCTGCATCCTCTGTTTGAGCGATGGATGCACATCAAATTCCTTGCCCCAATGCAACACTGCAACGACCCAGGAATCCAGGTGCGCCTTCTTGTATTCACGGATGGCATCTGCCAGCTCGTTGCATGACGCCTGGCACACACCAGGACAATCGTCCAGTTGATGCCAGTTTTCCAACGGGACAAGCACATCATTGAATACTGCCACCTTCAGCCCGTCTTTGCTTATGACAGCCGGAGCCAACTGTTCACAGGAAGTCTGTCCGTAGCCTATGGGAACGATGTCTGCATCCACCAGATACCGATGAGTGGCAGCAAGTCCTCTGCGCCCTTGGTCGTTGGTGTGGTTGTTAGCCATTGCAGCATGACTGACCCCCACCCTTTTCAGTCCTTCAGCACATGCTGCATCGGCACGGAAAATGTATTTCTTGTTGAGCGGACTTACGGTATCGGTCAGCGGACATTCAAGGTTGATGACAACGGCATCTGCCTTACGGAACAGACTGCTCACGCCGGAGAACACCGAATCCAAGCCCTCGGCTGCAACCACCGGTCTCACTCCTCTGTCGAGCAATACGTCGCCAGTGAAAAGCGCCTCAAGTGTGGCATTGCTTTGGGATGTTGCCTCTTTCCTGATTGTTGCATCCTTCTTGCCTTCCGACGTACACGACGTGCACGCCAGAAGACAGATGGAAGAAACCAGAAGCAGAGTCCTGTAAACCATTTGACGTAAATCCATAGTTGTCATATTCAACTGCCGGAACATCAGCAGCCGGAGCTGTAGAACACTTCCTCGTTAGTCTTTGGAGCCTTGTCAAGAATCAGCGGTTGCATCCACACCGGACGTGCCGGAGCATCGTTCCTCTCCAGCCGTTCCTGCCACTGTTCGTCGGTCAGTCGGTCGCCTAACGGATTGATGAACTCATAGTAACTGAAGGTGGCACCACGGGTGAGATACACTTTGCCGCCAATCTCCACATTCACATAGATTATGTCAGCATTGCCCGTTGCTTCATACAGAATTCCGTTCTTCTCGCACCCAAGGATGTTGCGCGTAAACACATCTGCCACACAGGCAATCGAGCGGTCGGCACCCTTCACAAGGTCCCATGAATAGAGGTCGAGGTCAGGGTCGAGCACACTCAGCGTGTACCACTCGAGTGAACTGCCCAACAGACGGATCTCCGCATATTCGTTGGATGTCAGAATCTCGCCCTTCAGCTCCTTCTTCGAAACCTTCAGACAGAAGTCCATGTAGTCCTCCAGGCTCTTGGTCTTGCTGTCCAGGTCATCAGTCATGAGGTTGTTGTCCTCCAGCAACGAACGGGTCAGCCCGAGAATTTCCTTCATCTTGTTCCAGAAACCGAGATTCGGCTCCACATATCCAATTACGTCGGGATCGGGGAATTCGCTGCCGCCGCCACATTCTGCTCCAAGGGGCTGCTCGGCATAGAGAATGGCGTCGTGCTTCAGCTCTGCCCATGAAGCAAGGGCTGTGTTCAGATTCTTCTTCGACCATGCACCAGTCTTCATGTAGTCGGGATAATTCTTGCCAGTGGACTGCAACTCCACAAGACATTCCATCCATTTGTTGTACATCGACTTGTTCCAGTCCTGATAGTTTCCGAATGTCTTCTTCAGTCCGTCCAGTTCCTTCGTGAAACCGTCCCATTTGCTTGCTGCGCCATAATATAAGTCGGTGATGGTTTCTGCATCGCTCACACCAAAGGCAGCAAACACATCCAGTCCACGTGGGAACGGTAACTCGCAGTTTGCTTTCGGGTCATAGATGCGGCTGAGCATATACGAGTCGGGGGTGTAGCGCTGTGGCATGAAATTGATTTTGTCCTCACATCCCTCTTCCTCGATTTTCGACGTGATGCGGTTGCGGGTCTTGAACATCGTCTTCAGATGTGTATCCAGTTCCTGCAGTTTCGCCACTTCAGTCAGGTCTTCCAACTTGAAGTCTTTCTTGGCTACCAGATAGTCGGCAATGTCCACCACAGCCACATTATCGGGTTCACCGATAAGGAAATCGAGCGCGCGATACACTCCGAGTCCGTTGTCAGCCACTTCCCTGTCGATGCTGTTCAGCAAGTAAGCCATGAAGGCGGACTGCTGGAGGTCCTGCTGGTTTTCGCGGCAAAACGTATAGGTCTGCATCCACATCATGTAGCGGAAATAGTGCTCCTGCCGTTCGCTTCGTGTGTAGTGGCCGCGCGGCTTGAACAGGTCGTAGCCGAATTTGATTTTCTTGCTCTCCATCATCGGCGACAAGTCAGCCACACCGGTGCGTATGTTGTCGAGTTCCTTCTGCACGATGCTCTTGTATCGGACAGGCACACTGAGGGTTTCACCCGTAAGCAGGCACTCGGCTATTGAGAAGTAAGCCGCATTGTGCTCTGCCAGTGCCTTCAGCGTAGCGTTGTCCGTGGTCTGGGCAATCAATTTTGCCTTGTCATACATCGCCTTGTTGAGGGCATGGAGCCGCGGAGTGAACATGTCCTTCTCGAGGCTTTTCATCACATAGCTGAAATACATGTGGAATGCCTGCAGATAGAGGTCGGTGGTCACGTAGCTCGGCATCATCTGATAGTCGTTCTGCTCATAGATGTTGAACAGTTGCTGATTGTTGGTCGACACGATTGCAAAGTTGTGGTGCGCAAGCATGCTCATCAACTTCGAGTCACAGCTGTCCAGCTGGAACATGTTGACAGCCATCACCGGATTCGCCAGCATCAGTCCATCGCGATCCACACGACGCTGCTCGTCGAGTTCCTTTATCCTCTCGTCCACTCTCTTCACGAACGCCAGCTCCTTCTCCGACAAGTTCGCCTCGTTGTACTCAAGCAGAGGCTTCCACTCGGGCGGCACCAGGAGGTCGAGACAGCGTTGGTAGTACCAGTCTGACTTCTCAGTGAAAAAGCAATTGAGGTCAGCCTCCATGAACCACATACCCTTCAGGGCATAAGGATAATTGCGCAGCAACCGCAGTTCCATCATCGTCATGTCGTCGATGTCCATGTCGAGGTCAATCTTCTCCGGCAGCTTTTCCGCAGTCATGAGGAACGAATGCGGATTATAGTCCACTTGTTCCAGGTCGGTACTGTCCGACATCAGTCGGTGTTCTGCCTGCCGGTTGTCGGCACATCCCACAAGAGCCGCAAGGCTTAGAATCCAAATAAGTTTCTTCATACGCGTGATATTTAATATGTCATTGATTATCCTGGTTTACTGACGCTGTTTCTGCAAACCGCAACAGCCGTCCATTTCCGCATCCTGTCCCGCGACAGCGTAACCGACAGCTTCGTCCACGAACTTCAGTCCAAAGCCCTCATAGCGGTAAATTCTCTCAGTCACACAGCCGTCATCGTCCGCCTCCCACGAATGTACCATGGCAGGCACCGAATCGCGAACCACCACGAAATCCATCAGCCGTCCGCCAAGCCTTGATCCCAGCCACAGGGGGCGGATGAGCAGTTCGTCGTAGAGATGAAAGACAAACAGCCGTCGGTCGTTCTGCGGTCGGTAGCGCGTAGGTTTCGTCACCCCCACCACAATCTCGGGCATACCATCGCCAGTGAGGTCACCACAGTCAAACCGGTAGACTTCATGTCGCAGAGCCCACACATCAGCCGTCGAATCGCCAATCAAGTGGCAGACTCGGAACAGACTGTCCGACTCCTTCTCCAGCCGCAGCGTCCGCACAGATCCGTCATGGCAGTACCGGAACGTGGAGTCGTCCACAGCCGTCAGACAAAGTCCAATGCTGTCGCATGAATCATCACCGCCGTCATGTTCATCCTCACTACAGCCCGTGCCGCCGCAAGCGCCGCAAACTGCAGAAAACAGCATCACACCGAAGAATCCGAATACAACCTTCATACCAAAAGAATTTCTGCGCCAAAGATAGGCAAAAAAGAATCAGGAGCAAAAAATCACCATAAATTATTACTTCACACACATGTTTCGTCATCATTATGCGTCGGGAATGCAGAAAAGTCGAAGCATGTTTTAGGTTTTCGGGATTGTGTTTTGTACCAGGAGTCTGCCGGATGAGCAGAGCCAAACTTGCTTCGAAAGCGTCGGCAATTACGCTCGAGCGCAGCTCGCTCTCGTCTGCTCGTTCAAACGTAAGTTAGCTATGTAGGAGCCAGCTTTCTCCGAAAGCGCAGGCGATGACACTCGAGCGCAGCTCGCAATATTTTCAGTCCACTAATTCCCGCGCTCGCTTTAACGCTCTCGGAGAGAGCTAGCTCCTAGCGCTGGTGCTTTCATTGAGCGCTTGTGCTTCTATTTACGTCTGCCACCCTCCTATTCCCGTGCGCTTTCCAGCCCGCCCATCCGGATGGTAAGTCCTTTCCTTTAGGAGAGGATTTGGCAGAGGCATTGCCCTTTACCCGTCATTCGAGCACCAAGCACCAAAAGAAATTGGTGAAACCGAAATTACGATTTCACCAATCACGACACCGCTCAGTTGTTAAACTCGTGAACAATAAAAACTCTGTAAATTCACGAACCAAGCGTAATGTGAATCCGGTTATCACTAACCCTTCACACGTAAGAATTCCATCATGCATTTCATTTCTCATTCTTAATATATTCTCTACGTGAGCCCAGATTCCCGAATCATAAACCTGAACTCTTTTTCATTCTGGCTTCACAGCCATCATTCATTCTAATCTCTTTCCGGCTCAATCAGCCGCACATTTCAATTTCCCAACCGCCCAGCTGGCGGCACATCTTAATTCCTTCTTGGCCCAATCAGCCGCACATTCCAATCTCCTCCCGGCCCAATCAGCCGCACATTTCATTCTCTTCCCGGCCCAATCAGCCGCACATTTCAACCTTCTCCCGGCTCAATCAGCCGCACATCTTAGTTCCTTCTTGGTTTATTATTTGAGTGTATTGAACGCCTCGTATGTTCCATCGTCGAAGAATATGCGAACCTCCACAATCTGACGTTTTCTCTGACCGATGGCTTCCTCCATCGAAGTCCTTATCACATCTTTCAGCCCTATCATATCCGCAGGTTTCACTGCCGGCGAACTGATGGTTTTGTTCTTTGCCGGCTCTGCCTTCTTGTATGTATAGTCAGCCGATGGTTCGGAAGCGGAGAACAAATCCAGCGAACCGTTTGCAGGCTGCTGCGCCTCCTTACCCGACGCCAGCGTCTCCACCTTATTCTTATATACAGGTCCTTCACCCATGAACACCCATGCAGGATTCAAATCCGGAAACGCTTCTACGATCGACCTGAAGATAGGTAGGGTAGGCTTGCTCCTTCCACTCGTTATGTGTGATATGGTTGCCGGAGCAATGCCCGTGATCTGTGAGAATTCCACATTCGACAGCGACATCTCCTTTATTATATATTCTATGCGCTCTTTATCGCCCATCTGTTTATTTCTATT
>CAVHYP010000024.1:0-11800 GCA_963640465.1 Bacteroidaceae bacterium | reverse complement strand
GTTATACGCATTATATATGTACAGAATATATCCGCATTTACAAATGTAGCGATAACAAAATTACTTTTTATGATGCATTTTTAGTTTTGTAATACCGAGATTATATGAATACAATTCTATTTTACATAGATTAGCGAATTACATCTGTAATCAATTGACTAATATAAACTTCAATCGTTGACCTTTGAAATCTGTGTTCATTTGTATACACTCGAGCAAAACCCACCGACAGTCCAAGGTTTTACCGCCTGCCATCAAAGCACCTGGACAGAAATGATTCTCAATCACCTAAAATACCGCTTAATATACTATCATTCAACCCATAAATACGGAAAATTCTTGTACAGCATTTTTGCCCTAAAAATTCGGACAATCCCTAAAATGCACGGAAATTCACCCTTATTTTGACGTGCAAAGTCCCAAAAACAGACTTTTACAACCGGAAAACAAGCATCAACCACGCTGTTTTACATTTTTCAGAAGCTTTTCTGCAGACAAAAAATAAGGAGACAAACTCAGTTGTCTCCCTATTATTTGCGCCTTCCGACCAATCTGTTTCAACGATCGAACGTCCCCATTTCCGAGTTTTCATCCATACGTCCCATTCTCGGATTCCCGTCCACGGGTTCTAATCCATGCACTCCAATTCCGAGGGCGCACCCATCTTCACTTCCCGTCAATCGTCCAATCATCCAACACTACCCTATCAATTCCGAAGAACAGTGAAGCAGCCGGAATTCCAACACTACTAATGCAGGATGAAATACACCAGCTCCTGCATGATTTCCCCGTCGGTTGCATTACCCTTTTCCACACCTTTCAACTTGCAGTCGGTGTCGCGGATCTTGGCAAGCACCTGCATCGTCTTCAATGCAGTGTAATTCTTCATTGCCGTAATCACATCCCTCGCCTGCCAAGGGGAAATTCCCAGATGTGCAGCAATGCCTGTTTCGCTGCGGTCGGGAGAATAGTAACCTTGCATCATGCTTGAAAACAAATTGAAAAGAACTGCCAAAGTGGTGAACGGTGGGTTTGCCTTGGGATTAGAATTGAAGTAAAACAAAATTTGGTTTGCCTTAAACAAGTTCTTGCCCACAATAGCATTCCGCAGTTCCCAGTTGTTGAACTCACGGCTGATTCCAATGTTGCGCTCCACCATCTCCGCAGTCACGTTCGTCGAACCCTCGGGCAGTGCCACCATCAGTTTGTCGAGCTCGCCAGCCATACGGTTGAGGTCAGTGCCGATACAGTCTGCCATCATCATCTTGGCATCGTTCTCGATCGTGAGATTCCTTTGCTTCAGATAGTCAATAACAAAAGCCGGAAGTGCCGAGTCCTTTATCTTCTGACTTTCGAACACCACTCCATTCTTCTGGCAAGCGGCAACAATCTTCTTCCGCTTGTCCACCGACCCATTCTTATGGCAAATCACAAGAATTGTCGAGTTCAGAGGATTTTGTATGTATTCTGTCAGTTCATCGAGTTTAGTTAAATTCTGAGCCTCTTTAACAATTACTGTCTGATACTCCGACATCATCGGATAGCGCTTTGCCGTGTTGATGATATCACGGACATCGGTCTCGCGTGTGCAGTAAATCACCATCTGGTTGAAGTCCTTTTCCTCTTCCTTCAGAACCGTATCGGCTATACATTCGGATATGCGGTCGATGTAGAACGACTCCTCCCCCATCAGCAGATAGACCGGACTAAAAGTCCGCTTGCGGATGGAGCCGATGAGGTCACTGAATGAAACGCTCGAAGCTGTTGTCTTTGCCATAAAATTTTTCGATTTGCTTTTGAATTGCAAATGTACGCAAAAACATTGACTTGTGGAAGAAAGAACACCAAATGTTTTCTGTGCAGGCTCAAATTTACTCCCGGCAAGCAGAACAGGAATGAGGCAGACAGACTGGACTGGCAAGAGGACGGCAGGCAAAGCTGGCAAGAGGAAAGCAGCAAGGATTGGAATGAGAAAAGCAATATAGAGCAGGAATGAAGAAAGCAGCCGAAACCGAGAAAGACTGGCAAATGAATTTTCGTGGAAGCAGAGAAAGAGCCTTGCGTATATACCCTCCGGAAGCAGAGAAAGAACCTTGCGTATATACCCTCCGTAAACAGAGAAAGAGCCTTGCATCACTGCAAAGCCCTATCCCATAATCACAATTTATTAATATAATCCAAAATGTATTTCGTCATAAAAGAGATACAATCCAGGTTCACATACACTGCCCATGCTGTTTCACACGCACGCTGCGCCAATGCGCACCCCCGCACGCTGATCACATACACATCCGTATGCTCACACACCATCATGCTCACGCAACCCACACATCGTTCATAGTTCATGCACACGCAGCGCACATACCATCCACACGCCGACCGCACGTCGCTCGCATGTTGTTTCGCCTTTGTTGATTCCAGCCTCCGTAATCCCGCAGAGACATTTTCAGCAAGGCATCTGGCAGGTCTTCTGACTTATCCTCGGACAACTCCGTCTTCCCGTTTCCCAGAAAGAACCACATCTTCCAGTGATTCGTTGTCAGTCGAAACAGTGACTTCAGTCGGTTGCCCCATGAAAAAGGACTTACAGCTACGGGTATAGTTGCAGATTTCCACTGCATTCCCTTCTTAGTTCTCCGCCAACGAGTGGCGTTGAAAACCAAATGCACTGCAAAGGTAGCAATACTCCGTGAAACGGCAAAAGAAAAAACGGATTTATTTCGGGTTAAAGGCAAATTATTGCCAGTTGCCACAGTTTTATCCCCCATTGCCACATGGAATTGGAAAAATATTTGTAACTTTGTGCGAACGATCAAGCTATAAACCAATACAAAACATGAAACAATTTCTTGACGACAATTTTCTGCTGCAAACCGAGACCGCACAAAGACTCTACCACGAGCATGCAGAACATCTTCCAATCATAGACTACCACTGTCACCTGAGTCCGCAGATGGTGGCAGAAGACCACCGCTTCAATTCCCTCACAGAGATTTGGCTGGGAGGCGACCACTACAAATGGCGTGCAATGCGTACGAACGGCATCGACGAGCGCTACTGCACGGGCAAGGACACCACCGACTGGCAAAAATTCGAGAAATGGGCAGAGACCCTCCCCTACTGCTTCCGCAATCCGCTCTACCACTGGAGCCACCTCGAGCTGAAGACAGCGTTCGGCATCAACAAGATTCTCAACCCAAGCACCGCACGGGAAATCTACGACGAGTGCACCGACAAACTGCGCAACGACCCCAACTTCACTGCACGTGGACTGATGCGCCACTACAATGTGGAGATAGTCTGCACCACCGACGACCCAGTGGACGACCTCCATTTCCATCAAGACTATGCCGCAGCAAGAAGCGAGGACGACCCGCGCATGATTCCGGCATGGCGTCCCGACAAGGCAATGGCAGTGGAAAACCCACAGAACTTCAAGGCTTACATCGACCGGCTGAGCGAAGTGAGCGGCATTGCCATCTCACGGTTCCAGGATGTCATCGATGCACTGAAGAAACGCCACGAGTTCTTCACCAGCAACGGTTGCCGGCTGTCCGACCACGGCATCGAAGAGTTCTATGCCGAAGACTACACCGACTCGGAAATCAACCAGATATTCGATAAAGTATATGGAGGCAAACAACTGACCGCAGAAGAAATCCGCAAGTACAAGAGCTGCATGCTCGTCATCTTTGCCGAGATGGACCACGAAGCCGACTGGACCCAGCAATTCCACTACGGAGCCATACGCGACAACAACAGCAAGATGTTCCGTCAGCTCGGTCCCGACACCGGATTCGACTCCATCGGACAGTTCAACACAGCCAAAGCCCTCTCGAAATTCCTCAACCGGCTGGAGTCAGAAGACAAGCTCACACGCACCATCCTCTACAACCTCAACCCAGCCGACAACGAGATGATTGCCACAATGCTCGGCAATTTCCAGGACGGCAGTTGCCCAGGCAAAATCCAGTGGGGTTCCGGATGGTGGTTCCTCGACCAGAAACGCGGAATGGAAAACCAGATGAACACACTGTCGCTGCTCGGACTGCTCAGCCGCTTCGTGGGCATGCTCACCGACTCGCGATCATTCCTCAGCTATCCGCGCCACGAATACTTCCGCCGCACCCTCTGCAACCTGCTGGGTACAGACGTGGAGAACGGCGAGTTGCCGGCAAGCGAAATGGAACGTCTCAACCAGATGGTGGAAGACATCAGCTACTACAACGCAAAGAATTATTTCCAGTTCTGATATCCAGACAAGGATTTCAAGTTCAAACATACGCGGTCCCTACCCCGACCGCTCCACACCGACGCATGTCATGAAGAAAGCAAACAAGAAGATATGCATTGCAACATCATTAGTACTGTCCGCCTTGGCTGCCCAAGCCCAGGTGAACGGTACTTTTGTCGACAACCTGCAGACCATTCAGGTGAAAGCCAACGGAGAATGGGGCGAACCGCCGGTCATCCTGCTTGGCGGCAACAACTACGTAGAGATTTCCTTCGATGATCTCCAGCACAACTACGTGCGCTACACCTACACCATCACCCACTGCAATGCCGACTGGACCCAGTCCGACCTCTACGACGGCGACTACATGACCGGCATCAACGGCAACGATGTGCTCGACGACTACGAGCAGTCGGTCATTCCCGAGATGGCGTACAACCACTACACCTTCCGCCTCCCAAACGCAGAACACCAGCTGCTCGTCAGCGGCAACTACCGCGTGGACATCTACGAAGACGACAACGACCAGCCAGTGGCAACAGCCTGCTTCAGCATACTCCAGCCAGAAGTCGGCATCGATGTAAGCGTCAATGCCAACACCGACATCGACACCTACGAGCAACACCAGCAAGTGGACTTCAACATCAACTACCCCACCTTCGAAACCTCCAGTCCCGAGTCCGAGTTCATCCCAGTGGTACTGCAAAACCACAGGTGGGACACCCGAGTAGCAGGAATCAAGCCATCCTACATCCGCAACAACCAACTCGTCTACACCCACAACCGCGAACTGATTTTCAGTGCGGGCAACGAATACCGCCGCTTCGAGATACTCAACAAATATGTGGCAACCATGCGAGTAGACAAGATGCAATACGAAGAACCCTACTACCACGCATACGTCATGGACGACATGCAGCGCATCAACTACAAGTACGACCAGGACCAGGACGGACGCTTCCTCATCCGAAACACCGACGACATCGACAACGAAACCGAGAGCGACTATTTCTTCACCCACTTCTGCCTGAAGATGCCGCAGATTGCCGACGGCGACCTCTATCTCAACGGCGACCTCACCAACGGACGGTTTGAAGAAAAATACAAGATGGACTACAATCTGATTGACCATCAGTACGAGCTCACCCTACCCCTCAAACAAGGTTCCTACAACTACCAGTACCTCTTCGTCAGGACAGGCGAAGACGTGGGACAAACCGCACCGAGCGAAGGAGACTACTTCCAGACCGAGAACGAATACTACGTCTACATCTACCACCGGGCATTCGGATCACGCTACGACAAGCTCGTCGGATTCAAGAGCATCAACTTCAAAGGCAACAACACACCATAAACCGCACACACATTATATAATATGCACACACAAATTTCACTCGATACCTACACACAAGTTTCGACCGATATGCACACCCCTCATCCAAACCACGCCCACTCCCATCGTTTGCATTACACAAACGTACATTAACATATATTTTACATGCACATATAATTCACATATATACACACATCGTATCATAAAATAACACCAACATCAGAATCAAGCATTAAACGTGAAAAGACTTGCCATTCCAATACTGTTAGCCATCACCGCCACGTCTGCACAGGCACAGACCATGCGCGGACACATCCTCGACTATCTCGACCACTATACCCGAGCCGACCAATACTTCAAGCGCAGCACGCTCGACAGCCTCAGCGTGAACGACAGCACCCAGACCATCACAATGTATGCCAGCGGAGGATTCAAAGAACAGTTCTTCACCGACGAAATCGTGGCAGACATCTACCAGTCCGTCTCCCGCTTCGTCCCCGACAGCCTGTCATCCTACCGTCTCCGCATCATCACCGACCGCCATCCCATAGAAGAGCTCGTGCCCAATGCCATACGCAAAGGAGAGAAAACCGCCGACCGGCTGTGGCAAGATGAATACCATGGAGCACCATGGACCCGCAACATCAGTTCACCCCTTTCAGCACCCAAAGGACTGGAAGGCCATCATCTCGCCCTTTGGCAAAGCCACGGCACCTACTGGAAACAATCAAAACAGGCATGGATGTGGCAGCGCCCCCATCTGTTCTGCACCACCGAAGACCTCTTCACCCAGACCTTCGTCGTCCCCTACATCATCCCCATGCTCGAGAATGCAGGAGCCGTCGTCTACACCCCACGCGAGCGCAACTGGCAGAACCATGAAGTGATAGTCGACAACGATGCACCCGAGAAAAACGGACACTACGAAGAGAAAGGCAAATGGCACACCAGCGATTCAGCCGGCTTCGCCCATCTGAAAGACATCTACTATGCCACCGACCATCCCTTCACCCACGGCACCGTGAGATACACCAAAACCGACATCGTCCGCACCAGCCGGACCAACGACACACGTAACAAAGAAAGCCAAGCCGAAGACCAGCAAGGCAGCAACACCCAAATCCGCTGGACCCCCAACATTCCCGAAGAAGGAGAATACGCAGTCTATGTGTCCTATCAAACCATGCCCCAAAGCATCGACGATGCAGCCTACACCGTCATCCACAAAGGCATTGCCACCGAGTTCCGCGTCAATCAGAAAATAGGCGGCAGCACATGGGTTTACCTCGGCACCTTCACCTTTGCCCCCGGATGCAGCAGCCAGAACTGCGTAGTCCTTTCCAACAGCAGCCACAGCGAAGGCGTGGTCACAGCCGATGCCGTCCGTTTCGGCAGCGGATACGGAAACATAGCACGGGGAGAAACCGTGGCAGACACCGTCAACCTGCTCCATGCACGTCTCAGCGGAATGCCACGATGGGCAGAGGCAGCACGCTACTTCGCCCAGTGGTCAGGAATGCCCGACACCATCTACAATCATTTCCGCAGCGACGACGACTACAGCAACGACATCTGGGCACGTCCCGAAACAGCCAACACCCTTGCCGGCGGTTCCGTCTACATGCCCCACCGTCCCGGCCGAGGAGTTCCGTTCGAACTCACCATGGGATTCCACACCGATGCCGGATTCAATCGCACCAACACACTCGTCGGCACACTCTCCATCTGCACCTCCGACACAGCCTACACCCAGGGCCGGCTCAATGCAGGCATCGACCGCTTTGCAAGCTACGACCTCGCCAGCCTCCTGCTCCGCAACCTCTCAGTCGACATGAAGAAATACCAGTGGAGAATACGCCAGCTGTGGAACCGCAACTACGGCGAGACCCGCATCTCCGAACTCCCGTCCATCATCCTCGAGATGCTCTCCCACCAGAACTTCTTCGACCTCACACTGGGCTACGACCCACAGTTCAAGTTCGACTTCTGCAGGTCAGTCTACAAGACCGTCGTGAAATACATCGCCGCCCAGCACAGCCGCGACTACGTCATCCAGCCATTGCCCGTACACAACTTCGCCATCACCCTCAACGACCAGGACAAGTGGGCAAACCTCACCTGGGACACCACCATCGATTCCCTCGAGTCCACAGCCAGTCCCGACCAGTACATCGTCTACACACGCATCGACGACCACGACTTCGACAACGGCACCCTCGTCAGCGGCACATCCTATCTTGCACCGCTCGAGAAAGGCCACCTCTACAGCTTCAAGGTAGCAGCAATGAACCAAGGCGGCATCAGCTTCCCCTCCGAAACCCTCTGCGCCTATGCAGCCAATCACAACCAAGGCACCATCCTCATCGTCAACGCCTTCACCCGCCTCGAAGGGCCCAAACAAGTCAACACAGCCACCGACCAGGGATTCGACATCGAATCCGACCCCGGAGTGCCCTACGGCAAGTTCCCCGGATACTGCGGCAGACAGATCGTGTTCGACAAGACCAACATGGGAAGCGAAGCATCCAACGGCACCGGCTACAGCGGTTCCGAGCTCGAAGGCACCATCATGCAAGGCAACACCTTCGACTACGTCAGCCTCCACAGCCAAGGCATCAGCACACTGGGCAACCACTCATTCTGCAGCAGCAGCGAAGAAGCCCTGGTGAGCAACGTAGTAGTGCCCAAAGAATACACCATGGTCGATCTCATCTGTGGAGTGCAGACCCACTTCCGCAAAACCACAGCAGCCAAACTCGACGACTACCTCAACCACGGAGGACGCCTGCTCATCAGCGGAGCCAACCTCTTCAACGGGTCCGACTTCACATTCCAAGGACTCCATGCCACCTACGGTGCTGAAATCAAAGACAAGACCATCAGTACAGTAAACGGAAGCGGACTCACCTTCAGCATCTACCGCGAAATGAACCCCCGCAGCTATGCCGTGCCAAGAGTCATGTCGCTCCAGCCGTCCGACAGCGCATTCACCATGCTCCAGTACTCCGACGGACAACCGGCAGCCATAGCCTACGACGGCACCACCTCCAAAGTCATCACCGTAGGCTTCCCCATCGAAAGCATACAAGAACCCGAGAAACGCAACCTGCTGATGCAGGCAATCACCAAATTCCTATGTCAATGAACACAGAACATACAAAGCACACACTTCCCTCCCCCTCAGCATTCCTGCCAACCACCAGGAAAGAAGTGGAACAGCGCGGTTGGGACCAACTCGACGTCATCCTCTTCTCAGGCGATGCCTATGTCGACCATCCCTCCTTCGGAGTGGCAGTCATCGGACGAGTGATCGAAGCCGAAGGCATGAGAGTAGCCATCGTGCCCCAGCCCGACTGGCACGGCGATTACCGCGACTTCCGCAAGCTCGGACGCCCCCGCCTCTTCTTCGGCATCTCCCCCGGCTGCATGGACTCCATGGTCAACAAATACACCGCAGCCCGACGCCTCAGGTCCGAAGACGCCTACAGCCCCGACGGACGCCACGACAAACGTCCCGAATACCCCACCATCGTCTACACCCGCATCCTCAAACAACTCTACCCCGATGTCCCCGTAGTCATCGGCGGAATCGAGGCATCATTGCGCCGGCTCACCCACTACGACTATTGGCAAGACCAGCTGAAAAAATCCATCCTGTGCGACAGCGGAGCCGACATCCTCACCTACGGCATGGGCGAACTGCCCACACGCAGCATCGTCCATCTGCTCAACGACACACTGATCTCACAAGGGCTCGACCACACCGACACCACCCTCTTCCGCAGCCTCATGCTCCGTCATCCCCAACCCCAGACCGTGATGCTCCTCCGCAAGAACGAGTTCAAGATCACCGACAAAGACATCGTGCTCCACAGCCACGAACAATGCCTCCGCGACAAGAAATGCCAGGCAGCCAACTTCCGCCACATCGAGGAAGAGTCAAACAAATACCATGCCCAACGACTCATCCAGGAAGTCGATGGCATGTATGCAGTCGTCAATCCCCAATACCCGCCCATGTCGCAGAAAGAAATCGACCGCACATTCGACCTGCCCTTCACACGCATGCCCCATCCCAAGTATGCCGGCAAGCGCATTCCAGCCTACGACATGATCAAGTACTCCGTCAACCTCCACCGCGGCTGCTTCGGAGGCTGCGCCTTCTGCACCATCTCAGCCCACCAGGGCAAATTCATCAGCAGCCGCAGCAAGGAAAGCATACTGCGCGAAGTGAAGCAAGTCATCGCCATGCCCGGATTCAAAGGCTACATCAGCGACCTGGGCGGACCCAGCGCCAACATGTACTCCATGCACGGGAAAGACCTCGACATCTGCAAGAAATGCAAAAGGCCATCGTGCATCCATCCCAAAGTATGCTTCAACCTCAACACCGACCACAGCGCCCTGCTCGACATCTACCATGCAGTCGACTCCCTCAAGGGAATCAAGAAAAGCTTCATCGGCAGCGGCGTCCGCTACGACCTCATACTCCACGACACCGGCAACAGCCAGACCAACCTCATCAACCGCCAGTACGCACGCGAGCTCATTGCCAACCACGTCAGCGGACGGCTCAAAGTGGCACCCGAACACACCAGCGACCAAGTCCTCCGTCAGATGAGGAAACCACCGTTCCAGCTGTTCTACGACTTCAAGAAGATATTCGACAAAGTCAACCACGACCTCCATCTCAACCAGCAGCTCATCCCCTACTTCATCAGCAGCCATCCCGGCTGCACCAACCGCGACATGCAGCAACTGGCAGAAATCACCCGTCACCTCGGGTTCCGTCTCGAGCAAGTCCAGGACTTCACCCCCACCCCCATGACCGTAAGCACCGAGATGTGGTACACCGGCTACCATCCCTACACCCTCGAGAAAGTGTACTCAGCCAAGACCCCCCAGGAGAAGAAACAGCAAAACCAGTACTTCTTCTGGTACAAGACAAAACCCGACAAGGAATAGGCATCGCCCAGAAGCAAAGATACTTTAGGCCGGTTCTAAATTTAGAACCAGCCCTAGGCCGGAGTCAGCTCTCTCCGAGAGCGTAGACGATGACACCCAGAGCGCCAGCTCGTCATACCCCTACATTCCAAACTCATCCGCCATAGAGTTCTCCCCCCTCATCACCTTCTGCAGATATTCCACTGCCACATACTCCTCGCTCTCCATGTCATACGAAGCCACGATATCCTTCACATCCTTGTCAAACAAGAACTTCATCTGTCCGCCCACCGTCTGTCCGTCGTTGTTCTCCGCCCTATAGCTGTGAACAGCCTTGAAACCGATAAACGTCCTTGCCTTCGCCATCGTTTCCAGCAGTCCAGGAACCATGGCAGACATCTCGTTCATTGCCTTCTCCTTCTTGGCGACAGCTTCGTCATACTTTGCTTTCTCCTCATTGTAGTCGTTGATTGCAAATTGCAGTTTCTCGAAACTATTCATCAGCGACTTATGCATCTCAGCCTCACGATTATATTTGTCGGCAACCACACTCAGTTTGGCATATTTGAGACATTTTTCATAAAACTCAGGGTCGTCCGTTGGAGCGAACGCACTGTCCATTTTCGTTTCCGACGGTGCATAAGTGTCCGGATGAAACAGAGTCTTCTGCATTTCGTCCTTTATCAAAGCATCCGCCTTCTCTTCCGGCGACTTCACACATGAAGCAAGCAACAATGTTGCAACTGCCACAAACAATAAATTCTTCATAAGATATTCGGTTTGAAATTATACTTATCTAGCGGGAATTACATCACCATAATAATCATACCAAAGACCATGTACCTTAATTAGGTTCTTTTCTTTCGATTCTCCGATTACAAAATCTTCAATAGCATCTAATCCAAATGTGGTGATCGCATTAAATAATTCGGAGTCATTGAACGCGACTAACATCGTCCATCCTTTTGTCCATCCACTATCTGATTTATAAACAGACTTAATTGTTATGCACTTTGTTTTATAATTGAAGCGGTAAACTTTGTTATTGACAATTTTGAGTTTTCCTTCATCTTCAAAAACTTTCTCGCCAGCTATATTTTTGATGTAGCACGAGTCTTCTGTATTCTCCACTGTAATATCAAGGGGCAACTCCATCAATCCCAGGCGAGATAGTTGGTACTTAACAGAATAGAGAGAAGTATTGAATTATTGTTGTCCGCTAAACATAGAATGTCCTTCCGAACCCGTTGTTTTACAGCAGATTCGGCCAATCAAAGTGTTCCCAAGCC
>CAVHYP010000023.1:0-37396 GCA_963640465.1 Bacteroidaceae bacterium | reverse complement strand
AACAGTTTTGGGTTAGCCTCCGGACTTCCTCTCCACGGGGTTTGTCGGGTGCGCCCTACGCATTCCACACACACCGTTACTATGGTCTTCCTGTCCGCCCCGTCGCAGAACCTTAGGTGGGCATTATGCCCACCTATAAAAACGGTGCATATCGCTTCTTCTCAAATCGCCATTGTTCGCCTTTCACGGAAACGCTCCTCTTACCCCTAAAAAGAAAGGACTTTCATATGAGTTTTACTCACAATGAAAGTCCTTATACTATTATACTGTATTGTTCCTATTTGAAGAAATCTGGCAGGTTGTCTTTGTTGACTGCTGTCTGTGTGCCTGTGGTCATGTCTTTCACCATAACGGTGTTGTCCTGCATCTCGGTCTCGCCTATTATTGCTACGAAGGGGATGTTCTTGGTGTTGGCATAACTCATCTGCTTCTTCAGTTTTACGGCATCTGGGAACATCGCTGTACGTATTCCCGCCTTGCGCAGGGCTGCTACGACGGGCAGACAATAACAGGTCTCTGCCTCGCCGAAATTGACGAACAGCACTTGGGTTGCGCCTACTGATTCCCTAGGATAGAGGTCGAGCTGGTTGAGCACGTCGAATATTCGGTCGGCACCGAAGGAAATGCCGACTCCGGACAGCCCTGGCATTCCGAATATGCCGGTGAGATTATCGTAGCGCCCGCCACCGGTGATGCTGCCTATCTGGACGTCGAGTGCCTTCACTTCGAAGATTGCACCTGTGTAGTAGTTGAGTCCACGAGCAAGGGTCAAGTCGAGTTCCACCTGGTTGTTCAGTCCTGATTCAGCAAGTGTGTTCAGTATAAATTCTGTTTCCTCAATGCCTTTCATGCCTATGGCACTATCATGCAGCACTTCTTTCATTGTCTGAATCTTTTCGGTGTTGCTTCCCTTAAGGTTGATGATAGGCTGCAATTGTTCGATGGATTCGGCTGGAATGCCGTCCTCGGCAAGTTCTGCATTCACGTTGTCGATTCCGATTTTATCGAGTTTGTCGATTGCAACGGTGATGTCGACTATCTTGTCAGCTTGACCTATCAACTCGGCAATACCTGTGAGAATCTTGCGGTTGTTTATCTTGATGCAGACACGAATGCCAAACTTGGTGAATACCGTATCTACGATTTGCATCAGTTCCACTTCGTTCAACAGTGAATCTGAACCCACCACATCGGCATCGCACTGGTAGAACTCACGGTAACGTCCTTTCTGCGGACGGTCGGCACGCCACACAGGCTGAATCTGGAAACGCTTGAACGGAAGGGCGAATTCATCGCGGTGCATCACGACATAACGTGCAAAAGGCACGGTCAAATCGTATCGCAAGCCCTTCTCGCAGAATTTGCTTGCCAGCTTGTTGGCATTGCGGCTCAAGAGTTCTTCATCGGTCAGTCCCTTGAAGTAATCGCCGGAATTCTGGATCTTGAAGAGCAGTTTGTCGCCTTCCTCTCCGTATTTGCCCATGAGGGTTGAGAGGTTTTCCATTGCAGGTGTTTCTATCTGTTGGAAGCCATACAGACTGTACACTTCCTTGATGGTATCGAATATGTAATTTCGTTTTGACATCTCCAGCGGAGAGAAGTCGCGTGTTCCTTTTGGAATAGATGGTTTCTGTCCCATAACTTGTATTCTTTATTTTGCTTGTTGATTTCTATGTTATTGTTGTTTGTTGATTCCTATATTTAACATGCCTTCTGTGCCACGTTTTCAGTCTTGTGGCTTGACTTGAACAGGAAGACGAACAAGAGTGCCACCAGCAGTGCAAATCCTGCGAAGATGTACCAGCAGGTGGACCAACCCTCCATGCGTGTAGGGTCGGTTGCTTCGTAGCAGTAAGCGTACTTATTGACCACTGCCTGGGCGCAGAACGAACCGATGGTTGCTCCCAGTCCGTTGGTCATCATCATGAACACGCCCTGGGCTGACGAACGGATGTGCAGATCGGTTTCCTGGTCAACATAGAGCGAACCGGAGATGTTGAAAAAGTCGAATGCCACTCCATACACAATCATTGAAAGGATGAAGAGCCAAACGCCGTGTCCCGGGTCGCCAAGTCCAAAGAATCCGAAACGCAGAACCCATGCAAGCATTGAGATGAGCATCACGGTCTTGATACCGAATCGCTTGAGGAAGAACGGAATGAGCAGGATGCAGAGGGTTTCGGAAATCTGCGAAAGTGACGAGAGGATGATGTTGTGCTTCACAGCAAAGGTGTCGGTGTATTCAGCTATGCTGCCGAAATCACCGAGGAATGTGCCGGCAAAACCATTGGTCACCTGCAGACACATGCCAAGCAGGAAGGAGAAGATGAAGAATATCGCCATCTTGCGATGCTTGAAAAGCACGAAGGCACGCAGTCCAAGGGTGTCAATCCACGATGCGCCCTTTGCTACATTGCTTACAGGACAGTTTGGCAGGGTGAAAGCATAGAATCCGAGGATGACGCTCCATGCTGCAGACACGAACAGCTGCATGTAGTTCTCCTTGAAGTCGGTGAGGTCAACTATCCACATGGAAATGATGAAACCTATGGTTCCAAACACTCGAATCGGCGGAAAATCCTTCACGGTGTCGAGTCCGGCACGAGTCAGTGCATTGTAGGACACTGAATTGCCCAGTGCGATTGTAGGCATGAAGAATGCCACGCTGGCGGAATAAAGCCAAAAGAGCTGGTTGAACGATGGATTTTCGTTCGTGATGCCCACATATCCGGCTGCTGCCATAAACAATGCACTCAGCAGATGGCAATATCCAAGCAGTTTCTGTGCCGGAACCCATCTGTCGGCAACAATTCCCATCAAAGCAGGCATGAACAACGACACGATGCCCTGAATGGCGAAGAACGCGCCAATCTGCGGACCCATCCCTATATTGCCAAGATAAACACCCAGAGAACAAAGATACGCTCCCCATACAGCAAAGATGAGGAAATTCATTACAATTAGGCGGAACTTTACAGCGCCAGAGTTACCTATTCCCATATTATTTTTCTACATTTTTGATTAAACGAATCGATTTGAACAAGCAAAGATAGCCTTTTTTTCGGTTTATTCGACGTTTCCGACTGCAAAAACGTCTGAAATGCAACGGAAAACAGCTGAATCCACTATTTATTTAACCCCACTTGGCAACATTCCGAACATATCCTTGAATGATTGTGCAAATGTGCGGTGATCGTTGTAGCCCACACTTTCCATCACATCAAGCACACTTCTCGTTGAATCCTCGAGCATCCGGTAGGCAGCTTTCAGTCGCAGACTCTTGATGAACTCGAAGGCAGTCTGTCCAGTGATGGCTTTGATTTTTCTGGAGAAGGTGGAACGGCTCATGTTCATTTCCCTTGCCAGAAACTCCACATCCAACTGACCATTCATCATATTCTTTTCCACAACCAGGATGGCTTTTTCGATGAATTCCTGGTCAAGCTGATTGATGGCAAGTTCTTTTGCTGATGGCTGCTTGACGTTTTTTTTGAATTCTTCCTGGTGGGACTGGCGCTGTTCCTTGAGATGACGGAGGAGCGTGATGAGCACTTCGGTTTCGAATGGCTTGGTGACATAGGCATCGGCTCCGGAATTGTAAGCCTCAATCTGCGACTGGCTACTGATGTTGGCAGTAAGCATCACAAAAATGAGGTGACAGGTGTCGATGTTCCGCTTGATTTGTCTGCACAATTCGATTCCGTCCATCTTCAGCATGCTGATATCGCTGATAATCATCTGTATATTCTCGTCGTGGACAATGTCGAGGGCTTCCAGCCCGTTGGTGGCAACAAACACGTTGTAGTGGCGCGAGAGGACTTCCTGCATAACGAAAAGCAGTTCGCGGTTGTCTTCCACAATCAGCAAATTGTCCTTCTCTTTGTTTATATCGGCAGCAACCGGAGTTGCGTTCTTTGTCTCGTGGAAGAGCTCTATCTGCTCATCCTGAACCACCTCGCGGATTTCCTCCTGCGTAAAACTGCTTCTGCCAGTAGGCAACTCAACGGTGAATTCGGAGCCTTTGCCAACCTGACTCTTGACGGAGATGGTGCCGTGGTGCAGTTCCACAAGGTCTTTGGTGAGGGAGAGTCCAATGCCGTTGGATATGCAGTTGTTGTTCTTTCTTGACGAATAGAAGCGGTTGAAGATGAACTTCTGCTCTCTCTGCTCAATGCCCACTCCTTCGTCCTTGACGCTCAGCCACAAGGTACCGTCTGGCTGCAACCGGACAGTGAGAGTCACAGAACGTCCGGCTGGAGTGTATTTGAATGCGTTCGAAATGAGGTTGAACAGGATTTTCTCCAGTTTGTCGCGGTCGAAATAACCGATCATGTCGGAGACGCTGAACATCGTGAGAAACTGGATGTCCTTGTTCCGGGCAAGCGGTTCGAAACTCTCCTTGCAGATGGCCTGGATGAATTGCGTGATATTGCCTTCCTCCACATACAGCCTCATGTTCTTGCTCTCCACCTTGCGGAAATCGAGCACTTGCTGAAGCAGACGGCGCAGCCGCACCACATTGGACTTTATCAGCTCCATCTTGTGGGTGTTTTCTTCATTGTCCGGCTTGAAGTCTTCAAGCAGACACTTGATGATGGTGAGCGGTGTGAGCAACTCATGGGAGATGCTGGTGAAGTAAACCATCTTTGTCTGCGTGATATTTTCCTGCAACATCTTCTGGTTCTTCCGGTCGAGATGTCGTTTGTATGTACGGAACGAAAGGTACAAAACCTGAAGGAACAGCAGGAGATAGACAAAATAGGCAAAGCCGGATTCGTACCAAGCCGGGGTCCGGATTATTGTCAGTTCGGTTATATCGTCGCTCCATAGTCCGTTGATGTCTGTGGCTTTCACCTTAAATATGTATTTGCCCTTAGGCAGATGATTGTAGGTGGCTTTGTTGTCGCCAACCTTTATCACGGTCCAGTCATCGTCAATCCCTTCCATCTTGTAGGCATAGCGGATGTTGTGGGTGAAGCCGAGATTGAGCGACGAAAAAAAGATGCTAACATTATGGTCGTCGTAGTCCAACTCGATTTGCCCGACCTTTGAATGACGTGCATGCTCAAACCAAATTGATTTTCCATTTGTCCAAATATCAGTGATGTGCACGTGCACCTTTTCCGACAAGTTCTCCAGGGTCTGCGACGGAGCGAAGGAAACGAAACCGGGAATGCCACCGACATACACCTGATTGTTTGTCGGGTCGATGAATGAAGAGGATGGAATGAACCGTAGCATCTGGCTTCGCCTGTCATGTGCGAAAACAAGTCTGAACGCACCGTTATTAGGGTTGAACTCCTTGATTCTCTGGTTTGTTATTATCCACAAGTGGTCGAAACAGTCTGCGAGTATTTTGTCGACTTTATCGGAGGTGATTCCGCATATCTTTGTATAGTCACGGAACTGTTTACCTTCCTTTTCGTTTGGCTCGAACAAGTACAAATATCCTTCCCTTGTACCAATCCACAGCAATCCGTCGGATGTAGCTGCCACTGTCAGCAGGTCGAGCTGCAGAGGAAAGAGCGTGACCTTGCCCCGTTTGTCGATTCGAGCCAATCCTTTATTGCGGACGGTACACCACATGTTGCCGTCTTTTGTCTCGGTGAAATCAGAGACATAGCCCGATGTTTTCGATATCACTTCAAGATTATGTGTCTTGCGCCGGTACACGCAGATGCCATTCTCTGTACCTATCCACAAATTGGACCGTGAGTCCTCGAATGCACACTTGGCAGTACCTGCATCCAGCCCGTTGCCTTCCATTCCAACGGTAGTCACAGCACAGACCTGCATGTTTGTCCTTTCTAATTGGTAGATGGTTTTGCCACCGTTGATTATTGCCCATACACACCTTGACCTTCGTGAAGGAAGAATTTTGTCGGTCATGTAAAGCGGTAGGTTCTGGTTGCCGGTATTGTGGGACGCACACACGTATTCATCGGTCTTTGGATTGTAGAGAAACAAGTCGTTTCGCTTCTGCATAAGCCAGAAGATTCCGCCAGAATCATGACCCATGGAAGTTATGGCTGGTGAGAAATGCGAGGTCTCACGGAGCTTGTTCAGATGGTTGTAGGTGATGTTCTGCTGGTTGAGGTTTATGATGAAACTGTTGGTATCAAAGCCTGTGACCCACAAAAAACCATTGCGGGATTTCATTATGCTGTATAGAATCTGGTTGATTGGCGGCAGGAATGAGGTGGTTGGTACTTCCGCCAGTTGCCCGTCGTCTGCCACTTTGAATGCCTGCAGACCTTTGTAGTACGACAATGTCCAGATGTAATGGTAGCTATCGTCCTGCACTATATGTGTGCAGAAATCACCCTGTCTTTGGCTGGGTAAAGTCTGATGCTCCAGCATTCCGGGTTTTCCCTCTGTGTATTTGAAAAATCCCTGATAGCGGTCGAACATCCAGTAGCAGTTGTGTATGGAATCTTCCAACATGACAGTGACCTGCAAATAAGGGGCAATGAGTGAGAATTCATCGTTTCCCGCCGGCTTGATCATCAGTCCGTAATTGTTTCTCGCCACGAAAAGACGTTGCTTGCTGTCTTCGTAGAGACAGGATATTCCTTCCGGCATGTCGTACCTCTTTATTACTTTGGTGTCGGGGCTGACATGAAAGAGTGCTTGATTTCCCATTGCCCACACAGTGCCGTCTGCGCTGGCAAGCAAATGGTTTACCACTGCATGGTTCAAGCCCTCCACATCAACGCGGCTGATGTCGAATGTCTCCTTGTCTATTCTCAACAATCCGTTTTCAGTTCCCACCCAGAGATGGTTGGCTTTATCCTCAGTGATGCTGAACACCGCATTGATGCCAATGGATTTGGGGTTGGATTCATCTTTCTTGAACACATGGATGTTGTATCCGTCATCGCGGCACAGTCCGTCATTCGTTCCGTACCAGATAAAACCTTCGGAGTCCTGGAACACTTGCGTGACTTCATCTACCAGCATCTGACCATTGTAACTCATGGGTTCGATGTCGATATGGTCGAGCTGCGCAAAAGAAGCTATCGTGCAAGTGATTGAAGCTAGTATAATTAGTAATCGTTTCATTGTCGTTATGGAATTGGAGAGACGAAGGTAGCAATTATCGGGCAAATATCAAACTTTCTATACTTCTTTTTGCATAATTCATTTTAATCTGCTACCTTTGCCTACTGATTATGCATGCGCGGCATGCCAAAACAAGACATGTAGAGACTTAAGTGTTTAGATATTAGATTATGAGGATAGGGTTCGACGCCAAAAGGCTATACAACAACTTCACTGGTCTCGGGAATCATAGCCGTACGACAATTGAGATATTGACGGCAGAGTTTCCCGAGGAGGAGTATTATCTTTATACTACCAAAGTGACGGACAATATGGTGACGCATCCTTTTCTTCATAAGGCGCATTGCCACACGGAGGTGCCATGTGGTGCAATGAAAGGAAGCCTGTGGCGCACACTGGGCATAGTGGACAATCTGAAGAAGGACGGCATAGAACTGTTTCATGGCTTAAGCAATGAAATTCCTGTGGGCATTTCGGAAACAGGGATCGCATCAGTCGTCACAATCCATGATGTGGCATTCAAGACTTTTCCCGACATGTATCATGGACTCGACAGAATTGTGTACGACAGGAAATGGAACTATGCATGCAAACATGCTGACCATATTATCGCAATCAGCGAATGTACGAAGAACGACATCATCAGGTTCTATGGCGTGCCCGAGGAAAAAATCAGTGTGCTTTATCAACCGGTGAACCCCATTTACTATTATAATGAAGGGGAAGTGGAAGCAAAGGAGGTTACGGGCTGCAAAGCGAGCAATGAAGCTGACCGTAAAGTGAGCGATAAAACGAACCATACAGTAAACAAAGTTACGGATGGTAGTGCCGTGGTTGACAAGCCTTACATGCTGTATGTAGGTTCGATAAACTCAAGAAAGAATCTATTGGGTATTGTCAAAGCAATGGAAATGCTTCCAGGCGATTTGCAGATTCCGCTTGTGATTGTTGGCAATGGAGGCGCTTACAAGCAGCAAGTGCAACAGTATATTGCCGACCATAACATGGAAAAGCTATTCATCTGGAAACAGATAATAGACAACAGAGAACTCAAGAAACTCTATACGGGCGCAAGTCTTTTTGTCTATCCGTCATTCTATGAGGGCTTTGGCTTGCCTGTTGTCGAGGCTCTGCTGTGTGGTTGCCCCGTAGTTACGAGCAATGTGAGCAGCCTGCCCGAAGCCGCAGGACCTGCCTCTATACAAATAGACCCAAACGATGCGAGGGCAATAGCCAATGGCATGGAAAAGGCACTGACTGATTCCGGATTGAAAGAAAGGATGATTGAAGAAGGACACAGATATGCGATGGATTCGTTCCATCCTACAGTCCTTGCGCGGAAATTAATGGATATTTACAAGGTTACATTAGAAAAGAACTAATAGAGGACGAAATGGCAAACTATGATATAAGGCAACTCCAACTGCGGTTGCTTGATATTCTTCAAGTAATTCATGAAATGTGTGAAAGGCACGGACTCAGATACTATTTGCTTGACGGGTCTCTGCTTGGTGCAGTGCGCCACGGAGGGTTTATTCCCTGGGACGACGATATGGATATCGGCATGCCAAGAGACGATTATGAGATGCTTATTGCACACAGTAAAGAATGGTTGCCAAAACCGTATGAGTTTGTGTGCTTCGAGAATGATAACAAATATCCGCTGCATTTCGGAAAGATACAAGATTCAAGCACCACTCTGATTGAGCGTCTGCACCTTTACTATCTTGGAGGAATCTATGTGGATGTGTTCCCGATTGACGGAGCGCCCGACTGCAAGTTGACTCAGCGTCTCTATCAGATGAAGTACAACTACTTGAGAAAAGCTCTGTATTTCCTCTTTAGGGATCCTTACAGACACGGGCACGGACCATCGAGTTGGATTCCCCTCATGGCAAGGAAACTATATACGTTGCCGGGACTCCAGAGAAATATAAAGCGGCATATGATAAAATACAACTTCAATAGCCAGCGACTGGCAGCTGTGAACCACAACGATGGATTGAAGAGCATGATAGGCCGTAAAACCGTTCTTGGCAATCCAACTCCAGTTCTGTTTGAAGGCAAAACTGTTTGGGGGATGAAAGACAACGATACTTACCTCAGCCAGTTATTTGGCGACTACATGACACCGCCTCCACCCGACAAAATCCATCAGCACAATTTCGACTTCATGGATTTGAATCTTCCTTATAGGGAGTTTGACGAGAGAAAAGTTAAGATTTGAGAGAGCAAAAACAGAACTTGAAGAGAATAATGGCAGAGATTTATCAAGGGAAAAGCCAAGCTTGACGAAAGCAAGAACAAAGCCTGGAAAAAGGTTGAAGCTTGACAAGATCAAGATTAGTATTTGATGAATGCAAAGCCTAATGAAAGCAAGATATGGCAAGATAAGTCATGATAAAAAACAGGATTATAAATCATAAAAACAGAGTAGGATGAAGAAAATATTGACGGTTGGTGTTTACGATCTTCTGCATGTGGGTCATGTGGAACTGTTCCGTAAGGCAAAGTCTTTGGGAGATTATCTTATTGTGGCAGTACAAGACTCAGAGGATGTAGTCAAGTTCAAGCCCGATGCCAAGCTGGTGTACGACACAGAACAGCGCTGCTACATGGTGCGTGCCATCAGATATGTGGATGAAGTAGTGGTTTATAAGAATGTGAAGGACATTGTGAAGCAAGTGGACTTTGATGTCTTTGTTGCTGGTCCTGACCAAACTCACGCAGGATTTCAGGCTGCTTTTGAATATTGCAGGGAAGCAGGTAAGGAAGTGATGTTGCTTCCCCGTACCGAAGGCATTTCTTCTTCCGAACTGAAAGATATAATTGCAAGCATGTAATAAAGCCTCGTCCAAAGGATTGTGCTATATGACCTGCACAGAAACGTGGGATTTCAAGGTCTAAACTTTAGGCGTATAGGTCAAACTTTATCATACGAAACATCCGCAGTGCCAATGGCATAGCGGATGTTTTTTATGGTACTCATAGCACTTGATGCCGAGTGGTACAATTACTTTACGTTGCCCACTTTTATCAAATATTCTGCTATCTGTACGGCATTGAGGGCTGCGCCTTTCTTTATTTGGTCGCCTGAAAGCCAGAATGCAAGTCCGTGGTCGTTGGCAAGGTCTTTTCTGACACGTCCCACGTACACGCAGTCTTTGCCTGCTGTGTAGAGTGGCATTGGGTAAGGAAGTCCTTCCATTGTTTCCTTGGATGCATCTGAATTAGCTTTGGCTCCTACCAGTGCAGGGTTATCAATCAGAATGACTCCTTCGCCTGCTGCAATTGCTTTCTGTGCGTCTTCAACTGATACTGGCTCTTCGGTCTCCACCCATACGGCTTCGCTGTGGGCACGGAGTGAAGAGATGCGGACACATGTTGCCGAGCAGTTGGCATCGGTGTGCATGATTTTCTTTGTTTCGTTGAACATCTTCATCTCTTCCTTGGTGTATCCGTTGTCCTGGAATACATCAATCTGCGGAATCACATTGTATGCCAGCTGGTAAGCGAACTTGCTGACAACTGGGTCTTTTGATTCTGCCAATGCTTTGTACTGTTCCTGCAGTTCTTTCATTGCTGCCGCTCCTGCACCGCTGGCACTTTGGTAGGATGCCACGTGTATGCGCTTGATGTGCGACAGTTTTTCGATTGGCTTGAGCACTACTACCATCATGATTGTCGTGCAGTTTGGATTGGCAATAATTCCGCGCGGACGGTTGAGTGCGTCTTCTGCATTGCACTCGGGAACGACCAATGGCACGTCCTTGTCCATTCTGAATGCGCTTGAGTTGTCAATCATCACTGCTCCGTATTTTGTGATGTCAGCTGCAAATTCCTTTGATGTGCCGGCGCCCGCTGATGTGAAGGCGAGGTCGATGTCCTTGAAGTCGTCCCCGTGTTGCAGGAGTTTCACTTCGTATTCTTTTCCCTTGAATGTGTACTTGCGGCCGGCACTGCGTGTCGAACCGAACAATACGAGGTCATCGATTGGGAAGTTTCTCTCGGCGAGAACCTTCAAGAATTCTTGTCCTACGGCACCACTTGCGCCTACAATTGCTACTTTCATTTCTCTTTCTGTTCTTGTGTCTAGTGTCTATATAATTTTAATAGTGATGGCAAAGATACGAATAATTTAGGTAAATGGGTAATGATGATGAGTGGAAAAGGTCGTTTTGTCAGTTCTTTTATGAGTTGCCGTGCAGTAATGCAATAGTCAGTTGTCAATTGCGTGGCAGAATGAAATGTGGCTCTTGTATGCGTAAACCTCCTTCATCAGTCCAGTGTTCATCGACTTGGAATTTCCTTCGTCTGTTTCGGATTTCTTCAATCCAGAAGTTCATTCATGTATTGAGATTTCATTGACTCGGAAGTTCCTTTACCGTCTGAAGATTCATTGACTCACAAGAACGGGGCACGAGCTTTGTTGCATGTTCCGTGCCCCCGGATTGTGTCTATAGGCTGGGCCTAAGGTTTATATGCCTTTTGGAGCCTGCCGATATTGAGCCTTGAAAGTTACAGATTTGGATTTTCTGTCTTGCAGTCCTTGATTGCAGGGATGATGCCGAGCGTAATGATTTCGTCACGCATTTTCTCGAGGTGTGCGTAGGAAGCATCGAGTGCTGCCATTTCCTCTGCTGTTCCCTGTGGTTCTGTGTAGTGAACTCCGGTCTTGTCGATTGTTGTCGGCATTGCCATCATCACGTGCTGGTACTTGTCGGTCTTCACGTAGCATCCTGCTGGGAGTGTGAATGGTTCACCGCCCATTGCACCTTCAATCATCTTCACTGCCTGGTAAGCTGGGCTCTGGAATGATGAACGTCCGCGGAGCTTGATGATGTTTGAACCGCCCTGAATTGTTGCGTGCTTGATTTCTGCCCAACGCTCTGCTGAAAGTCCCATTTCTGAGAGTGGCTTGCCATCGATCTTCACCTGTGAAGCAAATACTGCCATCTGCTCTCCGTGACCGCCGTAAGTGTGTGCGCCTGTCACCTTGTCCTGCTGTACACCGAACTCCATGGCGAGCTGCTGCTGCAGACGTGTTGAGTCGAGTGCCGCGAGTGATGTGAGCTGGTTTGGCTTCAGTCCTGAGTGGATGAGTGCTGTGAGTGCAGTCACATCGGCTGGGTTGAAGATTACTACAACGTGCTCTACGTCTGGGCAGTACTTCTTGATGAAGTCACCGAACTCAGCTGCAATCTTGCAGTTTCCCTTGAGAAGATCTTCGCGTGTCATGCCTTCCTTGCGTGGGGCACCGCCTGAAGAGATGATGTATTTAGCACCTGTGAATGCAGTCTTTGGGTCAACTGTCCAAGTGAAGTTTACTCCAGGGAATGCACAGTGTGCCATCTCGTCAGCTACGCCATGAACTCCTGGCTCAAAGATGTCATAAAGACAAATGTTTGGTGTCAAACCAAGCATAGCTGCTGTCTGAGCCATGTTGGAACCAATCATACCTCCGGCTCCGACAATTAATAGTTTCTCGTTTGTTAAAAATGCCATAATACAATGTTTTTAGAATTACTATCTAATATTTTCAGTGCAAATATATGAGTTTATTTTGACAGGACAAAATTTAATCCTATATTTGCAGTAAATATTACAATTCAAGCAGAAACAATATGAAGGAAATTGAAGGTAGGCTTTACGATTTGCGCAAAGTTATGAAGGAAAGGGAAGTCAGTGCATTCATCACTCCCAGCACTGACCCACATTGTGGGGAGTACATTCCTGAGCGATGGAAAGCGCGCAGATGGATTTCCGGATTCAGTGGAAGTGCAGGCACGTCTGTAGTCACTCTCGACAAGGCAGCTCTATGGACTGACTCACGCTATTTCATCCAGGCACGCGAACAACTAAGCGATTCCAGCTACGTTCTAATGAAAGACAAGATAGAAGGCACACCGAGCATTGCAGAATGGCTTGGCACCGTACTCAAGCCAGGCGACACAGTGGGCGTAGACGGTTGGGTCAACACGGTGGAAGCTGTAAACCAGCTGAGAGACGAGCTGTCGCAGTTCGGGCTGAAGCTCGACCCGTCGGTCGATCCTTACGAATCGATATGGACCGACCGCCCTGGCATTCCCGACAGCAAACTCTTCATCCAGCCGCTGGAATATGCCGGAGAAAGTTCGAAGAGCAAACTCTCGCGCACTAGGGAGAAGATTGGCGACCATGCCCTGCTTGCCACTTACTTGGAGGACATTGCCTGGACGCTCAACCTGCGTGCAGACGACGTTCTCTACACTCCGCTATTCGTAAGTTATCTCATCATAACTCCGACCGACGCCACCTTGTATATAAATAAGGAGAAGGTGACCGATGAAGTCGAGGCTTATCTGAAAGCCGAGGGTGTCAGCATCCGTCCTTACGAAGCTATTCTCGAGGACTTGGCTAACTGTGAAATGCCGGTGGAAACTCAGCTCGACAAGACGAACTACAGCACCTACACTGCCATCAAGTACCATGTAGACAAGGAATCGCCCATTCCACACATGCTTATGTTCAAGAATGCAACAGAAATCAAGGGCTACCGCAGTGCACACGAGAAAGACGGTGTGGCAATGGTGAAATGGATGAAGTGGACCTTGGAGAATGTGCCGAAGGGCGGGCAGACAGAAATGTCACTTTCCGACAAGCTGGAGGCATTCCGTCTCGAACAACCCCTGTGCATGGGCGTGAGCTTTGCCAGCATCATGGGCTACGGCTATCACGGAGCCATCGTGCACTACGAGCCAAGCGCTGAGACTGATATTCCGGTGAAACCGGAGGGACTGCTGCTCATCGACTCTGGCGGCCAGTATCTTGACGGAACCACCGATATCACCCGCACCCTTCCTCTCGGTCCGTTGACCTGGGAAATGCGGCGCGACTACACGCTGGTGCTCAAGGGTTGGATAAAGCTCGGAAGTGCAGTGTTCCCAAGAGGAACCAACGGCACACAACTCGATGCATTCGCACGCATGGACATGTGGAAGTACGGAATCAACTATCTGCACGGCACAGGTCACGGAGTGGGCCAGTTCATGTCAGTTCACGAAAGCATCGACTATCACCAGTTCCGCATGCAGTGGCGTCCTACACCATTGTTGCCGGGAATGATTATCACCGATGAGCCGGGAATCTATATCGAGGGCAGCCACGGAGTGCGCCACGAGGACACGATGCTCGTAGTCAATGCCAACTTCGGCGGCGAACACGGCAAGGCAGTGGAACCGGGATGTGCAACCTACGACGGCGGTACGGCTGAGGGCATCACTTTCGGACCTTACTACACATTCGAACATCTCACAGTCTGTCCAATCATCACCAGCCCAATCATCAAGGAGATGCTTACAGCGGAAGAAGTCGACTGGTTCAACAACTACCAGCAAACCGTCTACGAGCGCCTCAAATCAAGGCTGGACGACGAGCACAGAGAATGGCTGAAAGAAGTGACAAAACCAATTTGACACCAACTTCCGGCACCCTATACATAAATATATTTTGTCAGACCAAATATTTGGTGTAACTTTGCATCCTGAAATAAAGCATTATAGAACAAGAAGATGAAAAACTTTGTAAAAGAACTTCAGTGGCGTGGCATGATTCACGACATCATGCCTGGAACAGAAGAACTACTTGAAAAAGAACTGGTGACTGCTTACTTGGGCTTCGACCCAACGGCAGACTCACTTCATATAGGCCATCTCTGCGGTGTGATGATGCTTCGCCATCTGCAAAACTGCGGACACAAGCCATTGGCACTCATCGGCGGTGCCACCGGCATGATTGGCGACCCTTCGGGTAAAAGCCAGGAGCGCAACCTGCTGGATGAAGACACCCTCCGCCACAATGTGGCGTGCATAAAGAAACAGCTCAACAAGTTTCTCGACTTCGAGAGCGATGCACCCAACAAGGCAGAACTGGTGAACAACTATGACTGGATGAAAGATTTCACGTTCCTCGCCTTTGCACGCGACATCGGCAAGCACATCACCGTGAACTACATGATGGCAAAAGAGTCAGTGCAGAAACGACTCAACGGCGAAGCACGCGACGGACTGTCGTTCACCGAATTCACCTACCAGCTCCTCCAGGGCTACGACTTCCTCTACCTCAACGAGCACAAAGGCTGCAAACTCCAGATTGGCGGTGCAGACCAGTGGGGCAACATGACCACTGGAGCAGAGCTTATTCGCCGTACCAACGGCCGTGAGTGTTACGCACTTACCTGCCCATTGGTGAAGAAAGCCGACGGAACAAAGTTTGGAAAGACCGAGAAGGGCAACATCTGGCTCAACCCGGAATACACATCTCCATACGCCTTCTATCAGTTCTGGATGAACACCAGCGACGAAGATGCAAAACGCTACATCAAGATATTCACACTCCTCGGGCAAGAGGAAATCGAATTGCTCATCGCCGAGCAGGACAAAGACCCGGGACAGCGCGTGCTGCAGAAACGACTTGCCAAGGAGCTCACTGTCATGATTCATTCAGAAGAAGACTACAACATGGCAGTTGAAGCATCAAACATCCTATTTGGAAAGTCAACCAAGGAATCACTCCTCAAGCTCGACGAAAAAACCTTCCTCGAAGTGTTCGACGGAGTGCCACAGTTCACCGTTTCACGCGACGAACTGGCAGGCGGCATCAAGGCAATCGACCTCTGCACCGAGAAAGCAGCAATCTTCCCGTCAAAAGGCGAGATGAGGAAAATGACCCAAGGAGGCGGAGTGAGCATCAACAAGGAAAAGCTGGCTCAGCAAGATCAGGTGATAACGACAAAAGACCTTATCGACGACAAATATCTGCTCGTCCAGAAAGGCAAAAAAAACTACTTCCTGATCATCTGCCTATGACCCACCCGGAAGGCGGAATTTTTTCCCAGTCAGAAAAAACTTTTTTCCTAGTCAGAGAAATAAAAACCGCTGTTCGAGGGGCAAAAAGCCGATGCTTGGAGAACAAGAAAACAGAGGCAAAAACAGAGTCAAAAATCGAAGGAAACTTGAGGCAGAAACCGAAGGGAAACCAAAGGCAGAAACCGAAGGAAAAACAAGCCGGGAAATGAGATCTCTCCCAGACGAAGATTGAATTTCATCTGATGTGAGAAGATTGAGCATCATTTGATGTTTGAACATCATCTGACGTGAAAAGTCAAACATCGTTTGGCAAGGAAAAAGAGATTCGCCGACCGGCAAAACATACAAGACATAAAACGAACTTTATATGGCAAAGAAAGCATTATTGATGATTCTCGATGGATGGGGAATCGGCGACAAGACAAAATCGGACGTAATATACAGTACTCCAACTCCATATATGGACTACCTCAATGCGACCTACCCACACTCAAAGCTTCTCGCTTGCGGTGAAAACGTAGGTCTGCCCGACGGACAGATGGGCAACTCCGAGGTAGGACACCTCAACATCGGAGCAGGACGAATCGTTTACCAGGACCTCGTAAAGATCAACCGTGCCTGCGCAGACAACAGCATTCTGCAAAATGCGGAAATCCAGTCTGCATACGGCTACGCACAGAAAACCGGACACTCAGTACACCTCATGGGACTGACATCAACCGGAGGCGTGCACTCCAGCTTCAACCACATCCTGAAGCTCGTGGACATAGCCAAGGAATACGGAGTGAAGAACTGCTACGTACACTGCTTCATGGACGGACGAGACACCGACCCGAAGTCAGGTAAAGGATTCATCGCTGACCTTCAGAAACACATCGATGAAATCGGAGTAGGAGCCATCGCAAGCATCATCGGCAGGTTCTATGCAATGGACCGCGACAAGCGTTGGGATCGAATCAAAGTAGCCTACGACCAGCTCATCGAAGGCAAGGGACGCAAGGTGACCGACATGGTGGAAGGCGTGCAGTCTTGCTACGACGCCCACACCGAAGAGCACAAAGACACCGATGAATTCATGGAGTCACTCGTAAACGCCAATGTAGACGGCACAATAAAGCCTGGCGACGTAGTAATCTTCTTCAACTACCGAAATGACCGCGCCAAGGAACTCACAGTAGTCCTCACACAGCAAGACATGCCAGAGCAGGGTATGAAGACAATCCCCGACCTGCAGTACTACTGTATGACCCCATACGATGCATCATTCAAGGGCGTGCACATCCTCTTCCCAAAAGAGAACGTAAGCAACACTCTCGGTGAATACGTCTCAAGCAAGGGGCTCAAGCAGCTCCACACTGCAGAGACCGAGAAATACGCACACGTAACCTTCTTCTTCAACGGAGGACGCGAACAACCATACGACGGCGAGGAACGAATCCTCGTAGCCTCACCAAAAGTTGCGACCTATGACCTCCAGCCGGAGATGAGCGCCTACGAAGTGAAGGACAAGTTGGTTGCTGCACTGAAAGAAGACAAGTACGACTTCGTAGTTGTCAACTTCGCCAATGGCGACATGGTTGGCCACACCGGAGTTTACGAAGCAATCAAGAAAGCAGTAGTGGCAGTCGACAAATGCGTCAACGAAGTAGTGGAAACTGCCAAGTCAGTAGGCTATGAAACCATCATCATCGCAGACCACGGCAATGCCGACTACGCACTCAATGCCGACGGCACACCAAACACTGCACACTCGCTCAACCCTGTTCCATTCATCTATGTGACAGAGAACAAGAATACGAAAGTTTCCGACGGTGTACTTGCCGACGTTGCACCTTCCATCCTGCACATAATGGGCTTGGCTCAACCAGCAGAGATGACTGGACACGACTTGATAGAAGACTAATTAACAGAAGATTAATCATATATTTTATTCCCCTTTGCCTCGATTTCACTAGATACGGTATACATACAATTTACTTCATTAGAGGCAAAGGGGTTTTATACATCGGAAGGCAACTTCAATACCGGAAGGCAACTTCAACAAGGTCTGACAGAAAAGGCACAGTCTTCAATCGTTATTTTTTGCCTTTCATGCTCGTTCTTTGCAAATAAATTCGTATCTTTGCAAACCAATAACGATGAAGATGAGTAAAATAGAAATAAGACCAGCCCAAACAAAGAAAGAGATGAAGCAATTCATCCGTTTCAACTATGAGCTATACAAAGACAACCCTTATTCAGTTCCCGACATCTACGAAGACATGGTTGACACGTTCTCCAACAAGAACCCGGCAATGGAGTTTTGCGATGCCGTGTACTATCTTGCTTATCGTGACGGTAAAATCGTAGGCAGGGTGGCAGGCATCATCAACCACAAAGCAAACAAGCGTTGGGAACAGAAGATGGTGAGATTCGGCTATATCGATTTCATCGATGACATGGACGTCAGCAAAGCCTTGATAAGCGCTGTAGAGAGATGGGGAAAAGAGAAAGGCATGGACTACATCCAAGGACCATTGGGATTCACCGACATGGATGCCGAAGGAATGCTCATCGAAGGATTCGAGGAATTGGGAACCAATGCCACCATCTACAATTATCCCTACTATCCAAAGCATATGGAAGCATTGGGATTCGAGAAAGAAGCAGACTGGGTGGAATTGCTGATGACTGTGCCCAGAGAAACGGGAGTTCCCGAACGTCTGGAGCGCATTGCCAAGATAGTCATCGAGAAATACGGACTACAGATAAAGAGATACACCTCACGCAGCAAACTGCGCAAGGACTACGGCAAACAGATTTTCGAGGTCATCAACGAGGCATTCAAACCTTTGTTCGGTTACTCCGAATTGAATGAGAAACAAATCGACCTTTATGTGAACACTTACCTTCCGTTCATCGACCTCAAACTGGTGTCGCTCATCACCGATGCCAACGGCAAGTTAATCTGTGTCGGCATCTCCATGCCTTCACTTTCGAAAACACTGCAGAAGGCAAAGGGCAAGTTGTTCCCGTTCGGATGGTTCCATCTGCTCAAAGCATTGAAATGGAAGAAACCCGATACGCTCGACCTGATGCTCGTGGGAGTATTGCCCGAATACCAGGGTAAAGGCATCAATGCCGTACTCTTCTATGACCTCCTGCCAAACTACATTTCCGAAGGCTACAAGTACGTAGAGACAAATCCCGAGCTTGAGGTCAACAACAAGGTGCAGTCGCAGTGGATTTATTTCGAGCGCAGACAGCACAAACGCAGGAGATGTTTCAAAAAGGGACTTTGAACAGAGCGCAGGATAAAGAGAAGGCAAATTGCAACCTTCTGAAAAGTCGAGGAATTGTAACTTCTGAGAGTTGAGAAAATAGAGAATCAAGTTGGGAATGGCAACAGATACTGAGGAAAAAGAACTGATAGAACAGGTGGAGTACACCGACGACAACATACGCCACTTGAGCGACATGGACCATGTGCGCACTCGTCCTGGAATGTATATCGGACGACTGGGCGATGGAACCCATGAAGAAGACGGAATCTACGTATTGCTGAAAGAAATCATCGACAACTCCATCGATGAATTCAAGATGAACGCTGGTAAGCGCATCGAAGTGGACATCACCGAAGGAAAAGCAGTGAGCGTGCGCGACTTTGGACGTGGAATACCACAGGGAAAACTGGTGGAAGCCGTAAGCATGCTCAACACAGGTGGAAAGTACGATTCCAAGGCATTCAAGAAAAGTGTCGGACTGAATGGTGTCGGTGCCAAGGCTGTCAATGCCCTAAGTTTCCACTTCGAGGTAAGAAGTTATCGCGATGGCAAAGTGAGAATAGCCAAATTCGAGCGCGGAGTGCTCAAAGAAGACAAGACCAAACCGTCACAGGAAGAATCCGGTACTTATGTCTATTTTGAGCCTGACGACACACTGTTTGTCAACTACCGGTTCCAGACAGAGTTCGTGGAAACCATGCTCCGCAACTACACCTATCTCAACACAGGGCTGGAAATCCACTACAACGGACGCCGCATCATTAGTCGCAATGGACTGAAAGACTTGCTCATCGATACGATGGACACAACCCCACTCTACGACATCATACATCTGAGCGGCGAAGACATCGAGATTGCCTTCACCCACACCAATCAGCAGTATGGTGAGGAATACCACTCGTTCGTAAATGGACAGCACACCACTCAGGGAGGAACACATCAAAGCGCGTTCAAGGAACATATTGCACGCACAATCAAGGAATTCTTCAACAAGAACTACGAATACACCGACATACGCAACGGCATCGTGGCAGCCATTGCTATAAACATACAAGAGCCGCAATTCGAGAGCCAAACAAAAATCAAGCTGGGTTCGCTGACCATGGAGCCCAATGGTGGAATCAGCGTCAACAAGTTTGTCGGTGATTTCATAAAGACCGAGGTCGACAACTATCTCCACAAGCATCTTGACGTGTCAGAGATAATACAGCAGAAGATTCAGGACAATGAACGCGACCGCAAGGCAATTGCAGGCGTGACAAAACTGGCACGCGAACGGGCAAAGAAAGTAAACCTGCACAATCGGAAACTGCGTGACTGCCGTGTACATCTTAGCGATGCCAAGGGAGACAACAAGGAAGAAAGCTGCATCTTCATCACCGAGGGAGATTCAGCAAGTGGAAGTATCACAAAAAGTCGCGACGTGGAAACGCAGGCAGTGTTCTCGCTGCGAGGCAAACCGCTCAATGCCTACGGACTGACAAAGAAAGTGGTGTATGAAAACGAAGAGTTCAATCTCCTGCAAGCCGCACTCAACATTGAAGACGGCATAGATGGACTTAGATATAACAAAGTAATTGTAGCAACCGATGCAGATGTCGACGGAATGCACATCCGCCTGCTTATGATTACCTTCTTCCTGCAGTTCTTCCCCGAATTGATAAGGAAAGGTCACGTCTACATTCTACAAACCCCGCTCTTCCGTGTGCGCAACCGCAAGAAACGCATAAAGAGAACTGTACTCGAGGAACTGACAAAAGACAAGGGTAACGACAAGAGCGATTTCATCACTCTCTATTGCTACACAGATGAAGAACGGCAGAATGCCATCCAAAAATTAGGTCCCGACCCAGAGATAACACGATTCAAAGGACTTGGAGAGATTTCGCCCGACGAATTCAAAAACTTCATTGGCAGTGATATGCGATTGGAACAAGTCACACTGAAGAAGACCGACAAAGTGCAGGAACTACTTGAATATTATATGGGCAAGAACACCATTGAAAGGCAGAACTTCATCATCAACAACCTAGTAATTGAGGAAGACAAACCCGAGGCAGACACTGAAATGACAGAGGAGGAATAATCATGACACGACTTTTATTTGCAGGAAGTTTCGACCCATTCACTCTTGGACACAAATCAGTGGTAGACCGCACACTCAGTCTTGCGGACGAGATTATCATTGCCATCGGAATAAACGAAGGGAAAAAGACCCTGTTCCCACTCAACTTCCGGGTAAACTACATCAGAAAAATCTATGCAGACGAGCCAAAAGTGAAAGTCATGCACTATGAAGGACTGACAACAGATTTTGCACAGGAAGTTGGGGCCTCATGCCTTGTGCGTGGAGTAAGAGACTGCAAAGATTTTGAATATGAACGTCAGATGGCTGACGTGAACCGACAGGTTACCGGTATCGAAACTTTGCTCATCGTTACCGAAGAGAAATACTCTGGCATCAGTTCAAGTATAATACGTGAGCTCATTCATTACGGAAAAGACGTAAGCCGTTTCCTCCCAATAGACATAAAGAAAGATTCAACAATATGAAGCGAATTCCAATGGCTGTCATCGCAATGCTAACGGCATTAAACATGATGGCGCAACACACAAATAATCAATCCAATCAGTACGTAAACACTCAGTTGCACAAACTGCTTCTGGCAGAATCTGCCATCAGCCAGCTGTATGTAGACAGTGTGAACGAGGGAAAGGTTGTGGAAGATGCCATCAACGGAATGTTGAAACAGCTTGACCCCCACTCTGCCTACACACCGGCTAAAGATGTAAAGGCTCTGACAGAACCTCTGGAAGGCAATTTCGATGGTATAGGTATTCAATACAATATGGTGGAAGACACACTGGTAGTCGTACAACCAGTGAGCGATGGACCTTCAGAGAAAGTCGGAATCCTTGCTGGTGACCGCATCATCACGGTGAACGACACTTCTATCGCAGGTCAGAAACTGACGACAGAAGACATTAAGCGCAAATTGCGTGGACCAAGAGGCTCGAAGGTAAAACTCGGAATCATGCGTGACGGTGTCAAAGGATTGCACCACTTCACCGTAACTCGCGGCAAGATTCCTGTATACTCCATCGATGCCACCTATATGATTGACAATACAACCGGTTATATCCGCATCAACAACTTTGGAGCTACAACGCATCAAGAGTTTGTTAGCGCCATCCATATGCTGAGAGACAATGGAATGATAAATCTCGTGCTCGACTTACAAGCAAACAGCGGTGGTTATCTTCAGGCAGCCGTAGACATCAGCAATGAGTTTCTCGACAAAGGGGACCTCATCGTGTTCACAGAAGGAAGAGTGATGCCAAGAAGAGAGTACAGAGCAGACGGCAACGGTATATTCAAGGATGGAAGAGTGGTTGTTCTGATTGACAGTTATACAGCATCTGCTGCCGAAATCGTGTCGGGTGCCATACAGGACAACGACCGTGGACTGGTTGTCGGACGCCGTTCATTCGGCAAGGGACTTGTACAGCGCCCAATCGATTTGCCCGATGGTTCTATGATTCGCCTCACCACAGCCCATTATTACAGTCCTTCAGGACGTTGCATTCAGAAGCCTTACGAAAAGGGAAAGAGCGAAGACTACAACAACGACATGCTGGAACGACTCAGGACAGGGGAACTGACAAATCCCGACAGCATTCATTTTGCAGACTCGTTGAAATATTTCACTCTGAAGAACCACCGCGTGGTTTATGGCGGAGGTGGAATAATGCCTAATGTATACGTTGCGCTCGACACAACACAATACACTCCACTCCACCGTCAACTGTCGGTAAAGGGTTGTATCATTCAAACCTGCTTGAAATACACGGAAAAGAACGGAAGGAAAATAAAGAAGGAATACAAAGACTTTGCAGATTACAAATCTTCTTACGAAGTAGGAAAGGATGTGATAGACATTCTCCTTGACTATGCAAAGAAAGCTGGTGTGGAATGTTCTGATTCTTTGCTCGAGAAATCCTATCCGTTGCTTAAATTGCAATTGAAGGCTTTGATTGCACGCAATGTGTGGGACATGGTAAACTACTACCAGATTTACAACAATGCCAACGCAATCTACAATAAAGGTGTAGCAACGATAAAAGAGGATAATTTCTATGATAAGCTTTCAAAATGACGGTGTACCAAAACCCGATATCGACCAGGTGAAGATAGAGGACTGGGTAAAACAGGTGGCTCTGACCTACGACAAGCGGACTGGTGACATCGGTTACATCTTCTGCAACGACGAGAAAATACTGGAGGTCAACCGCCAATACCTGCAGCACGACTATTACACAGATATCATCACCTTTGATTATTCCACTGGACATACCATAAGTGGCGACCTTTTCATAAGTCTCGACACCGTGGCATCCAATGCAGTGCAGCAACATGCCGAATACACCGACGAACTCCATCGCGTCATTATCCATGGAATACTTCATCTGTGTGGCATCAACGACAAAGGTCCTGGTGAGCGCGAGATTATGGAAGCGGCAGAAAACAGTGCTTTGTCAATGCTAACAGAACTGACGCAATGCTGATGCAGAACTGACGTATTGCAGAGACAAAGCCGATGCATTGCTGAGGCGGAGCAGATGTATCATGTAACTTCTCGGATTCGATTTACATGCGTTCCTGATTTATTTGTCACCCCCACATCCTATACTATTTGGGGGTTGATTCTTCGTGCAAGAAGATAGATTGCAAGAAGAGCCAAGTAGCATAGAACCACACTTATTTTATTGGGATGCCACTCCAGCGTTGCCCATTCCATCGATGCAATTTTGTCGGTGATTGCAGTAATGACTGATGTGACGGACATCAGCAACCAACCGATTGCAGACTGCACGGGTGGAGCAAAGAAGAATAGCCACCACACTGAGGCAATAAGCATCAAAGCCGTTGCCAGCAGACAGACAAGCAGATTGCTTACTATAGACATCGTGGGAATCGTGCCGAAGTAGTAACCCACCAATGGAAAGGTGAAAATACTGCAGACAATGGTAGACGACACACTTGTAACTATTTTCCGCACCACTCCGTTCCTTATTTTTATTCTGCTGTAGATGCTGTTTCCTGCGGTGATAAGTCCAAACATGGAAAGGAACGAGAACTGAAAACTCACACTGAATAGCAACAGAGGGTCGGCAATAAGCATTACTGCGGCTGCAATGACAAGTGAATCCAACGACAGCACAGCCCGTCTGAACAACTGACACACAATCATGATTGAGTACATGATGGCAGCCCTGACCAATGAAGGAGGAGCACCAGCCATCACCACATAAGCTGTTATGCAGGCAATGATTATGAATCTAGTTATCCATCTCCAGCCAATCGGAACAAAGACGCTGAAAAGGAAAAGGTCAAGAATCAGGTAGATGACCGACAAGTGAAAACCCGACAAAGCAAGAATGTGGCTTACTCCTGCTGCAGAGAACTGTCGTTTCAGCAATTTCGACATTCCCGCATTGTCACCCACTGTCATTGCCCTGATTACCGACCCTTCGTCTCCAGTAAAGCCTGCACTGTCATATTTGCTACTGACGTATGTCTGCAATGTCCTCAGTCGCGAATATATTCCGTTGCCACCTCTTCCAGTCAACAGCCATGTCCCTTTGGGAAAGTAGCCTGTGGCAGATATTCCCTGATAGAACAAGTAATTGTAGTAGTTGCCGAACACTGAATCAGGATTGTCTTGCTGACATGTGGATGAGAAACCGTAAGACGCATCGGCTTTGATGAAATCGCCAATTGCTAGGCTGTCTGCCGAAGCAAGATAACACAGCACAGTTGCTCCTTCGTCCGTGCGGACTTTCACTGCCGTAGTCTTTGACTTTGCTGTAGGCGTTTCAATGATTTCCCCCTGTATCGCCTTTATTTCTGCGGGCAAAGCATGGCGTACGCTGTCGTATCGCATAAGGAAGATGGTGGAACCAAAGATGAAGTAAAACAACGTCATGCAGATGGAAAAAGGGAGGAGCACACGATGATGGTGGAACACAAACAATGCCAAAGCCAGAATGCCCAAGACAAAAACCTGCTCAGATACAGTCCAACTTACATTGGCAATCAGCAAATCAGTTATGCAGATGCCACAAATGATACTCAGAAGTACATTGCGCATTTCCTATAATGGTTGTTACGAGGCTTCCGTTGTTGTTTCAAACATAACTTTCTTTTAGTAGTCGCCCTCCCTAAAAAACAAGAACCACCGCCGTTTGGCAGTGGATCTCGCGCTTCAGGATGGGCTTGAACCAACGACCCCCTGATTAACAGTCAGGTGCTCTAACCGACTGAGCTACTGAAGCAGTTGTACTTGTCTATGAAGAAGTGGTGCAAAGTTAGTGATTTATTCGTTATGGGCAATACATGAGCCGCCTTTTTCGCATCTTTTTATGTTTATTTTTAAGTTTGTTCTCATTTCACACCTTATTATGGCAGAATTTGCGTAACTTTGCACTCGGAATGAGAGTACTTATTGTCAACACGTCGGAACGTACGGGAGGTGCAGCGATTGCTGCCAACCGTCTGATGGAAGCCTTGAAGAATAATGGAGTCAAGGCGAAGATGCTTGTGCGCGACAAGCAGACCGACCGTATGACAGTCAGTTCCATCCCCTCGTCATGGTTACTCCCATTGAAATTCATCTGGGAACGGCTCTGCATCTTCATGGCAAACGGGTTCAGACGACGCAACCTTTTCCAAGTGGACATTGCCAACACCGGTACCGACATCACCCAACTCTACGAGTTCGAGCAGTCGGATGTGATCCATTTGCATTGGGTCAACCAAGGTTTCCTCTCCATGAAAAATCTGGATAAAATCATCCATTCCGGTAAACCCATAGTCATCACCCTTCACGACATGTGGTACTTCACGGGCATCTGCCACTATTCCGGCGATTGCACCAAGTATCAGAACTGTTGCCACAAGTGTGAACTGCTCACCAACGGTGGAATAGGAAGTGACCCGGCAATCAAGGTCTACGAACAGAAACGACGCATGTACAAAGGTTCAAAACTGGCATTCGTAGGTTGCAGTAAGTGGATGGCACACCTTGCAAACAAAAGCGCGCTGACTGAAGGACAGTTCGTGACCAACGTTCCCAACGCCATCAACTCCCACGTGTTCCGTCCACTCGACAAGAACGAAGTGCGCAAGAAATGGAGACTGCCACAAGACAAACAGCTCATCCTATTTGGAGCTCAGCGCATCACCGACGAACGTAAAGGTTTCAAGTTTCTTGCCGAAGCATGTCAGATAATCGCATTCGAAAACCCGAAACTGAAGAACAAACTCGGTGTTGTAGTACTTGGAGGCGACTCCAAGAAAGTGAAAGACACCATCCCGCTCGATGTCTATCCAGTGGACTACGTGAGCAACGAACACGACATAGTGGAGATTTACAACGCAGTCAATCTCTTTGTCACACCTTCACTTCAAGACAATCTCCCCAACACCATAGTTGAGGCAATGACCTGCGGCACACCCTGCGTCGGCTTCAGAATCGGTGGAATTCCAGAAATGATTGACCACAAGAAGAACGGTTACGTTGCAGAATACAAGAATGCGCAAGACTTTGCCAATGGCATCCGCTGGTGTCTCGACAAGGAAAACTACGGAATGCTGTGCACCGAATCACGCTCAAAAGCCGTAAATACTTATAGTGAAGACCGCATTGCACGCCGCTACACAGAAATCTACGAAATGCTTCTTGGACTATGAATCCACCTTTCCTTTCAATCATCACCGTCACGTTCAATGCAGAAACCACGATTGAGCGCACCCTCAAAAGTGTTGAGGAACAGACCTATCGCGGTTTCATCGAACATATGATCATCGACGGAGCTTCCACCGACAAGACCCTCAGCATCTGTAAGGCTTACAAGAAGAGAAATTCTGTGACCAACGTGACTATCGTGAGCGAGCCCGACAAAGGGCTCTACGATGCAATGAACAAAGGTTTGCGACTGGCAAAGGGCGAGTTCATATGCTTCCTCAATGCAGGCGACAAACTCCATGACCCAAAGACCATTGAAGATGTATTCGACGGACTCGACAACCCCGATGGCATCGGTGTGATCTATGGCGATACGCATATTGTGGACAATGAAGGACATTTCCTACGCTTCCGACATCTGAATGCTCCCGAATCGCTTACTTGGAAATCATTCAAGCACGGAATGCTTGTGTGCCATCAGTCGTTCTATGCACGGCGTAAACTTTGCGTGCCGTTCAACACACGTTTCCGCTTCTCTGCCGATGTCGACTGGTGTATCAAGGTAATGAAAGGTGGTTGCGCCAAGAAGCTCAAGAACCACAACACCCAGATGGTGCTCACCGACTATCTCGACAGCGGAATGACAACTCAAAACCATAAAGCATCATTGCTTGAGCGTTTCTGCGTCATGGTCCGTCACTATGGACTTTCCTCAACACTTTGGCACCATTTTCTTTTTCTTTTCAGACAGAAGAAATAAAAGCCATCTGGTTTGGCAAGAATAAAGGCACATACAATTTACTTTGCCCAATTTTCGATTTGTATTCTGTCTATGCGAAAAAAATAGTTCTCATTGTTGGTCACCATAACCAAGCCTTTTGCAACGGAGGTACAACCAATGAGCAAATCAAAGTCTTGAATATAATTCTATTTGAGTACTATTCGCATCGGGCGATGAGTACTATTCACATTCCTGCCAGATACGTTTTTGCACCTGCATGGTATCAGTCCTCTGAGAGGCCTGTGATTCGTCCTTCCGCTGTGAGATGGAGACCATCGTCGGCAATAGTGATGAGATGGCGCTTGTAGAGGTCACCAACTGCTTTCTTAAATGTCTTCTTGCTGATTTGGAACTCTGAATAGATTTCTTCTGCCGGACTCTTGTCGCCAAAGCGGCAAAAACCTTCTTCGTTGTTGAGCATGTATTGCAGAAGCACTTGTGAGAAATCTTCCACATGCTGACGTCCGTGGTTCTGGAGAACGAGGTCTAACTTATGGTCGGGACGGACTGTCTTGACATAAGCCTCGAGCCGGTCGCCTGTGTGGATGTCACGGAACAACTCGTTCTGGTAAATCAGTCCGCTGTATTTTCCTTCAACAATGGCTTTGAATCCCAACTCTGTCTTCTGCTGTACGAGGATGTTCACTTTCTCGCCTGGACTGTATGTCGGTTTGTCTTTCGACAGGAACTTCTCGACCTTGGCTGAAGCCACGATGCGTGAGGTGAGGGTGTCGATGTAACAATAGACAATATAGCTTCTGCCTTGCTGCATCCGCATCTTCTGTTCGCGGAACGGGCAGAACAGGTCTTTCATCAGTCCCCAATTGAGGAAAGCACCGAACTGGTTTGTCCAGTTCACCTCGAGGTATGCAAACTGGTTGACTTCAACGAACGGATGTTCGGTGGTGGCGATCAACCGTTCTTCATTATCAAGATAGAGGAAGACATCAACAATCTCGCCCACCTTGCAGTCTTGTGGTACATAGCGCTTTGGCAGCAGGATATCGCCGATTTCACCGCCATAGAGATAAACGCCAAAGTCCACTTCGCGAGCGACTTTCAGTTGATTGCGCTTGCCAAGTCTTATCTCGGGTTCATCAATATGCTGACGTACATCTGTATGTTCACTAATCTTCCCATTGTCCTGCATATTCATCATATTATCCCTCTGTGTGTCTGTTTGATTGTCAATTCGATTGTCTTTCATTCTGCCCGTCAGTATATCTTTCTCTCTGTCTATCTGTCTATCCTTCCGTCTGTTTATCTGTCTGTACTTCTATTGTTGTTTTTGCATCGATTTCATCGGCAACAGCATTGCTTTCTCTTGTGGTTTCGCCAACCACTTCACCGTCCTTGATGTGGATGGTGCGGTCTGTGATTCGTGCAAGTTCTTCGTCGTGGGTGACGATGACGAAGGTCTGTCCGAATTTATCGCGCAGGTCGAAGAACAGTTGGTGGAGTTCTGCCTTGTTCTTGCTATCAAGACTGCCCGACGGTTCATCTGCCAGAATCACTGATGGCTCGTTGATGAGTGCCCTTGCCACTGCCACACGCTGTTTTTCTCCGCCCGACAATTCGTTGGGTTTGTGTTCTGCCCTGTCTTTCAGTCCAAGGAATTCCAACAGTTCTTTTGTCTTTTTCTTCGTTTCTTTCTGGGGCTTGTGTGCAATCATTGCAGGAATCATCACGTTTTCGAGTGCGGTGAATTCGGGCAAGAGCTGATGGAACTGAAACACGAAGCCAAGGTGGAGATTGCGAAATTGCGCCTGATCGCGCTGATTCATTCTGCCTACGTCCTTGCCGTCGATGATGATTTCTCCACGGTCTGCGCTGTCGAGTGTTCCCATGATTTGCAGGAGTGTGGTTTTTCCCGCTCCGCTTGGTCCTACAATGCTTACCACCTCGCCTTTGTTGATTTGGAGGCTGATGCCCTTGAGCACTTGCAGGGCACCAAAACTTTTTGTAACGTTTCTTAACTGTATCATTGCACTGTTTTTTATCCTACTTTACTTATCCATTTCGACATCCATGCTGAGAGGCGTGACGAATGGTATTGCTTGGTGAGAGGCTCAGAGAATGTGTAAGCCTCGTTGTTTTCGCCATATTGGTCGGGGTAGATCATCATCACGCTGCACGTGTTGAAGTATTCCTGCAGAATCTGCGGAATCTTGTCGAACGATGGCTGGTAGCTGATTCCTCCCGGACGTGCGGTTACCACTACGAGCAGTTGGTCGGAATTGATGCCATCCTTGAGTTTCACCATGTCTTGCACGGTTTCCAGCATCTTGTAGTCAGCTCTCACGTCTTTATGGTACTTGTGGATGTACTGATGAATGAGCCGTCCTGTTGATTCCGACGTATGGAATTCGATTCGGCAACCGATTTCACCGGCAAAACGTGCCAGACGTTTCACCCAACGGTAGAAGCCCACTTCGTATTCTGCCTTGTCGGGCACTGCCACCACGAACTTGCGGATCATGTTGACTGGCTGGTTGTAATTGAGTATGATGAGTTGGCGGTTCATGCTGCTTATCAGGTTTTGGGCGAAATAGCCGTAGTATGAATTGTCTCCATCCTTATGGTCGTGCTGTCCCATGATGATTTCCGATGCATCGTTCTCGCGCATGCTGTGAACCACTCCGTTCACGAGGTTCACTGCCAGTCGGCTTTGTGTCTGTACCGGCACATCCGAAGCGCAACACACTTCCTCTGCCTCGTCGAGGATTTCACGGCTTTCACGCTGTGATTTATCGGTGAAATCGGCATCGTTCACCACATGAAGGCAAATCAGTCCTCTGTTCAACGCCTGGTTGCGCATCATGATGCCGGTGTGCATGAGGCTTCGCAGTTTCTGTAAGTCCTTTAGCAGGATGAGTATTTTCTCGTCGTCGGTAGGTTTGGTTCGTGTGTTTGCATATTCGACTGCCTTCAGTTTCAGTTTGCGTGCTGCCTGGTCGGTTGCCATCGAACTGATGATGCACGAGATGAGAATCATCATGACGACGGCGTCAAGCACGGTGTTGTCCATCAAATAAACTCCCGGTTCCACTTCAAGCCGGGTTCCAACCATTACCATGGCAATGGCTCCGGCTGCGTGTGCCTCGGACAATCCGAACATCATAAGTCCCTGGGCATGATTGAAATGGAAGAGGTAGCGCGAGATGGTGGAAGCAATCAGTTTTGACAGTGTACTTGCCAGTACGATGATGGCGATGACGACGATGGCTCCCCAACTGCTGAAGAGTGGGCGCAGATTGACCAACATTCCCACTCCCACGAGGAAGTAAGGAATGAAAATGGCGTTACCCACAAACTCTGTACGGTTCATCAGCGATGACGATCGCGGAATGAAGCGATTGAAAATCAGTCCAGAGAGGAATGCTCCGAGCAAGCCCTCGATGTCGCACAGCTCAGCCATTGCCGCAGAGAAGAACACCATGACGAGCACGAAGATGTACTGGATGACTCGCTCGGTGTAGCGCTTGAAGAATGCACGGATGACAATGGGGAACACTATTATGATGCAGGCGAAATAGAGAATGCATTTCACCGTAAAAAGGACCCAATACCAAGTGCCGTTTGCCCCACGATACTGCCCTGCAATGACTGCAAGGAGGATGAGGGCGAAGAGCAGTGCCACCATCGTGGCAGAGATGGAGATGGTGACTGCAGGATTTTTCGTCATTCCGTATTTGGCAACTATCGGATAGGCAACAACGGTGTGGGAGGCAAAGATGCAGGCAAGCAGCAGGGATGCCGACATGGTGTAGCCAAGAATGTAGTGTCCGGTGACGAGCCCTGCCACAAACGGGATGAGAGCCGTAAGCATTCCGAAGCAAATTCCGCGTGAGAGGTTGCGTTTGAAACCTACAGGGTCCATCTCCAGTCCGGCAAGGAACATGATGTAGTAGATTCCCACCTGTCCGAAGAGCTGGAAACTGGAGTCGCGCACCAGGATTCCGAATCCGTGTTCGCCAATCAGCACTCCGGCAAGAATGTAACCGATGATGTGGGGAATGCGCAGCTTGCCGAAAATGAGCGGAGCCAACAATATAATAAGGAGCACAAGAAAGAACACCCAAGTGGGGTTGGTTATTGGCAGATGAATGTATTGAGTAATTGCGTCCATTGTTGAGTCCATTTCATGTTAAAATGCATTTGCAAAGTTACGAAATTATTCGGAGCTGAAACTCCAAAACCAGCTTTTATTTCTCTGACTGGAAAATTTTTTTTCTCTGACCAGGAAAATAATTCTCTCCAGTCGGGCAGTAATAGGGGAAAGATGGCTCTGTACGATTTTGCCCGAAAAAGCATCAAGTCTATTGTAAATGTAACATGATTGAAATTCGGTTCACAAAAATTGGGCCGCAGTCTTGTGCGCCTTGGATTTTTTTTCTATCTTTGCATGTCGTTATAGGAATTGCCTGCTTTCTTATGCAGCACTAGAGCGGGTGCTGACCTTGACACGATGAGTCATCGGGCTTCTTTCGTCGCCCCGGAATCAAATGAAAATTTAACCGAAGTGCTGCAACCAATAACAAATCAAATGAACAAATTTTTGACGGCTTGCCTTCTGTGCCTATTGCTGCCACTGGCGGGATGGGCTATTGATGATGGCACCTACTACCTGTACAATGTTGGTGCAGGTATGTTCTTCGACCATGGAGGGTCGGACAACTACACAGCATGTTTCAAACCCCACGGCGCTCCCGTCATTCTGAAGAATGCGGGCACTGACACCTACACCATCCAGACATGTGTGGACAAGACTGCCTATCTGGACGAGAACGGAAAGGTGAGGACTGCCACTGCTGGAGTGAACTTCTCAATCACTGCTGTGGATGAAAACACTTACATGATTGCCGTGAACGGCAAGTATCTCGGTTACGGAGGAACCACCTCCAGCGTGCTGAGTGAGACTTTGGTCAGCTTCGACCTGAGCCTTGGAGGCGGCGACAATGTGCTGTGGAAGATTCTCAGTCAGGAAGACCTCGAGAAGGAATTCGACAAGGCTTCACCCACAAATCCCGTTGACGCAACATTTTATATAAGGTGTAACAACTGGAACCGCCACGACATGTATCTCGATGCATGGTCGAATTTCGTAAAGGACAAGACTTCTGGCAACTGCGGTTCGTACCTCAACAACAACTGCGGCTATTTCTACGGAACTTCAACCGATGCCAACCAGGTACTGACCGGACTGCGACCAGGAATGTACAAGCTGAAGGCACAGGCTTTCTATTGCCACGGACCAGTAGCAGATGTAGGCACAACCTACACCGCTGCCACCATGCCAAAGAAAGCAATGCTCTATGCAGGTTCAGCAGAAACAGAAGTTGAAGGCATCATGGACGAGATTGCTGCCACCAACATATTCACCAACGGTCAGGCAGTGACCGGAGGATACATTCCAGTAATCAAGTCTGCCGACAGCAACGATGCAGCCAAGGCATTCGACATGGGAATGTACAGCCAAAACGAAGTGACAGGCATCGTAGGAACCGACGGAACATTGTCCATCGGAATAAAGATGGAAGACGGAATCACCGGATCCTACATCGCCCACGACAACTTCGAGCTCTACTATCTCGGACCAGTCACATCCATAAGCGAAGAAGAAGTGAACGCATTGCTGGCTTCAGTTCCCGAGGGCACAATGGCAATTACAGTGAAAGAAGCCATGGATGCAGCAGTTGCAGCGCTGAAAGCCAGCGCAACTGTCGAGAACTACAATGCAGCCGATTCTGCCATTACAGCAGCAAAAGCCAATATCCAGGCTTACATCGACATCAAGGCAGCGCTGGATGCAGCTGATGCCACTTCCCTCAGCGACGAGGCAAAGGCACAGTACACAGCGGCAGTGGCAGACATCGTGGCAGCATACAATGCAACAACCCTTGAAGGCGACGGAACAGCAGAGGTAGAGGCAATCAACGAAGCACTTGCCAGCGCCAAAGCTTTCGACATCTCACAGAGCAACGACAAGACAGCGCTCATCACCAACCCTCAGTTCGAGGAAGGAACAAGCGGATGGAGCGGTGACTTCGGCAACGGAGCAAAGAAAGGTCTGTCATCAAACTACGTCATCACATCATTTGGCGGAGGCTTCGACATCTATCAGGAAATCAGCGGGCTGACTCCTGGAATCTACAAGCTGCAGATGCAGGCATTTAGCCGTCCTACTGGCAACGACGACACATGGACAGCCTATAAAGCAGGCGAGGATGTAACAAACGAAACTTACATCTATGCCAACGATGCGAAGAAGAAAGTGAAGCTCATCGTTGAAGACTACATGACCACAGCCCAAAGCAGCGGCACATGGAGCACATACACACTCGACGACAAGAGCATCTACGTGCCAAACAATTCCACTGCCTTCTCCGTAGCTTTCTCTGCCGGACTCTACGACAATGAACTCATCTGCGTAGTGGGCGAGGACGGAAAACTCAAGCTGGGCATCAGAAACGAAGATACGGAAAACTCCAATTCGTATGCAGGCTACGACAATGTACGACTCACATACATCGGCAGCTGTGACATGACAGACAAGATTGTCAACCCTCAGTTTGACGAAGGAACAAGCGGATGGGACGGAGACTTCGGTGCAGGAGCCAAGAAAGGACTTGCCGACAACTACGTCATCACCTGCTACGGCACAGCGTTCGACATCCACCAGACTATCACCGGACTTCTTCCCGGAACTTACAAGTTGCAGGCACAGGCATTCAGCCGCCCTGCGGTGAACGACGACACATGGACTGCTTATCAGGCAGGCAACACACTGGCAAACGAAACTTATCTCTATGCCAACGGAGTGCAGCAAAAAGTGAAGCTCATCGTTGAGGACTATCTGACAACTGCCCAGACCAGCGGTACATGGAGCACATACACACTCGACGGAAAGAGCATCTACGTGCCAAACAATTCCACAGCCTTCTCCGTGGCTTTCTCTGCCGGACTCTTTGAAACCGAACTTCTCTGCACAGTGGGCGAAGACGGACAGTTGACCATCGGAATCAAGAACGAGGACTCAAGCAACAGCATTACTTACGCAGGCTACGACAATTTCCGCCTTACTTACATAAGCAGTGAAGTTGTCGAGGAGGAGGAGAACGTCCTTGAAATTGCCAATGCAGCACTTGCCGCTTACAAGTCAGTTGCAGAACAGGCTACAGACCACTCTGCTTTTGATACAGTCTACAACGAGGCTGCCGAGAAACTGGCAGCATCACCGTCGAACGCAGAGATTACAGCTGCCCAGGCGTCAGTGTTCGAGGCATTGAAAAACCTTATGAAGACAGGCACTACAGCAACCGGTCAGTTCAATATCACTGCCCTTATCCAGAATCCGGACTTTGCCAGCGACAACACTGGATGGACCCAGGAAAACAACACTTACAGCCGCAACAGCATTGGCGTACTGGAGTCTACATCCAGTTCAACCGACCGTCTGACCCAGACTCTTGCCTCTATGCCAGCAGGCAAATACACACTGAAAGTACAGGGATTCTACCGCTCAAAGGCATGGAAGCAGGCACAGTACGACTATGAACATGGAGACGAGACAATGAACCTTTCGCTCATGTTCAACGACCAGACAGTGCCAATGAAGAGCATCTTTGCCGACGGACAATACACACTTGCTTCTGCCTGCATATCAAGAACAGAAGATGTGGGTGCAACAATCGAAGGACGCGGATTCCCGTTGCTCAACTCAAAGGTAAGCGAAACTCTCACTCCAGGCGCATTCTGGAACTATATTGAAGTGGAAGTAGGCGAAGACGGCGACATCACATTTGGCGTTGACCGCAAAGCATCTACCTATACATCCACATGGACCATCCTCGACAACTTCCGCCTTTACTACGGCGAGCGCAATGCAGTGACCCTCACTTCACCTGCAACCTACTCAATGGCAGACGACACACCGACAGAAGTGGTTATCAAGAAAAAGATGACAGCCGGAGTCCTCACTCCACTTGTAGTTCCTTGTGACATTCCAGGAAGCAAGTTCAAGGCAGTGTATGAGATTGGTTCACTCAATGCAGGCACAAAGACAGCTGTCGTTTATCCAGTGGAAAATGTGCGTGCAGGTGTTCCTTGCTTCGTGGAAATGGAAGAAGATGCCGACAGCATCATCGTAGGACCGACAGTTCTGACAGCAGCAGAAGCCGACACTCAGCCAGTGCTTTGGGACGGCGGAATCATTTCTCCTAATTACAAAACACTCAATTGGCGCGCAGTAGGCTTCAACGGCAAGTATTATGGTAGCGTTTATTTCACAAATATCGAGAAGCTCGACCTCAACGACATGAGTTTCGTGGCAAATATCGAGAACTATCAAGTGCGCATGTTCCTTGCTCAGACCTACACCACATCGTCTTCATCCGTTGTATCAAACTACAACAAGCCAATCCCTGCACGCCGCGACCTTCCGCACGCCATCGGCATTCCTGTTCCAGCAAGCAAGGCAAACGGTGCAGTAGTGAAGTACAGTCTGAATTCAGACATGACCGATGCAAAGTCCCTCGATGTGGAGAACAACTCTACTATATGCTACATCCAGAACCTTGTTCCGGGCAACCGCTACTACTATTCAGTGGAATCAGCCGGAGAAGTGGTTTCAAAAGGAAACTTCAAGGTAGAAGGTCCATTCCGCTCCATCTATGCACCAAGCGTGTACAACATCCGTGATTTCGGCGGCAGAACCATGCAGGACGGACGCATCACCAACTACGGACTTATCTATCGTGGAGGTGAAGTCAACGGCTATCATCCATCAATTGACGGAGATGTGGAACGTCTGAAGGAATTGGGCATTGGTGCAGAAATCGATCTCCGCTGGAAAGACACCTACGACCAGGACCGTGAAACCGGTAAGTCAGCCTTCGGATTCGTGAAGGGCGAGGACTATTACTTTGCTGCAGCAAATGATTATCTGGCATCCGACCTTTCATCCACCGAAACTCAGGGCCGACTGAAAGAAGAGTTCCAGTTCCTATTGAAGCACATTCGCGAGGGCAAGGGAGTTTACTTCCATTGCGTATTCGGTGCTGACCGCACAGGATTCTTTGCATTCCTGCTTCAGGGCTTGCTCGGATTCACCCTCGATGATATGCTCCACGACTATGAAATGACTTCGTTTGCCGCTCCAGCAGGAAACCGCAACAAGTCTGCCATCCAGGAGCGTATTGCAGTGATTCAGAATCTCACAGGTTCTACTCTCCGCGATCAGTTCGAGAACTATTGGACAAACAGTGTGGGAATAACTGCAGACGAAGTCAAGGAGTTCCGTTCTCTCATGCTTCATGAACCTATTTCCAAGAAAGACGTGAATGCCGACGGAAAGGTCGACACTCAGGATGTACTTGATATCTACGACTTCATGCGAAACAACGTAAGCAAGGTGACAGAAGCAGAGCAAGACGTGAATGCCGATGGACTGGTAGATACTCAAGATGCACTTGATGTCTACGAGTCAGTCAAAGGCGAATAACTGAAAGACATTTGAAGTCTGTGAGTTCATCAAATGTGAACAATCAGACTTCAGGTGTTTATCATTCAATCAAGAATGAATAACTGACTTCAAATCAAGGTGCAATCGAGTAGGAGGTAAATGCTAATCATAAAAGGCATTTGCCTCCTACTTTCACATTCACCGACCTCTCACACCACCGTACGTGCGGTTCC
>CAVHYP010000022.1:20475-37785 GCA_963640465.1 Bacteroidaceae bacterium | reverse complement strand
GGCTTGGGAACACTTTGATTGGCCGAATCTGCTGTAAAACAACGGGTTCGGAAGGACATTCTATGTTTAGCGGACAACAATATATAAAGTTCTCCATGGAGTGAAGTTTCATCTATGCCATAATCCTTTCCGACGTTTTGGGATAGCAGTATCCATTCTGCAGCGTGTTCTTTCTGCTCCCAGGACTCATAGTCGCTTAGCGTATCCTTGTATCTTTTCGCAAACGTGGAACTGTTGATCATGTATGTATAACCGACCTGCTGGGCGGTTATCGTCTCATTGTCCATCCGCCCTCTTTAAAAAAAGCGCGAAATCCTTGGCGTATCGCGTTCCTTTATGCCTCAGTTCAAACTCTTTGCCGAGGTCTGCAGTTCTCGTTGTGCCGTCAGGCATCGTCCAGCGCCGCCTGCGCACATGCAGCACCGCTTTCTTGTCACGTGCAGGAAAGTCCAGCAGACATGACTCCGTCTCAAAGCCATTGCTTACAGAACCTTCCATGTCTGCAGGACGGTTGTCACGCTCGTCGAGATAGATATGCAGTTCTGTTGTGTACAGCACATTCTTGTCCTTGGTTGGCTGCACAGCAAAATCAGTTACTTCAAAGTATTCCAAAACTCCTTCGGGAAGAAAGAACGAGGCGAGGCCTTCGTACATATTCCGGAACATACCCGTTCAATATTCCAGGACTGCAGTCAGCAGTCTAAAGTGCTAAAAAGGGTCCTTTTTGATGTCCGTTAGTCCATAAAAGGACGTAAAAATGGATAGAATCACCCCAAATGCCGGATTTTTCCGAAGCATACCAGTTCACCCTCAAATGATGCAGGCGGGTGGAGCGCTATTTTTTCCAGTGCATACCCGTTCGCTTCGCGGATGTTCCGGGATAGAAGAATTCTCAGATTCGTCATTTTTGCAAGTGAATTATGAGTAGCTTATGAGTGATTTGTAAGTGATTTATGGTGATTTGTGAGTGATTTACCCAGTAATTTGCAGGCAATTCATCCGGTTATTAGTCGAAAACAAGGGTATATGGGACAAAAAAATGCTTTACACAAGAGTTGCGATTACTCCGATGCAAAGCAAAATGATTCCTTAAGGAGGCTGTTGGTGCCGAAACTACTTACTTGCAGTACTTCTCAATGGTTTCCTTAACCTGGCTGACGCTGCCCGGACTGGCGATTACGTTGCCTTCCGAATTGACAAGCAGGTAATAAGGGACTCCAACGAGCTGATACTTGTTGAAGAAATCTTTGTAGCCTTTTTCGGTGAGGAGATATTGCTTCCACGGCATGCCGTCTTTCTCCAATGCCTTCACCCAGTTCTCGTGATGGGTGTCGCATGACACACTAATCACATCAAACATCTCGCGCGGATATGCGGCATAGAGTTCCTTTATCTCGGGGGTTGAAGCACGGCAAATGCCACACCAACTTGCCCAGAAGTCCACCAACACAAGCTTTGACTTAGGCAGCACATCGGTAAGCATCATGCTCTTTCCTGCCTCATCCTCGATGTCGAGGTCGACAACCGGATTGCCGATTGCAGTAAGTTCTGCATTGCTCATCTTGGTGAGATACTTGTTGTAACGGGCAGTATCTGCCTCACATGGCTGTATTGTCTCTTTCAGTAGCCGCAACTGTTCCTTACTGAGGTTGTAGCCGTTTGTAAGGATGCGGTTGGCAAGATAGAGCGAAACGACTGATGACGGATGGGACTTGATGAATTTGGTGTCCATCTCGTAGGAAGGATTGAAGTCTGTGCTTTCGATGCCCGACTCCTGCATCATGAGGTTGTAATCATTGAAATCCTCCTGCACCTTGCCTCCCACGATGCGGAAGTCCTTGGATATAGGTTCGTCGGTCCACAAGTCATAGTTCTTCACCTGCAGTTCCATATCCACATTGTCCACGAACACGGGTGTATAGGTCCAGTGGATGCCATCGTAGGACTTTCCCTTGTTCTTCTTCTCGATAAGGTCAACGTTGTTGGAGATGAGGGTGCAGAGCTGAGGATGGTCGACCGACCCCTCAAGCAGGAACTCACCATCTTTGGACAAGACGACTGTGGCAAGCTGACTGGTGTCTTCTGTGGGTTGTGAGAAGTCCACCAATCCAAGTTCAATATCCTCGGCACTGAACGTAGAGTTCGGCTCACGCTCAGCCTTGAACAAAGAGACTGTCATTCCCTTCTTCAGTCCTGGCATCTTGCCGTGAATGCGAAAGGTTTTCTGCTGGGCTGTTGCCAAAAGGCAGAACGAGAGCAGAAGCAGTGTGAGCAGGTTTCGCGTATTCTTAATCATAAGAAAATTTGTATTTATAGTCCATAAGAAAAAAGAATGGTGCAGGCAACAGTACGTTGCATTGCACCATCCGGATTAAATCATTGAATGTCAGTTGTTGCCAATCTTCTCGTAAACACTGAGGACATCTTGGGTGTCGACAGTGCCGTTACCGTCCACATCCATTCCATCGGTTTCGCCCGACTGGATGGCACCATAGATTGCGAGGACATCGCCTGTATCGATTGACCCGTCGGAATTGACATCGTATCTGATGCTTTCATACTTAGCGGCTTTGACGAAATAGAGTGTGTTGTACTTGTACTCTGGCATATCGTTGGTGATGACGAGATAACCGGATCCGGCAGGAACAATACCTGAAGTGGCAGCATTGAAGGTATTGGTCTTTTCATCAAAGAGATAGTACTTTGCTGTGTCCTGATTGAGAGTTGCAATGTCGGTACTATCGTCTGCTGCAGCAGTAAGTTTGTTCTGGGAAGTACGCTCTGAATCAGCTGACTTTTCAACATAGTGAATGGTTGTCAAACCAGTTCCGTGGAGCAGAACAGCATCTCCGGCAGCGAAGCCATAATAGTAAGTGCAAGCATCGGTGATATATTCACTTCCCGTGAAACTGTTTGGATAGGATTCGTATTCTGTAGTTGCATACACTGGCACCACCTGTGTGTCAGGAACCTGCACTATAACGGTTGCATCTTCTCCATTGATGACAGTGTCCTTTTCCACCTCCTTGTAGCCAGGAACCGAGTCGTATCGGGCGATATAGGAGTAGGATGTCATTACCTGCGGAGTAAGATATGTGTGGGAAACTACAGAGTTGTCGTATTCCACATCCTTGTCGAGTGAACTAATCACCTTATATCCGTCCTTGCCGAAGTCAAATGTCTCATAGTCTGGAGCTGCGAACACGGCTGTGTAGGTGACGTTCTTTGTCACATTGATTTCGCAACGTGCATCGGTTGAGTAGATATTACCGTCGCTGTCGAGCCAGTAGAGGAATGAAGCGTTAAGTTCTTTATTAGGTGTGGCAGTGATGTAGGTGAAATCCCCTATCCCGACTGTCGGGTCTTCAATTTCCATTGTACCGAGATCGTTCTGTCCGGAAACATAAAGCAATGACACATGTCCGAACAATGCCACAAGAGTGGTGTCGGGAATCAAGTTATATTGTTGTGGAGAAGTACTCTTACTGGAGGATGTTGTCTTCAAATAGAAGCTCTCGTTCTGATTGTAGCTGATGAAATCCTTTGAGAGATAGTCTTCAATCTGGATACTGGGGTCATCCTCAATATCGTCATAATAGGATGCATCGAGAGATTTCCAGCCGAGGAAAATAAAACCGTCGTTAGGTTTGGCATATCCATAGAAATACTCACCTCCATATCCATGTATGCAGGACTTCAGTTCCATTTCTGTGTCGTACTTGCGGTCTGCTTCCTCGGTTTCTGCTTCTGCGAGGTAAACTGTTCCGCCACCGGTAGGATAAGTCATTACATCGTTCACATACCAATAGTAAAATTGTTCTCCTGCCCAAGCCTGTGAAAAGGCAAGAGTCAGGACGAGTGACGTCAGAACAAGACGTGCACTAACACTGATTTTGTAAAGTTTTTCCATAGTGTTCTTTTGTCTTTAATTGTTTGTATCTAATCGTTTATCTATTACTCTTAGTCTTTAATCGCTGATTTATTAATATATTCGTCTTTAGTCGCCTGGTTATCACTAAGTTTGTCATGCAGCGCACCAGCAGTGTACCTGCAATCATGATTTCCACCGGGTCGACCTGCACAGGATTGGCAATCATCCACACAATGAGAAGAATAAGGGCAATGCTATAGACGGCATAAACCTGCATCCATACGTTGTGGGTGAACTGTCGTTTCAATGACACGAGCCAAACGAATAGCGGCACAAGATTGAAGTCGACAAAGTTATGAGTCCATCCCTTGGCAATAGAGAGAGTGGAGAGCAAGTGGATGGCAAGAAGTGCCACTGCAGACAACGAGACACAAGCCAACAGTATTCCATCCGTCACCTTTGCAAGCATCCGAGCTTTCGATGTCAGCAACTGCAAAAGCGAAACCACGACAATGATGCCCAATACAAGTCCAAACACCAGTACGGTGGAATAGCCCAAACGGCGTGATGCAAGCGGTTTATCTGTAGAATAACATATCGGAGCAACAGTCTTGAACAGGTTGCGTTCCATGCCTGCATTGCCTACGATTTTTGCTTCTTTCCAAGCCTCTATCATATCCGACGGGAGCAACAGCCGCTCTTCGTAGTTGAGCTGACGGTTCTTGTCGGGTCCTGCAACTGCATAGAGAACAAGGAAATGCCAGCTGCCCTCGTCCGCCTGACGACGCACCAAAGTGCTGTATGTGTTCCCGATACTGTCGGCATACGGTCCGTACTTTATCTCTCCGTTCACCACTGAGAGGACGAGTGATGCAGTCTCCTGGGCGCAGCCATGATTCAAGTGGTCGTTCTGCAGATAGAGACCTTTCTTCACATACTTGTCCACCAATCGCCACAGTTCACGGTTCTCGGCAAGAGTCAGATTCAGCGGATATTCATATGCGCTTCTGCCCTCATCATTATAAGTAGCGATGAACTCGTGGAATGGTGTAGGTACCAATGCCAAAAGGTCGGTACCCAATATAATGTCATACCATGTACTATGTTCATTGCCAGTGAATGTGAAAGCATAGTCCAAGCCTGCTGACGGGCACTGCAGGCGAAGTGCGATATGTCCGAAAAAGGCTGGGACACTACCCTTGTCACGTTCCAGGAATATGATGCTCGATCGGACAAAGTCGGAGCTGTCTGTCAAAGCAGAATTCCCGACACTGACAGAAGAAGAGACTGCAAGACTGTCCTTGTCTTCCGCAAACATGCAGTTCGCAGAAAACATAAGGACAAATAATATGTTCAACAATCTCCTCATCATAAGTCAGACCTTATTTTACCAATGACTCAATGAGAGCTGTTGTCTCTTCCTGTGAAGGACGTGAGGCATTGCCATTGTACAGCTTGCCCTCTGCATCGAAAATCATGAAGCGGGGAATGCTGTTGATGTCATAGCTCTTGATTGCTTCGGAAGTAGTCAAGTCTGGGATGATATACTGAGTCCATGCCGGTTTGTCCTCCCCTATCATCTTCTTCCACGCATCGTGGTCGGCATCGATGGAGATGCTTATGATGCGCACCTTGTCGTTTCCCTTGAAATGTTCAACCATAGTGGCAAGATAAGGGATTTCACGCTTGCACGGACCACACCAAGTAGCCCAGAAATCGACATAGGTAACGGCACCTTTGCCCACGATGTCCTTGAACTCACAGGTCTTGTCGTTGGCATCAGCCAGAGTGAAGTTCACGGCATCCTGACCAGCAGCCGACATCTTCATCTTCTCGAGTTGCTCTGTGACGAATGAAGTGTAAGCAGTGTCGGTGCTTACCTGCAGATACTGTTCGTACAGTCCATGGAAATCGGAAGAGGAAGGGCTCACTCCGAATGAAGCATAGAAGAATACGCTTTGCAAGTAGGTGTTTGCCACTTTGTTGCGTACGTCCTGATTCTGTGTGTACTCGCTCAAGTGCTTGAGTTGGGCAGCCTCACCAGTAAGCGGAAGGTATTTGTCGCCATGCGCTTCCTGATACCACTGCAGATAGCTCACGATGCTGCCAGTCTGCAGAGTGTCGTTCTTGTCGATGGAGTTGACAAACGCCATGAAGTCGGTGTCTGCCTCCATATTCTTACCAGCCTTCTGTGCTGACACTGCATAAGAAAGGATCGCATTGTCGGCTTGTGAATCGATGGCGTCAGTTGCCTGTTTGGCAAAGTTCTTGTCTTTAATCTTTCCTATAACTGCACGAAGCGGTTCCAATATACCTGCTACATGTTTCTTGCAGTCGGCATAACTTGCCTGTTTCACCAGTTCGTCGGCAGTCAAGTCTGAGGACTGACTGATGAGATTATAGAAGAGGTTGGCATATTCCTGCTTGGCAGAATCGTTGCCCTTAAACTCAGCAAGCAACTTCATCTTGCCATTGGCATCGGGCTTGGATGTAGAGAGGGTCACGCCACATGATTCTCCTGGAACTACCAGTACACAGCAAGAGTGGTCACGCCCTTCGCCCCCACGTCCGAAAAGAAAGATGAGAGCCTCGGACAAATCCTTCACATCAGCCTCATACGTGAAACGGCCCTTGTTGTCGAGCTTCACCGTATCGATGTCGCCCTTTTCCTGCATATACACCAGCACGGTGTCTGTTTCCTTATAATCTTTCAGACAACCCTCGATGGTAGACGTCTGCGCTGACACCATCAATGACATGAACAACATCATTGATGACACTAAAAATTTCTTCATTATTATTCTCCAAAAAATGATTACAACTTATTACAATACTGATTGCTCCTTATTGCAACACTGATTACCCCTTATTATTGTACGGATTGCTTCTTATTACAATACCGACTACTCCTTATATATTTATATCACTATTCTCTGCCATGCACTTTGCACAGCATCCACCTACAATAGAACAAAAGATCATTCTGTCAAAAGTCCCGCTGCGTCTCTCACATATCTCACACTGAAGAACATGTCTTCGGGAGAGGTGCTTTGTCTGTAGACTTCATTCTTGTTCCACATGAGTTTGCGATAGAAATAGAGTCCATTATCTTTTGACTCGTCTATGGTAGAGGTCCAATAATAGCCTATTACAGACCACTCACGGAAATGTGAAGACCAGTTGTTCCAACTCTCTGTGTAGAAACCGCCCAACTGCAGATGGATGGATGTTGAATCATCGGATGCCTTCAGGAGGTTTTGTGCAATCATGCCTCTCCACTCATAGGACTTGGCTGCCTTCTCCGACATACCGAAATAGCGTTCAAGACTCTGCCAGTCCTCATCTGTCGGCAATCGCCATCCGTCCGGACAAGCCTTCATGGCTCCCGACACAGTGTAGAGGCAACCATATTTCTTCCAATTGGTTCTGTCTGTATAGTCTGTATTTCCACTTCCTGCATTGACCGGATACACACGACAATAGGTTTCATCGTTGATAAGGTAATGTCCGTTGTCGACCATCCAGTCGAGGTTTCCATAACGCACCCAATGGTATTCGAAGCCATCGCGCTCATCAATGAATGTGCCACTATTTGTGGGATAAGCCATCTCGGGCACCGAATCATCGTCATCGCTGCATGAGGCGAACACTGTCGCACATGCAATGGCTGCCATATATAGGAATTTCATATTCATACTTGTTTCTTTTTATTCTTCTGTTTCTTCTTTATCGAACACGTATCCAACATTTTCAAGACATTCAACCATTTTCTTTGCCTTCTGGATGACTATCGGGTACTTGGCATACTCGGATTCAATGGTCTCCATATCATTGATTATCACAAGCTGAGCAAAGTCGGACAAGTCGGTAGATGAACTTGGATAGTACCCATTCTTTGGCATTCCCCACGACGGGTCGTCACCTCTCGACAAGAAACCCTTTGTGAGGAGATAGTTCAGACATTCCTGTGTGGTCGCACCGTCGTACCCTGAGAAGTACCTGGAATAGAGTGACGAAGATATGGAACCGAAGGAATTGAACTTGGTGGAATAATCGGTCACAATCTTGTCGATGATGGCAATCAGTATCCGCTGGATGAAGTTGGTCTTCTGAGCCTCGGTCTTGATGCGCGACAAGTTCTGCATTGCCAATACCATTGCCCTTTCGCCTGAAGCAGCGACAGGATTGGTTGTATTGGTTCCATTGTAATAGTATATTTTGTTGACCAACAGCCAGCTGAACGGTTGCAATGCATTGGTGAAATGATACAGGATATTGTCCTCCACAAACTTCACTGCATCCTTTTTCCTCTCGAGATTCTTCATCAGAGTGAAATAATAATAAGATGTGGGTACTGCTCCACCTATCTTATACGACAAATCGAGTTTCTCTGTGAAGTAGGCTGAGTCGCCATTGATGTCGACACTAACGAAATAGTGCTGTATGGTATCGTTGAACAGCAGATAAGAACCATGGTCCTTGAAAAACTGACGACGCATTTCGGACTCGTCATCCGTACATGTGTCATTAGGGGCGAAATAGAATGATGTGTCCTTGATGTTAGGTGTGACATCATCTTCTTTCTCACATGCAGCCATCAACGATGCAACTGCCATTGCAATGTATAAATATCTTAGTTTCATTGTTTTCTTCCCTTTATTTTCAATTTTCAGCAACTGGTTCACGGTTCGGACGCTTGTTCTGTTCCATTCCCGTATTAAATGTAATCACCTCATAAGGAATCGGCAGTGTGTAAGCCTCATCATTGGGCTGGAGCACATAGGTCACACGATTTACCACACTGGCAGACTCACGGTCCTGATAGTAGGTAAAGTTGTGCTTGATCTCGTGTGATTCCGGATAAATGTAATTCACGGAATAACGGCGAAGGTCGAACCAACGCTGTCCCTCGAAGCAGAGTTCACGGCGACGTTCATCGCGGATATCCTGTATGAGTTGATTGCCCGATGAGATTATGAGATATCCCACAAAGCTGTTTGAGTAACGGTTTGCACGAAGTTTATTGATTGTGTTGCGTGCTTCGCTTTCTTTTCCAAGGTAAGCTGCTGCTTCTGCCTTGATGAGGTAAGCTTCTGCCGAACGCAGTCCAAATATTGTAGAGAAGTAGGTGTTGTATGCCTGGCAGTTCTCCTTATATGCATACTCGTAATAATAAGGATTGTCGGGAGTGTAGGTAGAGCCCCAGAATACAGGATGCGCCTGTATCTTTGTCACTCCAACAAACTTGCCGGTTGTCCAATACCACTGTGACTTGCGCAAGTCCTTGTCTTCGTAGAGTCCGTAGAGGTCCTGGGTTGCAGTCAGTGTCTTGATGCCATAGAACATGATTGTAGGCACATCGTCGGCTCCCATTGAGAAGATGTTCTCCACGTTGTCCGCTGAATGGAAATAGGTTTCTGACGGGTTGTTGAGGTCCTCAAGGTCGGGATGCTCATTGATGACCTTATTGGCATACTTGCGTGCATTCTCCCAGTCCTGCATATAAAGGTAGACTCTTGCAGAGAGCAAGTCGGCTGCCACACTGTCGGCACGGTAATAGGATTTCTGGGATTTGGTGTACTGCGAGAGTTCATTCCTTGCAATCTCGAGGTCGGCAACTACCTGGTCGTAGACTTCTTTCACTGTGTTGCGCGTGTATTTGACATCAACCACATCCTCTGACAGTTTGAGAGGCACACCGGGATTCTCGGCTGCGTTCTCATCATAGGGTTTGCCGTAGAGATTCACAAGGAAGAAGTATAGGTAGGCACGGATGAAATGTGCCTCGCCTGATACTTTGTGGTAGCCCATTCTGTCCTCATCATCCTTCATGTCAACATCCTCCAAGGATGCAATGATGTTGTTGCAGACATTGATATGATTGTAGCAGGCAGTCCAAGTAGGATTCTCTGCATTGTATTCGGTCTTTTCCGACTTCACACCCGTACGCTCCTGCCATGTGAAGTTTCCGAAATACACATCCTGGCAGTCATATTCCTGGCTCACTCCAGTAGTGTTCTCGTCCACATCGTCAGTGAGGAAATGCAGGAAAGCGCCTTCATGTCCGGTGCCAGTATCAGAACCTGTCCAATACGGAGGTTCCTTTGGATTGGAATAGAATATATAGGCACTTCCTATCAGCAGTTCGTCCAAGTCTTCCCATTCGTGGGCATAGTACTTGTCTTGTGAATACTCGTCGAGAAAATCACTGCAACTGACTGTCGTCATGCCAGCCAACAGACAAACGATATATGTTATAGTCTTTATCTTTTTCATCTTCATTGCTTTGTCGGGTTAAAACTGAATATTGAGTCCAAGGGTAAACTGAGGACGGTCGGACAGTTGAACCTCACTGAATCCGCCCTGTGTTGGAGTCTGTCCTTTCAGTTTGCTGCTACAGAAGGTATGGAGGTTTGAACCGGTCAGACTGACTGCAAGACGTGAGAGCCCCCAGTCAGCAAGTACCTTCTTGCCAAATTCATAAGTAAGGGTCACGTTCTGAAGCTTCACATAGTCGGCACTTACGACACGGATGTCGGAATAGTCATACATTGTCCAGTAGTTTGATGCAATAGTAGCGCCCGACTGTCCTTCATCGCTGAAGTGTCCGCTATAATAATAGTAGCTGTCACTACCCTCTCCTATGACTGCAGGAATGATAGTCTTGTTCTCGTCGCCTGGGTTTACCCATCGGTCAATCAAAGCACGGTTGACATTTGACTCTGAGCTGTAGGCATCGTAATCATCGAAAATGCGGAACAGACGTGTGCTGGCACCGAATGAATAGGTTAGGTTGATGCCCAAACGCCACTGCTTGTAAGTGAATGTATTGTTGAGCGAACCGGTGAGGTCGGGTTCACGCTTGCCTGTCGGAACAAGCACTGCTGTGTAGGTAGAGTAGTTGTCCATGTTGACCAGCTCAGCCTGACGCTCTTCCCAGTCCTCGAACACTGGACCACCATCAATAGGACTAAGTCCCAAGAACTTGTACGACCATATTGTGCCAATAGGATAGCCCTCTACAACGGCTGTACCATTGAGGAAGTCCGACAGTTCGTAGGTGTCGGCTCCTGGAGCGGTTTTCACTGAGTTGAATACTTTCGACACATTGCCGGAGAGAATCCAGTAGAAGTCCTTATATTTTATAGGAGTTGCACTCAACGTCACGTTGTATCCCTTGTTGGTAATGGTTCCCGAGTTGATTACATACGAATTGTATCCATTGATGTCGGAGATGGTCTTCTCGAGAAAGGCGTCGACGGTCTTCTTGTAATAGCCCTCGAGTCCCACCTGCAGTCTGCCACCGAAGAAGCTGGCATCGAGTCCCACGTTGGAGCTGTGTGTCTTTTCCCAGCGGAGACCAGGGTTGGCGAATGATGAAACGGTGGACACGAACTCCTTGTAATGGCTGTCGAGACTTCCCTTCTTCAGAATCATCACCGGTGTCTGTCCGTCGAGCATGTTTCCTTGCTGTCCGTAGGATGCCTTGAACGTCAGTTCGTCAAGCCATTCTTCATTCTGCAGATGGAAGACATTGATGAGGTTGGCATTGCCTGAAACGGACCAGATTGGCAGAAGCTTGTCATTGCTCTGTGAGCCGAAGCGGTTGGAACCGTCGTAACGTCCGTTGGCATTCAGTGTAAAGAGTTTTTTATATGCATAAGTCAGTGTCCCATAGGCTGAAAGCATATTGACCTTACCATCGGTGATGGTCGGTACGTTGTTCTGCAACCATGAAGTGTAGTTGCTGTAATCGGTGATGTCGGTGATGAAAGTCTTTCCTCGGTCGATGAAATAGCCACGGTCGGTACGTGAGTAGCCATCGGTCTTGGTGGAACTTGCCTCAACTCCCAAGGCGAAATTCACCATGTGGTCCATGTCTTTTCCAAAGTACTTGTTGTAGTTTCCCTGGAAACGTGCGGTGAAGCCTCTTGTGTCGGTGTCCGACATTCTGAGTTCACCTCCGTAAGGCAAGGAGGATGTAGACAATGGAGTCTCACCATAATCTGCCCCACGCAGCTGGGCTACATAGAAGGACTTCTCTCCATACCATGTGTTGATGTCAGCAGAAGTGGTATTGGCAGAAACTGTGAAGTTGAAGTAGAGTGGTTCGATGGGTCGGTACTGCAGATTGACTGTAGCCATGGCACTTGCCACACGCTGCTTGGTGTAGCTGTTCTCCAACTCGTTCAAGATATTGTAGTTGAGGTATTCGCCATCGCTGATGTATTTCTGATAATAATGGTAGGAACCGTCCTCATTGAATGCCTGGATGGCACGGCTGGTGTTGTACGCATAGTCCGTAGGATTGGTATCGGCATTGTACTTGCGGTCGTTCACATAGCCGTTGGCATTGAACTCCAACTGGAACTTGTCGGACAAAGTCATGTTGATCTTGGTCATGGCTGTGTATCGGCGGTTGGTGGTGTTCTTGATGACATCGTCCTGGTCGGTGTAGCCCACTGATGTATAATAGCGCACTTTGTCGGAACCACCTGACACGTTCACTGAATGGTCGTGAGAGAAGGAATCGTGGTCAAGAATCTTGAACCAGTCGGTGTTGAGTCCTGCGATGTAATCAACCTGTTCGTTGAACTCCTCCTGTGTGATTTGCCGTGTGTAGAGTTGCTGAAGCGCATACTCATAACCCACCAGCGGCATGTTGGAGGGATAGGAATAGTGGTTCTCGGAAAGGTACTGAGAGAACTGTATGCGCTCGTTTGAGTCCATAAGGTCAATCTTGCTGTCAGTGTAGCGTGGACGGCGGCGATAGGTGAAATTCGCATTGTACGAAATCTGAGCCTTACCCACACGTCCGCTCTTTGTGGTTATCACAATCACTCCGTTGGCTGCTCGTGTTCCGTAGAGGGCAGTTGCAGCTGCATCCTTCAGCACGTCAACACGCTCGATGTCCTGCGGATTGATTCCTGCAATGGCATTACCGATTCGGTTGACGTAGTCGGGGTCGTTGAGCACATCAGGACTTAGGTTCACTGGGTCGGTAAGGATTATACCGTCGAGCACCCACAGCGGTTCGCGGTTTCCGATCAATGTGGATGTACCACGGATACGGAGGCGCGGAGTGGAACCAATCTCACCTGAGTTGGATGTGAACGTGAGGTCGGGCACCTGTCCCTCGAGCATTTGGTCGAGTGTGGCAATTCCCGGGATCTTAATTTCGTCCATATCAACTGTATATACGGAGCTGGTGAGGTTGCGGCGGTCGATTTGCTGATAGCCATTGACCACCACGTCCTTCAGTACGTTGGCATCGTCATGCAGATACACCTTTATCGGCTTGTTCGTCAGCTTCACAGTCTGCGATTTCATTCCGATGTATGAAATGGTTATTGACTTCGCTTTAGCCGGAACATTCCTGAGTGTGAACTTTCCATTCAAATCGGTTGCAACACCGACACCGGCAAATCCATCGACAACGACAGACACGCCCGGCAGTGGCTCGCCGTCACCGTCATACACTTCACCAGTAACCACGTTTATATCGGATTGTTGTGTGGTGCTTTGCTGTTGTCCGAAAGCAACAAGAGGACAACTGCCCACCATACTCATACTGGCAAAAACTGCGAGCATTAGATTGTGCTTGCTTTTCATTCTCGTCTCTTTAATTAAAACCTAATAATCAGTTTAGTCCTGCACGGACATTATAAAGTGCAAAATTAGCGTTTTTTCCGCTCACCATAAAATAATTAGTATAAAAATTCACGTATCACCACTCATCAACGTTGCATTTGGACTCAATTGCCACTTCCACATCATCACTCAACTGGCTGAAGAAGTCCATGTCAGTCACCTTTTCCACCTCATCCACGGTGCGTGCATAATACTCCATTTTGTGGTGTCCCGACCGGTTGTCGTAGAGGAAACCTATTGTCTTGGGATTGCCTGAATCAAATGTCAGCACGACTTTGAAAAAGGCATCGGGCACGGCCACTTCATGTTCGCCTACAGTCCTGTACTTCTTCGACTTGAATACAGGTCCTGCCACAATATAAATCTTGCCATACCTGCGTGCCCATTCCCTGCAGGCACCTTCGAGAGATTCCCAGTCGTTCTGGTTGAGGTCACCATTCTGAGGACAGATATTTGTCATCAGAAAAGCCTCCTTCATTGCCTTGTACGACCATTTATTATCGGCAGCAGGACACATGTGACCACGCTGATAACCACACCCACCCTCACGGATATCGCGATAAGTGGCACGAGGTTCGGGTACTTCCTCGTCCTCAATGAAAAGCTGTCCGCTACGCCCGACTTCACCATCGGTATGTTCACCGGTCAACACCCACCCCACCCAGTTGGGATTTCTCGTCTTCCTATTATAAGATGTCGTATATGCCATGCGCCTCAAGATTTGGCTTGGCACATTCTTCGACTGTAGCACTGGTTCTTCATAAGCCGCATCAATGTTTTCCGCAACTTCAGCCTGGCTAACATCATCAGCGGACGAAGTAGAGGAAACGTCCGAAGACAAATCAACGGAAGTCTGGCGTGAAGTACTGGGCACATACTGAGAAGTGTTGGAAATTTCCTGCTGAACGTCCGAAGCCTGTTGCACACTGCTTTCACCGTCCGTTCTCTGAGCATCAAACAAACTCCAGCCCACACCTGCCACTAGCGAGAACAACGCCACAAACAATCCTGCACCTTTTCCTATATTTGACCTTTTACTCATACTGTATCAAAGTGTATATCAATAGTTTTACATCAATCAATGCAACGTCGCATTTTATACAAAGAAAAGCTATCGCCAACACAATGCAACGTTTCGGTTTATACGTCCGATTGTCCGAGCCGATACGAACAGTTGTCTGAGCTGACACCCAAAGCTAACGTTCTCAGCAAGCCGTTTGAACTTTGAACTGGTATGCAGAGAAAGCCCAATTGACGGACAAAAATCCAGCCTTCACCGACTGAACACTTGATGGCTACCGATGCCAGCTTTTACTTTGTGTCAGAGTAGCCGTCGGCTTTGAGAAGAGTTATAATCTTCTGCTTCAAATCGCCCTGTATGATGAGTTCGCCATCTTTCACGCTTCCTCCTACCCCACACTTCGTCTTCAGCAACTTGCCAAGAGTCTTCAAATCATCGGACGTACCGACAAATCCCCTCACAATCGTCACCACCTTTCCGCCTCTGCCAGCCTTCTCGATAGCGACTCTCAAGCGTTGTTTGTTCTTGTCCAGCGTTTCGCACTCCACTTCCTCTTCCGTGGAATAATCGTAGTTGGAATTGGTTGAATAAACAACTCCCAGTCTATCCTTCCAGTCGTTCTTTACCATTGCATTCAATATTTGTTGCCGTTTCTACAGACACCTCATAAAACAAATAAAGAGATTGACAACTCAATCTCTTACCCTTAACTCTCTCACCAAACTTCGTGGGCGTTGACGGATTCGAACCGCCGACCCTCTGCTTGTAAGGCAGACGCTCTGAACCAGCTGAGCTAAACGCCCGAAGTTCTTCTTAAAATGTCGGGATGACACGACTCGAACGTGCGACCCCTTGGTCCCAAACCAAGTATACTACCAACTGTACTACATCCCGTCTTCTGATGTCTTTCTCAAAAGCGATGCAAAGTTACAACCTTTTTTTATACTGACAAAACTTTTCCCCACTTTTTTCACGAAAAACCTCAAACCTTCCCTTCTCAGCCATAAAAAACGAGGTTTCAAGACATACTTCACGTTCTCAAACCATGCATTACGGATTGTATCTGCACCAAGGTTCGGACCACAAGTCTTTGCTGATGAATGACCATGCGGAAAGGGATTTTATGCAAGTCGCCCCACCCTAGCTGAAATCGTCCCAACTTACCAGTCAAAAACAGTCTGCGAAATTTTCCCAGTCAGAAAAATTTTGTTTCCTAGTCAAAGAAATAATTTTTTCCAGTCAGAGAAATTTCAAGGGGGCAAAGAAGAAAGAATGAAAACAAAGAGAATAACATGAAGGAAAAGAGCGAATGGAGCAATGAGAAAGAGCGAAAGATATGAAGGAGAAGAAAGGATGAAGCGAAGATAAAAGACGAGAGAACTGAAGGAAAGAATGGGAGGGCTTGTTGTAAAGGAATGAGATGATATATTATAAAGGAACGGCAGGCATGAAGCAACTGCCACACAACAGCAAGGCACAAAAAAAGGCGCAGTAAAACTACTGCGCCCATGTTTCCTGTTATGACTACTCCGAATTATTTCAATTCGATGATAGCACGACGGTTAAGAGTGTATGGAGAAACTTCGTTTACACCACCAACTGCCTTAACTGTAATGTTGTCACGGTTAACACCGAGGTTAACGAGTTCGTCAGCAACTGCCTGTGCACGGCTCTCAGAAAGTTTCTGGTTCCATGCAGAAGAACCTGTCTTGCTATCAGCAGCACCTGTAACGACTACCTTTGCGCCTGATTCCTTAGCTGCAGAAGCAATAGCCTCGAGGTTTACAAGATCCTTCTTTGAGTTGAGAGAAGCTGAATTGATGTCAAAGAATACAGATGTTGCAGAAGCAGCAACTACCTTCTCTACCTTTGCATCAGATTTTGGCTGCTTAGCGAGCTCTGCACGCAGACGAGCATTCTCAGCACGCTCCTTGTCGAGTTCTGAACGAAGCTTTGCAAGCGCCTCTTCTGAAGCAGCTGCAAGAGCATTGTACTGCTCGAGTGTAACTGCCTTTGACCAGTTGCTCTTGCCAAGATTGAACTGAACACCGAGGTCGAAGTTAACGATGTCGTTTGCACAGAATGCCTTGTCATCGCCTTCGTACTTAGCAATACCGTCAGTTGTCAGAGTGCAAGAGAGGTCTGCATAGATGCTAACCAGCTTAGACACCTTCCATGTAGAAGTAAGACCTGCTCCAAGAGCTGGCATGTACTCACCATTAGAGAAGTTACGGATAACTCCTGCACGTGGGTAAGCAATCAAGTTCCAAACACGATTCTCGTTGTAACCACAGAAGAGGTTGCTCAGGTTGAACTGAACATCACCATAGATAGCTGCATAGCCACCCTTCTCGAAGTCAGGAGTATCAGTGATGTGGTCTGTGTTACGGAATGCATGAGCGAACTGACCATTCTGCCAGTTGAGCTTCAAGCGAAGTCCGAGACCTGGAGTGAACCACTTGCCAACAGCGAGGTTTACACCGTATGTACGGTTGTTGTGCCATTCTCCTGAGAGAAGAGACTCACCATTGTGATAAACATCAAGCACTGACATGTCAACACCTGCCTGAATATACCAGTTTGACCAGAATGAGTTGGTAGCAACTGTGTACTTAGAAGGTGTTTCAATTTGAGTAGTCTGCGCATTAGCTGCAGTACCCACACCAGCAAATGCTAGTGCAATCAAAAGCTTTTTCATAAATACTTTTTTAAATTTAAAAAATGAATCATTTATCTCTTTATTCTTTTCCCACGTCATCCCCAGACC
>CAVHYP010000022.1:0-20465 GCA_963640465.1 Bacteroidaceae bacterium | reverse complement strand
GTTTCGAGCCGAAAACTCTCTGCATTCATGCCGAAAGACGACAGTTCGCCCTATATTTAACTGCAAAATTAGTATTTTTAGTTTATAAACAGACATCAAATCTAGAAAAAAAAGCGTGCGGACAACTTTTTTTTTACATCTCGACCCGTTTTTGAGCACTTTATGCTCTAAAACATATCCCATGTGCAAGTTGACATCAGTATAACTGCCGTCACTTGAACGGTCGGTCGATGACACTGTTTTCAATGATTGAATACACAAGACGGCCATTGGGAGTGTACCTGGAGTTCGACAAAGAGAAGAGCTGTTCCAACAAAACATTTATTTCATCATCCGACAGCACTTGTCCATATACAATTGCCGCATTCTTCGCCATCGTAAGGGCTATTGCCTTATGGATTTTGTCCTTGATGCTGCTGCCAGTCTCAAGTGCAGCCGACACAAGGTCGTGGAGCAACGTCACGGGATTGACTCCATCTATGCCCGACGGAATTCCAGTGATAGAGTAAGAACCGCCGCCAAGGTTTGTCAGTTCAAAGCCTATGTATTCAAGGTCGTCCATGATATTGTCAAGAGTCATTTCCTCTTGCTTGGAGAATTGTATGATTTCAGGGAAAAGCATTCCTTGGGAAATTCCTTTCTGCAGGAACATACTTTCCATGTATTGTTCATACAGCACACACACATGTGCCCTATGCTGGTCTACAAGCATCAATCCAGAAAGCACAGGAAGGACAATGTAACGTCCCTTGTACTGGAAATGGGGAGCAGTAAGGTCGGGCGTCTCGTTCTCTTCCTTACTCCAAAGGGGCAAGTCCAAATCCTCTGTCGGATGTTTCTCAATTGACTTCCCTACCCCAGTGTAAAGGCTCTCCCATTCGTTGGGAGCTGATGATTTGTTCGAAGCTGACGACTTACCAAAAGATTCACCGTAGCTTGCAGCCTTAAACGGATTGTAATCCGTCATGACCGGTGTGGGCGAAGGCACAGACTTTGCATCCTTGCCAAACATCATTGTAGGTATGTAGGGTTTGTCTTCCTGGTCGAAATCTATCGTAGGCACACCACTGTACTTTCCCAATGACTCCTTCACTGCTGCCGACAAGACTTGCCATATTGCCTGCTCATTGTCGAACTTGATTTCAGTCTTCGTGGGATGTACATTGACATCAATCGATGACGGGTCGACTGCCATATAAATAAAATAGGACACATGGTCACCCACTGGAATCAGTCCTTCGAAAGCATGCATCACGGCACTGTGGAAGTAAGGGTGACGCATGAAACGCCCATTGACGAAGAAGAACTGATGAGTGCCGCGTTTCTTCGACGACTCAGGTTTTCCCACATATCCAGAGAGGTTGACAAGCGATGTTTCAACCTCAACCGACAAGAGATCGGAGTTCAATTTCTTGCCCATCACATCAAGGATACGTTGCCGCACTGACGCCTCCGGCAGATTATACATTTCCGTCCCGTTGTTGTAAAGGGTGAAAGCACATTCGGGGTGGGTGAGCACAATGCGCTCAAAGTCTGCCACGATATTGCTCAGTTCGGTCTGTGCCGACTTCAGGAATTTGCGGCGTGCAGGCACATTGAAAAACAAGTTGTTCACAGAGAAATTGCTTCCAACGGGACAAGCCACCGGTTCCTGGTTCGTTACTTTCGAACCGGAGATAACGATTGACGTCCCCACCTCGTCTTCAGGTCTGCGGGTTTTCAGTTCTACTTGTGCCACTGCACAAATGGAAGCCAGCGCTTCGCCTCTGAATCCCATCGTAGTGAGCGAGAACAAGTCGGTTGCACTCGATATCTTCGATGTTGCATGACGTTCGAAAGCCAAACGAGCATCGGTTTCCGACATTCCCTTACCATCATCAATGACCTGCACGCATGAACGTCCGCCATCGACCACCACCACCTGAATATGATGGGCGCTGGCATCGAGCGAATTCTCCACTAGTTCCTTCACGATGGATGCAGGGCGCTGAACAACTTCTCCGGCAGCAATTTGGTTTGCCACAGAGTCAGGAAGCAAATGAATTATATCTTCCATAAATCAAAACAACGTACCTGTGTAAATATATTTCATCAGCATTATCAGTGCGATGATGATTATGATAAGCACACTGTTGGGAACATGCTTTCGTCCGCTTTCTTTCCTTCTCTTCAAGTGTTTGGTGGCACCGACGAACTTTCCGCGAATGTCCTCCGGATCGAATTCCTTTTCCGGAAGCAGTCCCAATTCACGCTTTGCATTCTCCTCTATCTTCTTCAGCCGTTCTTTCCGTGGGTCGTAGTACACATAATTGTGTTGGAAACCTCTTGGCTTGTTAACTTGAAACATTCCCATAATCCGTCTTGCCTTTACTTAATCTACTTCAATTAGACGACACTTTATTTCCTTCTATTCATCGCTTTGTATCTATCAAACAGTCGTCACTCAAACTCTTTCATTTTGCAGAAACTTTCAATTCGCAGTTTTTGCTTCTTCAACCACCCGTCACTTAATCTCCCTCAAATTCTGAATAGGCAGCACTCTGTCTGCAGTCTTCTTCAGCATGTTCTTTGCATCCTTGCTTCTCCATTCAAAGATGTCGTCTTTGTTGAGGGGTCTAATGTAGTCGAACCAAGCGAAGTTATTGAGATAACGCTTGTCTGCTGGAATCTTTAGAGCCGGATACATCGTACCCTGGGCAGTAGGCATCCAAATCTTGTCCACCTTCTTGTCCTTCATGAACAACTTCAGTTCAGATGTTTCCGTGTAGTTCATCAGCACTCGGTTGCCATTGTTTTCCTCAAAGAAATAGGCCACATACACATTGCCGTGTGCTTCGTTGTGCTCAATCTCTCCGTCCTTGAAATAGCACATCATCTCGTATGCCGACACTTGATTGTACGACACGGAGTCGAGTTGTTCTATTGTCATTGCCTGCTTGATGATGTGAACCCAGTCGATGGTACTGTCGTTGTTGTACACATGGATTTCCTCACCGAATATCTGTTGTGTTTCATGCCAGAGTATAGGTTGACCATACATGTATGTGCACGAGTCGAGTTGCAGTGTGACAAGTGAGTCGCAGACTCCCTGCACATCATTGCGGAACATTCTCACATGGTGATACGCATGCAGGTTGCGATACACAGAGTCTGTATTCAGATTGTAGGTGTACATTCTCAGCGTGTCGCCGTGCACATAGAGGGTGTCTGTCCCCGAATATTCCATTGCCATAGCTCTGTCGGTTGCAAAGGCATTGCCAGCATTCACGTCGTACCAGCAATAATTGCCCTTGAGCGAACACAAGTTCTCGTCGTCAGTTATCACCACATTGCCGAATGCCTCGCTTATTCCTGTTTCCTTGTCGTAGCAAAGGCTGTCGCCAATTATTCTGCGCATGTCCTTTATGACATACGAGCGGTCGAGCAGATTTGCCTTTGAGTGTTTGGTGTCGTAGTCACCTGCTTCGCCATACACGAAGGTTCCGTCCGATGTCGTGATGTTGGTCGGAGAAACGATTCTCGCCAGTTCCTTATCCGTATAATAATATAAGGTGTCGGACACAAGATGGAATTTCGGATTTCTCAGCACCACATTGTCGGTGAAGAATGCCTCATGAATGGAAGGCGTGTATTGTCCCCACACCGAAGTCAGCGTATCTTCATTGTTATAGAGAGTTCCTCCATCGAGATACATGCCCACACCATAAACCCGGTCGTAGTCCAGCATTTCTGTCACCAGTTTTGAATGGCGGTGTGTCAGCACCACATTGCTTCTTGCATGGGCCTGCAGTCCGAACCCGTCGTAGAGTAGTGAATCGCAGTCGAGTGCCAGTGTGTCGCCCTGCGTCATCTTCACGTTGCCGAAAGCGTCAAACGAATTGTCCTCTCTGTAGAAGCGTGCGCTGTCGCAATCAAGGTACGCACCTTCATGACTCAGCTTCACGTGACCGACAAGCAGTTCCACTCGAGGGTCCTGAGGAGTTTTTTTCAATACATCAGTGTGTATCAGATGAATCCGCGAATCTGTCCTTTTCGTACGATTCTGTGCCAACGAAGGAACGGCAACAAGCAAACATAGGATGCTCACAAGAAGCATCCTATAATAAGTCTTACCGTATGAACAATCCAATTTCACTCTTTCACTTATCCTTTATTGTTCTGACGTCAGTTCCTTCAGGTTTAGTCGTCTTGTTTTTCTATTCCAGTTCATAGATTGTTTGCAATCCGACGTCTTATCTTCAAGTTCCAACACACAGTTTGATTACAATCCGGCGTCTAACCTTTATTCCTTTATCCATCCTGGATATTTGAACTCACAGTTACCCCACCCTTCGTTTATGCGGACATAAGTGGTCTTCTGCTTGTCTCTTATCCATTTGTCGATTTTCTCTTCATTGAGTTTGCTGACAATCTCCGTCTGCAGTGTCTGGTAGTCGTCCTTCATCGTAGCGCGGTGACCGTTGATCCGGCTTTTCAGTTTCACTATTGCCACCACTTCCTTGCCTTGGCTGTTCACCATCGTGAATGGTTTGGATATGTCGCCCGGGTTCATGCCTGATACATTGCGTGCAATGGCTGTCGGGAGATTCACCATTTCAAATCTCGAGGTAGACTCCCAAGTGTTCTGGTCGGTGTAGACCATAGTTCCGTAGTTGTTGCGTGTGTCTTTGTCGTCTGACAACACTGGCACCACCTCCTCGAATGTGGTCTTGCCTGCATCAATGCTGCTGCACACTGAGTCGAGAAGGGTTACGCACTCTTCAATTGCCGCGTCTGTTGCTCTTGGCTTGCGCAATATATGTCGCACGTTTACTTTGTCTCCTCGTTTCTCGATGAGCTGGATAATGTGATAGCCGTATTCAGTCTCCACAATCTTGCTCACTGTGTTGGGGTCGGTCAGATTGAAAGCCACATTTGCAAATTCGGGCACGAGTTCACCTCGTCCCATAAGTCCGAGTTCTCCACCCTTTGATGCCGAGCCGTCTTCTGAGTAGAGGATTGCAAGGGTCGAAAACTTGTCCTTGCCCGAATTGATTCGTTCGGTGTAGCTGCGTAAGTCAGCTTTTATCTTGTCAATCTCCTCTTGTGCAATCTTCGGTGCAAGGGTCAGTATCTGCACTTCCACTTTTGTAGGGATGAACGGAAGGCTGTCTTCAGGCATTCCCTTGAAGTAATTGCGCACCTGGGCTGGCGTCACCTTCGTGTTGCCTATCAGTTTGCTCTGCACCTCACGCACAAGCAGTGCATTCTTCTGCACATCGAACTGTTCCTCGCGCATCTGCGACATGGTCTTGCCCTGATACTGCTCCAGTTTCTCCTTGGAACCCACCATCTGCACGTATTGGTCGAGCATATCATCCACTCGCTGCCATACTTCCGAATCGCTCACTGTGACTGAATCCACTGCTGCCTGGTGCAGAAAGAGTTTCTGTACAGCCAGTTGTTCTGGGATAACACAATAAGGGTCGCCGTCGAAACGCATTCCCTGCATCTGCGCGTCAATTCTGTACTGCTCGACGTCGGACTTCAAGATTGCCTCGTCGCCAACCACCCAAATCACTTCGTCAATCACATTGTCGTTTGTCTGGGCAACGGACATCACCGAGCAAAATGACAAAGCAGACACCAATCCTATTAACTTCTTCATCATCAATTTCATCATCAATGATTATTCACTGTTTTAAGCACTTCCTCGTCAACGCTGTAAGAATATTTTTTTCTCAAGCCTTCGACCCATTCCTTTTCCTTTGCTGACTGATAGTCGGCAACGACCTGACCTTTCACGTCCTTGTAGGAAGTAGGTTTCTTCAGAAGTTTTCCGTAGACATCGGTCACGGGGAAATCCTTCATTGCCTTCAGTTCGCCTGTGGCTCCGAACACCATCACATCCACATTGACGTTGTCGCCCTGTTTGAATATGCCGTGCTCAATCCTTATGTTCTTCACCGAGTCGTTGTTAAACTCTGCCACCAGCATCTTGCCCCAGAGCGCATCGTCCTTCTCTTTCTTCAGGAGTTTCTTGCCTGCATCAGCAGTTGTCTGGTCCTTCGTGTGCATGATTATGCCCTTGAATCGAGGCGAGTCCCAAGTGTATTTCTTCTTGTTCTTTGCATAATAGTTGGCGATGCCTTCCTCGTCCTTTGATGCTGCGTCCCAAATCTGGTTCTTGCTGATTTCGTACATCATGGTGCCGTCGTAATATTCCTGGGCAAGGAACTTGTCGTTGGGATTCTTGGCAATCAAGTCCTCGAACATCTCCGAAACCACCACGTCACGGCTCAAATTGCGCATCTTGGCAATCGAGTCTACATAATGGTTTGCCGAAGCGGTCTTTATGCCGCGTGACTCAAGGAATTTCACGATATTGTCGTGATGGAATTCGTAGGACTCAAACGGATGTCGGTCTTCCAACTTGATGATGTGCCATCCCACAGTTGTCTTCACTGGCTTTGAAATCTGCCCTACAGACATTGCATACGCTGCCTTCTCGAAGTCGGGAATCATCATTCCCTCGCCAAACTGACCGAGCTGTCCGCCTCTCACAGCCGAAGCCTTGTCGTCGGAATATTGCTTGGCGAGTGTGGCAAAGTCGCCTCCTTTCTGCAAGACGGTGTAGAGCGAATCAGCACGTTGCTTTGCTGCCCTCTGCTGTTCGTCGGTAGCGTCCTGACGCATTCCAATGAGGATATGGCTGGCAGTCAAAATGTCCTGTCCTGCAAATCGCACAGCCGTATTGTCGTACGTTGCCTTTGCCTCGCGCTCGATGAAGTCCTCGTCGACGATGGTAGGCAGCAGCATCTGCTCCTTGTAGCTCCGCAAGTCTTTCTGCACGGCAGTGAGCGTGTCGTATTTGGCATCCTCAGCCGCAGCCACCTTCAGTTTGAAGTCGATGAACAACGGTACATAGTCCTCTACACTCTTCTTGTCAATCACTCCCTCCGTATTGTTCTTGTTGTAGCTGTATTCAAATTCTGCGCGGGTTATCTGTTTCCCGTTCACTGTCATCAGCACAGGATCAGACTGAGCAAATGCCATCATTGCAGACAAGCCTGCAGCAACTGATACCAAAATTCGATTCATCTCAAAAAAACTTTGTTCTATTTTTTGTTTTCTATCGGCTGTTTTCTCTTGTTCAAGCCGACCGTTTTGTCATTCAAGCCAGCTGTTTTCTCTTGTTCTTACCAGCTTTTCCTGCCGGTTGTTTTCTTATTCAGGACGGCTGTAGTTTGGAGCCTCACTGGTTATTATCACCTCATGCGGATGGCTCTCGAGCACACCAGCAGAAGTGATTCTCGTGAATTTAGCGCTGTGCAGGGCTTCGATGGTCTTTGCACCGCAATAGCCCATACCTGAGCGCAGACCGCCCACAAGCTGATATACCACTTCCTGCACCGTTCCCTTGTAGGGCACACGTCCTGCGATGCCTTCCGGAACCAGTTTCTTCACGTCCTTCTCTCCTGCCTGGAAGTATCTGTCCTTCGAACCGTTCTCCATTGCCTCCAATGATCCCATGCCGCGGTACGACTTGAATTTCCTTCCGTTGAACAGGATGGTTTCGCCCGGAGCTTCTTCTGTTCCTGCAACGAGTGAACCAATCATCACACTGTAGCCGCCTGCAGCCAAAGCCTTGACCACATCGCCTGAATAGCGGAGACCTCCGTCGGCAATGAGAGGAATGCCTGTGCCTTCGAGAGCCTTTGCCACGTCATAGACTGCGCTCAACTGAGGCATGCCCACACCGGCAACCACACGTGTGGTGCAGATTGAACCCGGACCGATTCCCACCTTAATGGCATCTGCTCCAGCCTCCACCAGCATCTTTGCTGCTTCGCCAGTCGCAACGTTTCCCACCACGATGTCCACCTCTGGGAAGTGAGCCTTGGCTTCCTTCACTTTCTCAATGACGAACTTGCTGTGTCCGTGAGCAGTATCGATGACGATTGCGTCAACTCCTGCAGCCACGAGAGCCGAGATGCGGTCGAATGTATCAGTGGTCACGCCCACTCCGGCAGCCACGCGCAGACGGCCCTTTGAGTCCTTGCAAGCCATCGGCTTGTCCTCTGCCTTCGTGATGTCCTTGTATGTGATAAGTCCAATCAAGTGGTTTTCCTCGTCCACCACCGGAAGTTTCTCAATCTTGTGTTCCAGAAGAATCTGTGAAGCACTTTCCAAGTCGGTCTTCTGATGAGTGACAATCAGGTTTTCCTTCGTCATCACCGTATCAATCAGAACTGATTTGTCGCGTTGGAAACGGAGGTCGCGGTTGGTCACGATGCCCACCAGCTTGCCATCGTCGTCCACCACAGGGATTCCACCGATGTGGTATTCAGCCATTATGGCAAGTGCATCGCCCACTGTCTTGCCCCTCTTGATGGTGACAGGGTCATAAATCATACCGTTCTCCGCACGTTTCACGATTGACACCTGGCGCGCCTGGTCTTCAATCGACATATTCTTGTGGATTACACCTATTCCTCCCTCGCGCGCAATGGCAATCGCCATCGGAGCTTCAGTGACCGTGTCCATGGCAGCAGTCACAAACGGTATGTTCAAATCTATGTTACGTGAGAATTTCGTTGAAAGTTCAACTGTCTTGGGAAGCACCTCTGAATATGCCGGAATCAACAGCACATCGTCAAAAGTAAGCCCTTCCATTACTACTCTGTCTGCAATAAATGAAGCCATAATACTGAAAATTTTATTGCTTGCAAAGTTATGCATTTTCTATGAGAATACGAAGCGTCATAGTGAAAAATACATGCCACGCCGGGTTTATTAACTATTATTTTCGCTATTTGCTCGCGGTCAATATTCTTTTGAGCGACAAATCGAGATTTTCTTGAGAGGCAAATCGGAATCTCCTTGAGAGGTAAATTAAGGGAACAAATCAAGATTCAGGCGTGCGAACTGAAAGCAACAACTGACAGACTACCGACGCTACCCTACCCCGAGTTTATTTCTCTGACTGGGAAAAATTTTTTCTCTGACTAGAAAAAAAGATTCTCTGACCATGGGGGGGGGGAATTACAGTCCAGCCAGAGAAAAGGTTTGTCGGTTGAAAGGGCTTTTGCGATATAAGGATTGAAAGGGCTGAACCGAGCCCCAACAGTTCAATCAAATACTCAATCACCAGCTCAATTAAAAAGCAAATCGTATAGCCAACAAATCACAAGCCATGTCAACTACCCAATCCATGTGTTTCAATTAATTCTTCAAGGGCGCCAAATCGAGTTAATCTCAATTAAATTAGCGTTTCAGGGGGGGGTGCAAAACTAGCGGGTCTTGAGTGAAAATTAGCGGTTTTTAAGGCTCATCCGGAATTTGGAGTGATGTTACAAACTCTTTGAAGATCTGCAGTTTGGAAAATTATAGGAATTTATAGCATCTTTATTTACAGGTCGAAGAGATTCGGGTATCTCTAATTCAGACATAGCAACGATTAGGATGCTTTTGGATGGTAGGATTTACATGAAAGTCCTTATATAAAAACACTTTGCATAACTTCAATTATGACAGATGTATATATGTTCCTAATAGCCATCACTCCAAATTCCGGAAGACCCCTTATTTCACGATATCCGAACTGAACAAAACCAGACAAAAGCCAAAGAAGGGTGCATCCCGCATGGAATGCACCCCCCGACTATGAGAGAAATTTTTCTTTATGTATTATTTTGTCGTTTCTGCCTTGCCACAAACGTATGCTTTCTTTGAAGAAGTCTCTGCCATGCCATTGTAAGTAGTGAGAGCACCATAGACAATGACTTCATCGCCTTCAGCAATCTGCTCGTCACCTTCTTGCCAAGGCTGGTTGCCATACCAGTAAGCTGAGTAAACCTCGAAGTCGTGATCAGTGTCGGTAGTCGACTTGCCGTTCTCAGCGCCGTTGAATGCACCGTCGTCAGAAAGCCAGAATGTACCTGTGCCGTAGCTTGCAGAGAAGCTGTAGAGCACCTTTGAAACCAGGCCGCTGATGTAGACATTTCCTGCATATTTAGCCTTTGCAGCTGCTATTGCACCAGTCACATTGAACGGATAAGTTTCTGAGCCGAGTCCGTTGGCATCATCGCTTACGCCATTAACGCTGTATACATAAGCCTTCTTTGAAGAAGTCTCACCGAGTCCGTTGTAAAGAGTAACCTTACCGCAGATGACAACCTCGTCACCAACGCTCAGCTGCTTATTGCCCTCAACCCACTGCTGGTTATCAAACCAGTATGCAGAGTAAACCTCGAAATCGTGAGCCTTGTCGTCAGAAGACTTACCGTTCTCTGCACCGTTGAATGTGCCGTCGTCGGAAATCCAGAATGTACCTGTACCATAGTTTGCAGAGAAGTCATAGAGCACTCTGGAAACCTTACCCTTCACATAGACATCAGCTGCAGACTCTGCACCAAGCTTGTTGCAGTAAGCGATAGCTTCCTCAACAGTGAAAGGAACTTCCTTAGTGCCTGCGAGACCATCCTGAACGATGGTTACGACAGCAGTGTATTCCTTCTCACCGTCAGTTGTCTTGAATGTAACATCAGCGCTACGAGCAGCACCTGTGTTAGCACCAACCTTCAGCATGGCAGATGAAGAAGAAACGCCACCGAAAGCAGTAGTAATCCAGCTCTGAGCGTCCTCTGGAATCTCAATCTCAACAGCGTTGCCGCTTGTGCAAGAGATGGCCATCTGAGCGAAACCGCCATCAGAAGGAACAGAAGCAACCTCATTGGAATTAAGGTCGAAGAATGTAGGAGTTTCAACACTGATAAGAGACTTGGTTACGCTAACGAGAGTAGCATCCTTGAACTCTACAGTACCGCTGTAAACAACCTTTGAACCTACAACAGTGATCTCGTCGCCAACCTTGATGCCAAAGCTGTCCCAGCCGCCTGCTGCAGCAGAAGGATACTGGCCCTTGGCGTTGAAGAGACCATATATGTAGAGATCAGTGTCGCTTGTACCGTCGTTGATATAGAGGTTACCATAAGAAGTATTTGTGACTGAAATCACGGTTGCAGTAACCTGATAGGTCTTGCTTTCCGGACCGGCCATAACATCAGCCACTGTGGCCGAAGGAATGGATGAAACCCCCTGGATTACATTAATGGTTTGCTTCTTGCCTGCGCAGACAAGGTAAACGGTTGCTGAGCGTCCGTCCTCCGTCTTGTCGGCTGAAAATGTGACGTCGGTCCTGCCGGCAACACCCTTAACAGGACTTATCTTGAGCCATGTGGGACAACCGTTGACAGCTGTAGTGTCGATTTCCCACTCGTCCTTGGCTGTGACTGTAATTGTAGTTGAACCGCCGTCGGTGGAGATTGCTACATAAGAAGATGAAACCTGGACTTCGTCGAGCAATGTAGCTGAATCATCATCTGAGCATCCGACCAATACGGCAAGGACAGCAATGAATGATAGAATTAAATATTTCAGTTTCATATTGTCTTGATTTTATTATTAGTTGAAAATATACTTGATACCGATAGAAGCATACCAGCACTGGCCGATGGCATGGTAAGGCACAAATGTCTTGGTGTTGCCACTGATTGAAGCCGGAGTAGAGAATGTGGCATAACCGTCTGCATCAACACCGTCGTAAGTAAGGATGCGGGCATCTGAACCGATTTCAGGGTTAAGATACTTCATCACGCCCCAGCTTGAATTGAAGAGGTTCATGAGGTTTTTGACGTCGAAGCTGAACTGAAGTGTATGCTTTGTGTTTGCCACATTCAACTTGAAATCGTGCTTGTAACTGAAGTCAACACGGTAAACCCATGGGTTGTAGACACTGTAGCCTTCAGTGTATTTGCCCTGACGGCTCTTCAGATAGTCGGAGTTGTGAACGTAGTCCATGAAGCGCGTCTTGTCGTCCTCAGAAGAGAAACGGAACTCGTTGTTTGCCACCTGCTCGTCGGTCGGAACATAGATAGCATCGTAGTTGTAACCGTCGCCGTTCATGTCGTTGGTCATCATATAAGAATAGTTGTAACCGCCTCGCCATGATTCGAAGATAAGGCTGTAGTGGTTGCCGCTCTTATCGTGAGCTGTAGCAGAAGCGACGATACGGTCTGGAGTCACGTACTGTGAGTTGTGGAGCTTGATGTTGTTAGGACCTTCCGAAGTTGGAACGTAAGTGAATGCAGACTCGGCGTCTGAACCTGGCATACCGGTGATTTCCTTGTTCACTGTATGAGTGTAGGCTGCCATCAAGCTGAGCCAGCTGGTTGGCTGTGCGTTGAGAGTGACATTGGCAGACCATCCGTAGCCTTTGCTTGTGTTGCTGAGGATGAAGGCTTTGGTATTGGTGCGATAGCCGTCAGGATAGATTGGACGGTTGTCGGCACCGTTGAAGCGTGCAAAGCCTCCTACTGAAGGAATGCTCCAGTCGGTCATACAGGCTGCGTTCACTGTCTTGTTGAAGATTCCTTCTACAGTAACGGTGAATGGGAATGAAACTGGAATTGAGTAGTCGACTGCCAAAGAAGTCTTCCACACCTGTGGCATCTTGAAGTGCTTGTCGACAGCTGCGACTGAAGCATCGCTGGCAAGTGTTCCTTCCTCTGGAGTGATAGTGCTTGGGTATCCAAGAGAGAAGAGTTTGTCCTTGAGAGCTTGGATTGTAGCCTTGCCATTGGCATCAGTTATGAGACCACCGGCAAATTCATCCATTGAGAAACCCTTGTTTGCAGCGTTCTTGTCATTGAGTTCGGCTCGGTATTGCATCATTCCAGAGTTGGTCGGCATATTGGTGAAGAACACGAGAGGCAGACGACCGGAGAAGAGACCAGTACCTCCACGTACCTTCAAGCTCTTGTCGCCAAACACATCGTAGGTGAATCCCACACGTGGAGAAAAGGTAATGTTTGCTGAAGGCCACTTGCCTGTGTCGATGTGACGGCCGTCGTAGTCGAGCTCATAGATTGCGCTGTTGGTCATAAGGTCGCTGTTGTTGAAGAACAAACCGTCGATACGCAAGCCATAGGTAAGTTTGAACTTATCGTTGATAGCCCACTCGTCCTGGCCATAGATACCCGCCTTGTTGAACTGGACGCGCGATACAGGTTTTGTCTCGCCATTGTATCCGTAAGTAAGGACTGTGATTTCAGGTGCTGCACCTGTAAGGAAGTCTTCAAGACTTCTGTAGCGGTAATAGCCTGTACCCTCACGCATATAGGCATTGTCAGCCATCTGATGCTCGAAAGAGAGGCCTGCAGTGATTTTGTGGGCACCTGCATAGTAAGTAACGTCATCCTTCAAGTTCCAGATAGTGTTGTGCACTGCGTTGTTGTAGGTGAAAAGTTCATAGCCAAGAGCCATGTAATTCTGGTTGTCTTTCAGGATATCGATGAACGGGAACTCGTCAGAGTTGGTGCCACGGACATCGTCGAGTTTTGAGAAAGTAGCCAGGAACTGGTTTGAAAGGTTCTCTGTCAGACGGCTGTTCAGATCGAGTGAGAATGAGTGAACCTTGTTGTCAAGAGAATACATGGCGTTTGCGAATGACATGGAGTACTGGGAAGTACGGTAACCAGACATACGTGCACCGCCATTCATGGATGTTCCGTTGGGCGCATTCCATGCTTTGTTGAGCGTGTAGTTATAGCGGAAAGCGAGGCGATGCTTGCTGCTGATGTTCCAGTCCAAGCGGGCAAGAATCTTGTAGTTGCTCTCATCGGCTGGGAAGCTTGTGTACGAACCAGTATCATAGCCATACTTCTCCCTCACATAGTTAGAAACTGTCTGAAGGTCGGAGAGTGTGGTGCGTGAGATATAGTTGTCGGCATCAGCCACACCATCCTCAGAACCTCTCCAACGGTTGGCAACTGTCGGGGTCTTTGACATCTCCCCGTTGACGAAGAAGAAGAGTTTATCCTTGAGAATCGGACCTCCGAAAGTGAAGCCATAAGTGGTGTTGCGGTCTTTTTCACGTGCGCCGGAAATCTGCTCACCTTCAATAGCGTCACCACGCATATTCTCATTCTTGTGATAAATGTATGCACTACCCTTGAAGGTGTTGGTACCAGACTTGGTGATTGCATTGACTCCACCACCAATGAAGTTGGTCTGACGGACATCAAAAGGAGATATCACCACCTGCAGTTCTTCGATTGCATCGATTGAAATCGGGTTACCACCACCAGGGAGGTTGGAGGTCAAACCGAAGTTATTGTTGAAGTTGGCACCATCAACAGTGAAGTTTGCTGTACGTCCATCAGAACCAGCGAATTTCATTCCGTCGCCGCCGTAAGGAGACAAGCGGGTGAAGTCGGTAATGCTACGGCTTACTGTAGGCATGTTGACAATCATCTGATTGTTGATGTTGGTAGAAGCACCTGTCTTCTCAGTAGTAAACTTGGTAGCCTTTGCACTGACAAGCACTTCACCGAGTTGCTGAGTGTCCTCAGTGAGTGAAGCCTTGAGGTTGTAAGTTTCAGCAAGTTGAAGAGTAATGCCCTCCACTACCTTTGTCACGTAACCGACATAGGCGATCTGAACCTTGTAAGGACCGCCTACACGCATACCGTTGATAGAGAAAATACCCTTGGTATTTGTTACAGCTTGGTAGCGAGTACCAGAAGGCGTGTGAATGGCCTCCACAGTAGCACCAATAACGTCCTCACCGTCAGCCTCGACCTTACCGGTCATACTTGAGGTGGTTACCTGCGCCATTGCCGTTGACACCATGAGTATCATCAAGGCAAGAAGCGAAAACAATTTTTTCTGCATAACGTTGTTTTAAATAATTAAATTAATAAATGATGGACATCCGTCCGTTTAATTCTATCTACCTAGAAAACAATTATGTTTGACTATCGCAAAATTAGTGATTATTTCATGAACTGACATTACAAAGTTGTTAAATCTTATGCCAATGATTTATTTTAGGGCAATAATTCCTTATATCTTTTTCACCGGCACTGGCAAACGCCACCTGAAAGCCGACATCGCCGCCACTACTTTTGTTACGAAAGGCAGAATTATACACTTACAAATTCAATCATCGTAGTTTAGAAAATATCATGTAACAAGCAGAAACGGGAAGCTAGAACAGTTGGCAGAGCCATTGTTTCTGCGGTCAAACTTGTGTTCTAGCAACCAAACTGTTGTTCTTGCGACAAAGCCATTATCCTTATACAGATCCATTATTTTAGTTTTGACAACAAGAAAGGACAAATACTTGTGCACACAGGAACAAAGCCATTATTTTTGCAACAAAGAAAAGAAGAGTAAAGACTTGTGAGTACAGAAACAAAGCCGTATCTTTGCGAAAAATTTCGTTACGAACATTTTCGATTATGGATAACCCTTTCAAGTTCGGTTCATTGGTCGATGCCCAGTACTTCACAGACAGAGTGAAGAAATTGAACTACATTGTACAGTTCCTGCAAAGCGAAAACCATCTGGTTCTCATATCCCCACGACGCTTCGACAAATCGAGCCTAGTGAAAAAAGCGGTGGAACACACACACCGTCCATACATATGGCTCAACATGCAGTCGGTCTTGAACTAGGAAGACCTTGCTGCCAAACCACTGAAAGCCACCATCAACCGATACAAATTCGAGAAAGTGAAATACTTCATCCGCAACTTCCGCATCATACCTTCCGTAAACATAATATATCCAATGGTCTTGCGGCTCATCAGCCTACGAGCATATGGCTCATCTGTCAACGTGCGTATGGTTCATCTGACAATGAGCATAAAGTTTCGTGGACTATTATCAATACAACGTTTACTGTCATCGGTGGCATAACTCAAATCCACACAACACAACAAAAAAGGAGACATCCCGAAAGGGGACATCTCCTATGGAAAATAATATTATTCAGACTTTTATTATTCGCTACGGAGTGTGAAGCGCTTGAAGTCAGTAACAGTAAGGTCCTTGTCTATATTGTTAAGATACTGTGCAACACTTACCTTATTGTCGTCGATGTAAGCCTGGTCGAGAAGACAAGACTCTTTATAGAACTTGTTGAGCATTCCGTTTGCGATGTTCTGAATCATCTGCTCAGGAAGGTTTGCAGCTTTCTCCTCTGCTACCTTTACCTTGATTTCACGAGCCTGAGCTGCCTGCTCTGGAGTAATCCATCCCTTGGCAGTGTTTGATTCGATATGATCTTCGCTGTCAACGTGAGCCGGGTTGATACCAGCCTTCTTGAGGGCAGCTTCAACAGCCTTGTTGATTTGGTTCTGCTTTGCCTTCTCTACGTCAGCCTTATACTCAACGTCCTTTACGTGCTGTGGAACAGAAGCCTCGTCGAGGGCAACTGGTGCCATAGCTGCAACCTGCATTGCCACGTTCTTTGCAACATCCTCAGTGCAAGGCTTGCTCATTGCAACGAGTGTGCAGAGGAAGTTCTGGTTCATGTGGTTGTAAGCGCATACATAGTCGCCTTCAACTACATTGTAACCATCGAGTTCCATCTTCTCACCAGTAACACCTGAGCGCTCTGTGACAGCGTCAGTAACTGGCTTGCCATCGATTGAGAGAGCCTTTACCTCGTCGAGAGTCTTGCACTTGTTTGCAACTGCAAGGTCAAGTATTTTTGAGCAAAGAGCAACGAAGTCTGCATTCTTTGCAACGAAGTCTGTTTCGCACTTGAGAGCAATCATCGCAGCGAACTTGCCGTCAACCTTTGCGAGCACGCAACCTTCGGCTGCCTCACGGTCGGAACGCTTAGCTGCAACGAGCTGTCCTTTCTTACGGAGGATTTCCATTGCCTCCTCCATATCGCCATTGGCTTCTGTAAGAGCTTTCTTACAGTCCATCAGACCTGCCTGTGTCTTTTGGCGAAGTGCATTGATTTCTGCTAATGTGATAGCCATAATCCTATATGATTATTTATTATTTTCGATTAAACAATTATTCTGCCTTTTCAGCTGCTGGAGCTTCTTCAGCTGCCTCTGCTGTAGCAGGAGCTTCTTCCTGAGCTTCATCATCTGCCTTCTTGGCATTCTTGCGAGGACGTCTTGCCCTGTCGGCTGCAGCGCCCTTGTTCTCGTCCTGCTCTCCTGCAGCTTCCATGTCGATCTTCTCTATCTTGCGTTCCTCGAGTCCTTCTGCAATTGCATCGCAGCAAGCACCGATGATTACTTCGATTGACTTTGAAGCATCGTCGTTAGCAGGAATCATGAAGTCTACATTGTTTGGATCTGAGTTTGTGTCGACAATTGCAAACACTGGAATACCGAGACGGTTTGCCTCATGTACGGCAATGTGTTCCTTCATTACGTCAACTACGAAAAGTGCTGCAGGAAGACGGGTAAGGTCGGCAATTGAGCCGAGGTTCTTCTCGAGCTTCTCGCGCTTGCGGCGAATCTGAAGGTTCTCACGCTTTGACAACTTGTCGTATGTTCCGTCTGCCAACAGCTTGTCGATATTTGACATCTTCTTCACTGCCTTGCGGATTGTAGGGAAGTTGGTAAGCATACCGCCTGGCCAACGCTCGATGACGTATGGCATGTTGACTGACTTTGCCTTCTCGGCAACGATTTCCTTAGCCTGCTTCTTTGTAGCGACGAAAAGGATTCTCTTACCCGACTTTGCAATCTGCTTGAGAGCATCTGCTGCTACTTCTACACAGTCTACAGTCTTGTTGAGGTCGATGATATGAATACCGTTGCGCTCCATGAAGATATAAGGAGCCATTGCAGGATTCCATTTTCTCTTGAGGTGTCCGAAGTGACAACCTGCTTCCAATAATTGTTCGAAATTAGTTCTAGACATAATTCTTGTTTGATTTTTTTGTTTACTTTCCTTTTAGTTTGAAAACCAGCTCCCAAGTAGCCTTTGGAGGATCTTGAGAGTTTAGATACTAAACCCCTGTCCAAGCTCATGTCCTCCCCACTGTGGCACATACAGAAATGCAGTCCACAGGAAGGATGACAATATGTTTGTATTAACGCTTGCTGAACTGGAATCTGCGACGAGCCTTTGGTCTACCTGGTTTCTTGCGTTCAACAACACGAGAATCGCGGGTAATGAATCCTTCTGCACGAAGAGCTTTCTTGTCGTCTGCGTTGATCTTTACGAGTGCACGTGCAATGGCAAGGCGAAGAGCCTGAGACTGGCCAGTGTAACCGCCACCATAGACGTTGACCTTGATGTCATACTTGTCAGCAACATCAAGAAGGTTCAATGGTTGCTTTACAACAAACTGAATCAGTTCTGACGGGAAGTACTCCTTAAGATCTCTCTTGTTGATAGTGATCTTGCCTGTACCCTCTGTAAGATATACGCGAGCAACTGCGGCTTTACGACGACCTAATGCATTAATCATTTCCATATATCTTCTTTATTTATTTCAGTGTATTAATATCGATTACCTTAGGGCTCTGAGCCTCCTGCTTGTGTTCTGCTCCTTCATATACATAAAGGTTGCCGAGCAATTTTGCTCCAAGATGACCCTTGGTGAGCATACCCTTTACTGCGTGACGGATGATTTTCTCATAACCGTTAGGACGCTTTGCCAACTCAGTTGGGTTCATTTTGTGCTGACCACCTGGATAACCAGAGAATGTGATGTACTGTTTGTCGCTCCACTTCTTTCCAGAGAACTTGATCTTGCTTGCATTGATGATGATGACATTGTCACCGCAATCCAAGTTTGGAGTGAAACATGGCTTGTACTTGCCACGCAAAATCTTTGCCACCTTTGAGCAAAGGCGACCAACTGTCTGATCTGTTGCATCTACAACGACCCATTGCTTGTCAGCTTCTTCTGGTGTGACACAACGAGTCTGTGCACTTAATGTATTCATTTTCGTTCTTCTTTTAATGTTCAATTAATATCACAAAAAATTACTCCATTCCCGAGCCACTAACGAGAACCCGGTGGAGATGTAGTTTTTTATTGGATGATTCACAGACCACACCAACCGGCCAAAGTCAGCACTATCTACACACCCGTTCAGGAGGACCATCATGCCTCCCTTGATAATAATCGGCTTGCAAAGGTAGCGCTTTTTTACAAACCGACAAAACAATTGAGGACTTTTATTTCATTATTCCATATCAAAACCCATCAAATAACAGCATTTTGACTCTCCAAGCCTTGTTGTTAGCCATCTTTTTCTTAACTTTGCAGCACTCAAACCAATGAAAGATGAAGAAACTTGTTTTGCTACCACTGATATCAATAATGTCGATTGCCACATCACAGGCACAGATACAGTTGAATCATGTCGACGTATCTGTCACCGCCGGAACAGACGGTATCGGTTTCGACGTGGGAATGCCAGTCAACGACTACATACAAGTGCGCACCGGAGCATCGTTCATGCCCCACATGAAGAAGCACATCACGTTTGAAACAGCAATAGGTAAAGCCGACCCTACCCTATCAGCCGAAGAGAACAAGACACAATCGACGGTACGCCTCAACGAACTGTGCGACCTGTTGGAAAACGTCACCGGAAACCCCATCAACCAGAATGTGAGCACCATCAGAGAGGCAACATTCAACAACTTCAAGTTTCTGGTCGATATCTTTCCATTCCGGAACAACAAGCATTGGCACGTCACCGCAGGATTCTACCTGGGCAGTTCAAGAATCTCCAAAGTCTACAACACTGCAACCGACATGACAACCCTCATGGGCATCACTATATATAATAATATGTATAGGAGCGCCCTGTCGGAAAATCCAATACTCGAGTACAACGGAAACGCCATCTATATGCCGGAATCATTCACCGAACGGGTACTGGAATATGGAGAGATGGGAATCGTCGTAGGCGAATATTCACACGACATCTATGCAGACGAGGACATACCCTGGGACTACACAGCATACGACCCGATCACAGGCGATGTACTGCATGAAGAAGGAGACATACGCTATGCCAAAGGCGAACTGATGCATCATAAGGGAGATGAATACCGCATCACACCCGACGGCAACAATATGCTGAAGGCAAACACAAAGACAAACAGTTTCCGGCCTTATCTCGGCATTGGCTATTCTGCCAACCTCACCAAGGATCACCGCACCTCCATCTCCATTGATGCTGGCATGCTCATGTGGGGAGGTACACCCACCATCACCATGCACGACGGCACCAATGTACGCAATGACCTTCAGAACCTGCGAGGAAAGTTTGCCGACTACGTCGACACAATGTCAAAACTGAAAGTTTACCCCGTCATCAATCTAAGGCTGACACGACGGCTATTCTGATACAAGAATATCAAGCGCTAGAAGCTAACTTTCTCCGAAGGAGCAAGGAAAAGTCCCTCCTAAACCCTCTACTAAAGGACATATAATCCGAACTATTCGGAACAAGATTGATGACAAATTAATGGCCATTGTATGGTGATTATTGTTATGAAAATTCGTGTTTGCAGTCTGGCACGTCGGAAACCTGCGACTCGCCCTACCCGGCAGACTCAGAGATGGAGCTTGGTAGAGAAAAATAAGACGAGGAGAGAGGGGCATAAACTAGTGCAGCGGACAGACAGACAGACAGACAG
>CAVHYP010000021.1:0-38883 GCA_963640465.1 Bacteroidaceae bacterium | reverse complement strand
CTCTAACAGGTCTTCAGGACATGTCCCGAGGACCTGTTTTTTTGTGCCTTTACTTTTACTTTGATTCTGTCCCGAATTTTCCGAATTCGAGAAAATAAAAGCCAAGAATTGGAGCCAGCTCTCTCCGAGAGCACAGACGATGACACTCGAGCGACAGCTCGCATTTCAAACATGGCTCTTCTAAAAATTAATCAACGTATACTAGAACGTAATTTTGTCATTAATCATGTTTGTCCGAGGCGGAAATTCTGAGTGAGAGAAATCGTTACGTTGAAGATAACTGAAATCCACAAGCGTTGAATTCATTGAATATGCCGTATTCTTTTTCTCTTACCTCAGGTCTTTTTTATTCTTGTCTAAATTCTTGTTCTCTCTTAATTTGAGCCATGCTTTGCAATTTGTATTTGGCAATTCGGTGTTTACCGTCATATAATTGTCTTTGTTTTGTGGCTCAAGTCAATAAAATCACGACTTATTTCATCGATTGATTTGTTTCGTTGAAAAAAAAACATTATATTTGTACGCTGAAAAAATAAGCAGTCGTATATGGAAAGTAAAATACAAGAACTGACAGATAAACTCCTTAATGAGGGTATCGAAAAAGGTAAGGCAGAGGCGGAGAAAATCGTTTCTGCAGCTAAGGTTGAGTCGGCTAAAATCATTGATGAAGCTAAGGTGCAGGCAGACGGAATTGTTGCTGCTGCCAAGAAAGAGGCTGATGCTTTGAATGCGAATACAAAATCAGAATTGAAGATGTATGCCGGTCAGGCGCTCAGCGCTTTGAAAACAGAAGTGATGAATGTCTTGACGGACTCCAGTGTGAATGAAGTCGTAAAGTCTGTTGTGGCTGACAAGGCTTTCATGAATCAGTTTATTCTGAAACTTGCTGAGAAATGGGGCGCACAGGAGGATATCGTCATCTCTACGGAGGATGCTGAAAGCCTTAAGGCAGTGTTCGTTTCCAAAGCAAAGTCTTTGCTTGACAAGGGCGTGAAGATTCAGGGTGTTCACGGGCAGGATGCACTGTTCACTATTGAACCTGCAGACGGTTCATACAAGGTGAATTTCGGAGAGAAGGAATTCGAAGATTATTTCAAGTCTTTCCTTCGTCCACAGCTTGTTGACTTGCTCTCCAAGTAAAATGCAGTTTACTCTCCAAGTAAAATGTAAAAGTATGATACCTTTATATATTATATAAGGTGTGATGTCATTACTGTTTGAATTGAGAATTAACCAAAGATGGGACATTATTATTGTTTGATGGCAGGCTTGCCTGAGATATCCCTGTCGGATATGAAACAGGCGAGAACTGTTGGTGAGCTGAAAGAAGAATGCTATGGTGCGCTTACTGAACAAGACATAAAGCTACTTTATTATTTCTTCTTGAGGTATGATTGTCTGAACTTAGTTAAGCTTCTTAAGGACCCCAATGCGGAAATCAGTTTGTATGGCAATTTTGTGCTTGAACAGTATCAGGACTTGATTAAATCGGCAAGGGACATGAACTTCAATGTCCATCGTTTCCCTTCTTTCATGTCGGAATATGCGCGTAACTATGAGTACAACAGTCAGAGTTCAAACTATTTCCCCGAGGATGCGATGATGCTGGCGTACTATCAGTTTGCGATGAAATGTCCGAACGGATTGATTTCCGACTGGTACACATTCAATTTCAATATCACCAACATTCTTACAGGGCTTATTGCCAAGCGGAACGGACTGAATGTGGCTGACTATATACTGGGCGACAATGAGGTGACGGAGATGATCAAGACTAACAACACGAAGGACTTTGAATTGACCCGTGAGTTCGATTATGTTGCCGACTTGATGAAGATTGCAGAGGAAACCGACCCTGTCATGAAAGAAAAGGATATGGATGCTTTCCGGTGGACTTGGTTGGATGAGAATGCAATGACAGACATTTTCTCCATCGAAGCACTCTTTGCCTATTTCTGTAAGTTGGAAATACTAGAGCGTTGGAAAATGCTTGATGTGGAAGAAGGTAAAGCCAAATTCAGACAAATCATAGAGAATCTCCGCAGTGAGGTTAAGGTGCCGGAAGAATTTATCAAGTAAGGATGAAGCCAGGTACCGGATTTATTCATCAAGTAAGAATGAAACTAAGGTGCCAGAAGAATTTATTAAGTAAGAAAATAATAGATAGATATAAATTATGACTAAAGGAACTGTTAAAGGCGTTATAGCCAACATGGTAACTCTTGGAGTCGATGGTCCGGTGTCTCAGGGCGAAATTTGTTACATTGAGACAGGAGGCGACCGGCTTATGGCTGAAGTTATTAAGGTTGTAGGCTCTGATGTGTACGTCCAGGTATTTGAGTCCACCCGTGGACTGAAAGTCGGTTCTCCTGCTGACTTCACTGGTCACATGCTTGAGGTGAAACTTGCCCCAGGTATGTTGTCAAAGAATTTTGACGGCTTGCAGAATGACCTTAACAAGATGGAAGGTGTATTCCTCAAGCGTGGACGGTACACCAATCCGTTGGACGAAGACCGTATTTGGGATTTCAAGCCACTGGTGAAGGTGGGGGATACTGTGCAATCGTCAGACTGGCTTGGAACAGTTGAAGAGAATGCCCAGCCATTGAAAATCATGGCGCCGTTCCAGATGGAAGGTAAGGCACGTGTAAAGACAATAGCACCTGCCGGACAGTATAAGATAACTGACACAATCGCAGTACTGACAAAAGAAAATGGCGAGGAACTGAAGGTCAACATGATTCAGCATTGGCCCGTGAAGTATGCCATGACTAATTATAAGGAAAAACCACGTCCGTTCAAATTGCTTGAGACCGGAGTGCGTACGATAGATACATTCAACCCAATCGTTGAAGGTGGAACCGGCTTTATTCCAGGTCCGTTCGGAACAGGAAAGACAGTTCTGCAGCATGCAATATCAAAGCAGGCAGAGGCAGATATCGTTATCATTGCAGCCTGCGGTGAGCGTGCGAATGAGGTTGTGGAAATCTTCACTGAATTCCCAGAGTTGGTTGACCCGCATACCGGACGCAAATTGATGGAGCGTACAATCATTATTGCCAATACATCAAACATGCCAGTTGCTGCTCGTGAGGCTTCAGTCTACACGGCAATGACTATGGCAGAGTACTATCGGTCAATGGGATTGCGCGTGTTGCTTATGGCAGACTCAACATCACGTTGGGCTCAGGCATTGCGTGAGATGTCCAATCGTATGGAGGAACTTCCTGGACCAGATGCCTTCCCTATGGATTTGGGAGCGCTCATCAGTAATTTCTATGGACGTGCAGGATATGTTTACCTGAATAATGGTGAAGTAGGTTCAGTTACGTTCATCGGAACAGTTTCACCTGCAGGAGGTAACCTGAAGGAACCGGTGACAGAGAATACAAAGAAGGTAGCACGTTGCTTCTATGGACTGGAGCAGGACCGTGCCGACAAGAAGCGCTATCCGGCAGTCAACCCGATAGATTCATATTCAAAATATCTTGAGTATCCGGAATTCAAGGAATACGTGGCAAAGAAGATCAATGACCAGTGGATACCGAAGGTGATGGCATTGAAGACGCGTATGCAGCGAGGAAAGGAAATATCAGAGCAAATCAACATCTTGGGCGACGATGGTGTGCCTGTGGATTACCACGAGACATTCTGGAAGTCAGAGGTCATCGACTATGTGCTCCTCCAACAGGATGCATTCGATGAGGTGGATGCCATGACATCGCTTGAGCGTCAGGAAGAGATTCTGGACTTGGTGACCGAGATTTGTGAGGTGGATTATCAGTTCGACAACTTCCTCGATGTGGTTGACTTCTTCAAGAAGATGATAAACTTGTGTAAACAAATGAACTATTCTGCCTACAAGTCAGATCAGTATAATGACTATGTAAGCCAGATTAAGGATATGATGAAACCTCATAAAGCATAATTACTATGGCAAAAGCATTTCAAAAAGTATATACAAAGATCAGCCAGATCACAAAGGCCACTTGTTCGTTGAAAGCCACAGGCGTTGGTTATGATGAATTGGCACGAATAGACGGTAAGCTTGCACAGGTAGTAAAGATTGCAGGCGATGAGGTTACACTTCAGGTGTTCGAAGGAACCGGAGGCATACCTACCAATGCAGAGGTTGTATTTCTCGGAAAATCACCATCGTTGAAGGTAAGCGACCAGTTGGCAGGACGTTTCTTCAATGCTTATGGCGAACCGATTGATGGTGGACCTGAGATTGAAGGAAAAGAAGTGGAGATTGGCGGACCTTCAGTCAACCCTGTACGCCGTAAGCAACCAAGTGAACTGATTGCCACAGGTATTGCCGGCATTGACCTTAACAATACCCTTGTGTCAGGACAGAAGATTCCGTTCTTTGCCGACCCGGACCAACCGTTCAATGAAGTGATGGCTTTGGTGGCATTGCGTGCCAAGGCTGACAAGATTATTCTTGGCGGTATGGGTATGACAAACGATGACTATTACTTCTTTCGCAACACATTCTCAAATGCAGGAGCGCTTGACCGTATCATCAGTTTCATGAATACTACAGAAGACCCGGCAGTGGAGCGTTTGCTTGTTCCTGACATGGCTCTTTCCGCAGCCGAATATTTTGCAGTGGAGAAACATGAGAAAGTGCTCGTACTGCTTACAGACATGACATCCTATGCCGATTCACTTGCGATAGTCAGCAACCGTATGGACCAGATTCCGTCAAAGGACTCTATGCCTGGCTCACTCTATTCCGACCTCGCAAAGATTTACGAGAAGGCAGTACAATTCCCAGACGAAGCAGGTGGTGGTTCAATAACCATCATTGCCGTTACGACATTGGCAGGTGGCGATATCACACATGCAGTGCCTGACAACACAGGTTACATCACAGAAGGTCAGCTCTATCTGCGCCGTGATTCAGATATAGGCAAGGTCATTGTCGACCCATTCCGTTCACTTTCACGTCTGAAGCAGTTGGTTGCAGGAAAGAAGACACGCAAGGATCACAGTCAGGTTATGAATGCAGCCATCCGACTCTATTCAGATGCAGCCAATGCAAAGACCAAGTTGGAGAATGGTTTCGACTTGACCGACTACGACAACCGCTGTCTGAAGTTCGCAAAGGATTATGCAAGCCAGCTCTTGGCAATTGATGTCGACCTGGATACAACAGAGATGCTCGATGTGACATGGGGACTATTCAAGAAGTACTTTACATTGGAGGAGGTGAACATCAAGAAAGAGTTTACCGATATCTATTGGAAGTAGTGAAGTTGGTTTTTACATGTGATTATTCGAAAACTCAGTTATGGCAATAAAGTTTCAATATAACAAAACGTCGCTTCAGCAGATAGAAAAGCAACTGAAGATGCGGCAGCGTACCTTGCCTATCATCAAAAGCAAGGAGACAGCCCTGCGTCTGGAAGTTAAGAAGACAAAGAAAGAAGCAGACGAACTCAACAACCGGTTGGAGGAGCAAATCAAGGGCTATGAGTCCATGTATGCTCTCTGGGGCGAGTTCGATGCTTCGTTAGTTGCCTTGAAGGACGTAGAGATGGATGTGAAAAAAATTGCCGGTGTGAGAGTGCCGGTTCTTACCAATATCCGTCTTGAAGTGAAGCCCTTCGGACTGTTTAGCTCTCCCAAATGGTACTTTGACGGAATCAATCTACTTCAGGGACTTGCCAAGACCGCAGTCGAACACGAATTCGTTGTTGCAAAACTTGGTTTGCTCGATCACGCCCGACGCAAGACAACTCAGAAAGTGAACCTTTTCGAGAAAGTGCAGATTCCTGGCTATCAAGAGGCAATACGCAAGATCAAGCGCTTTATGGAAGACGAGGAAAACCTCTCGAAGTCATCACAGAAGATTCTGAAGGCCTTGCAGCAGAAGCGTAAGGACGACGATGCATCTGAAGCAGAAGAACAAGATAAGGAGGAACGAGTATGATAAAGAAGATGAAGAAATTCCTGTTCCTTGTTACTGGTAAGGAATACGAACAGTTTATTGAATCGATTCGGACGATTGGAGTGGTTCATGTGGATGAACTCCAGAAAGGAGCTACCAGCGAAGAACTCCAGTCAGCTCTTTCTCTTGCTGAACGCTATAAGAAAGTACTTGCAGCACTCGATTTTGCTGCAAAGACATACAAGACTGGGAATCCAAATGTGACACTTGATGTCGACACGACTTCGGCTACAGATCTCGTCGCATTTGTCGAGAAGTTGGAAGAAGAGGAACTGGCCTGCAGACACAAGTTGGATGATGTGGAGAAGGACATCGCTGTACTCACCCCGTGGGGAGAGTTCGATTGGGAGAATATCCGCATCCTTGAGCACCAGGGATACGTGATTTCCTTCTATGTCTGCTCTTCAAAGTCATTCAAGAAAGAGTGGGAAGACAATTACTTTGCCACTCGTGTGAATGATGTCGATGGCAAGACCTATTTCATGATATTCTCAAAGGAGAAGCCGGATATCACAGCCGAAGCTCTGGTGATGCCAGAAAAGAAACTCTCCGAATACAAGGAAGAGAAACATCGGCTGGAGGCAGAGGAAGCTCTGATACACGACCGCATGTTGCTTGTAGAACAAAAGTACAAGGACGTTGTTCTTGCCGGTCAGACAGCCAACGAAAATGATGTGTCGTTGTCAAAAGTGCATCTGAGCCATGAGTCCATTGCCAATGATGCAGTGCGTCTGCTAGTGGGTTGGGTTCTTGACGAGAATAAGGATGCTGTCGTTGACTATCTGGAGAAGGAACATATCTTCTATGAGATGTCCGACCCTGATTTCGACGACAATGTGCCTATAAAGATACACGACAATAAGTTCGCAACACTCTTCGAACCAATTCTGAGGATGTATTCGTTGCCGAACTACCACGATATCGATCCGCTTCCGATGTTCGCCCCGTTCTTCATGCTGTTCTTCGGCTTGTGTATGGGTGATGCCGGCTACGGACTTTTCATTATGGCAATCAGTCTGCTCATATGTGCTCTTAAGCCCGACTTCAAGAAGTTCGGTCTGTTGGGCGCATTCCTTGGCGGCATGACAATCGTATGCGGACTCGTGACCGGAACATTCTTCGGAATCGACCTTTCAACAGTCGATTGGGAATGGGTGAAACCAATGCAACCTTATTTCGTGAACGACAGTCTGAAGGACAAGTTCCTTGGCTACTCGCCGATGATGGTAATATCCGTTATTGTAGGACTTGTGCAGGTGCTGCTCGGTATGGTCATGGCAGGATGCAAGGCAGTGAAGAACTACGGTTTCATATTTGGAGTCGGAAAGTTCTCATGGGTGTTGGCTTTGTTGAGTGCAACTCTCCTCTTCGGTTTCCCTATCTTCGGTTTCGAATGGCCCGTTTTCATGCAGTACGTATTCTATGCGTTGATAGCAGTGTCGTGTGTGGGAATCTTCTTCCTCAACACACCCGATGTGTACAACAAACCGATAATAGGAACAGTAAAGAACCTTGGTTCCGGAGTGTGGGCAGTCTATGGCATGGCAACAGGTTTACTGGGTGACCTCTTGAGTTACATCCGTCTGTTTGCCTTGGGACTCACTGGAGGAATCCTGGGAAGCGTGTTCAATTCGTTGGCAATCGACCTCACGTCGTCAATGCCTTGGGCAGTTCGCTGGCTTCCGTTGGTGATTATCCTGCTGCTTGGTCATGGCATCAACTTTGCGCTGTGTATGATTTCATCGTTCGTCCATCCTATGCGACTCACATTCGTGGAGTACTTCAAGAATGCAGAGTTTGAGGGCGGAGGAACAGAGTACAATCCGTTCAAGATAAAGAAATAAAGAAAATCTCATATTAATAACCAGGGTTCTCGTGCCGTGCATAGCCCTTCTCATGGGTGGCAGAGTTAATCCATCAAAAACAAATCAATTAAATTATGACACCAATTCTTTTAGCTTACGTAGGCATCGCACTTGCAGTTGCACTGTCTGGTATAGGTTCAGCCTACGGAGTAACAATCTGTGGAAATGCAGCCATCGGCGCATTCAAGAAAAATCCGGGAGCATCAGGTTCATACATCGGACTTGCAGCCCTTCCGTCTTCACAGGGACTTTATGGATTCGTGGGATTCTTCATCCTCAATCCATTGGTAACTCAGAGCATGTCAATGGCACAGGCATCAGCCGTATTCGGTGCCGGACTTGCATTGGGACTCGTTGCATTGATTTCAGCCATTCGTCAGGCAAAAGTCTGCGCCAACGGTATCAGTGCCATCGGCGGCGGCTACAATGCCTTCGGTACAACAATGGTGCTTGCTGTGTTCCCTGAGCTTTATGCAATCCTTGGTTTGCTCGTGCTCATCCTTATTGCCCAGGTAGTTCCTACTTTGGCATAAGCAGAACGAAAGTAATAAATGAAGGCTCTTTCATCTTTGGGTGGAGGAGCCTTTTACAAAAAATGGAATTCTAAAGGTAAGTGCTCAGCAATAGTTGTCGACGGACATTGGTTCGCAAGTCTTCGGACGAACGTTCGTAAGCCGTTGGACAACCGGTCGCAAATCGCTGGACAACCGGTCGCAAGTCGTTGGACAACCGGTAGTGTTTCTGGTGGTCAATGATTGCCGGGTAGTTGCCTTCTAAAGTCAGTATGAAGATAAACAATAAATTACAACAAGTGTGCAGTCTCCTAGTGTGTCTGCTGCTTCTTTCGTCGCTTGCAGTCGTGAAGTACGGCGAGTGGATGGGACTTGAGATTCGACCCAAAGCGGAAGCTGCGAAGATTGTAGACAACGATACGTTGCGCACGCTCTCTGATGGTTCGATTGTTGTCAACACCACTGATCTCGCTTCCGACATCGCTGGATATGCAGGCAAGGTACCTCTTGAGATTACGGTCAAGGACGGGAAGGTGCAGCAGGTGAAAGCACTTGAGAATGCCGAGACCGAGGATTTTTTTGAGCGTGCTTCTGTCTTGCTCGAGACGTGGAATGGCAAGACCATCGGTGAGGCGATGCAGAGGGAAGTGGATGCAGTGTCGGGCGCTACATTCTCGTCGAAGGCAATCATTGGGAATGTGCTGCGTGGCTTGCAGTATGTGCAGCGCCAACAGGCCTTGGATGCGGAGAACAATGGCGATGGCAGCGGCAACGGAAACGGATGGCACTTGTCCCAGCAGTCGTTCGACTGTTCGCCCAAGAACATTGTCGGCTTTATTGTGGTGCTTATGGCTGCAGTCCTTCCGCTTTTCGTCAGGAACAGGAAGTATCACTTCGTTCAGTTAGTGCTCAATGTCGTGGTGTTGGGTTTCTGGTGCGGTGCATTCCTTTCCTATACTTCGCTGCTGGGCTTCATGGCGCATGGCATCAATGTGTATGCCGTCATCATCCCCTTCGTCATGATTGTCACGGCATTCGTCTATCCGATCTTCGGAAAAAAATCGTACTATTGCACCCATGTCTGCCCGTTCGGTTCGTTGCAGCAGGTTGCGGGCAAGTGTGTGAAGTACAAGATGAAGCTTAGTGGAAAAACTCTGCAACGTCTCGATCTGTTCCGCCAAGTGCTTTGGGCAGTGCTGATGCTTTGCATTTGGGGCGGTGTGTGGAGCGACTGGACTGACTACGAACCGTTTTCGGCATTCATCTTCCAGTCGGCTTCGTGGGTGGTCATTGCGCTGGCAGTGGCTTTTGTGATTCTGTCGTTCATTGTCACACGACCCTATTGCCGTTTCGTATGTCCGATGGGCACACTTCTCAAGACGGGGCAGTCGTCCAAGTGAATTTACAACTAAATGCATTAGAATATGAATACATCAAAGTTATTGAATATTGTGTTGGCAATAGCCCTTGTGGTAGTGTCCGTGAGATTGGCTATGATCGAGGACAAGACAGCCGGGGAAGAAAATGTGGATGAAAGCACGGAAAATGCAGCGGTGCAGGATTCGGTCAGGTCATCGGATGAATTTGAAGAGTTCGATGTGACCACCGATTTCCATGGCAATCCGTTTACCTATTTCAAGGGAAGGGGACTGCTGCTTGCTGTCGGCGACAGTACCGACTGCAACGAGATGACCATAGGTTGGGGTGCTCTCGGAAACATTTGGGAAGGTGGCATGTCGCTGATGACAGTCTATGTGGCTCCAGCCCGTTACACCTTTAAGTATATGGAGAAAGCAAAGTATTTTACAGTTATGGAGTTCGATGAAGCCCACAGTGACATTCTCGATTATATGGGCAGTCACAGTGGACGTGACGGTGACAAGGCAAAGGCAATGGGTTTGCATACTCTCTACACTGATCATGGCACTCCATACTTCGAGGAGGCAAAGACTGTGTTCGAGTGTGAGATGATTTATCATGCGCCCTTCGATCCCAAAGGCTTTGGCGACATGCCCAAACAACTCTATGCCGACTTCCCGGCTGGCATTCACTCCATGTATATGGGCAAAATTGTGCTGGCTTTGAGAAAGTGATGAAGGCATTGCTTGCACGCAACGCCTACTTTTGAGTGTGAAAGTAGGCTTTGCGTCCATGCAATACGTACTTTTCAATGTGAATGGAGGCATTGCTTGCACGCAATACTTGTTTTTGATCATGAAAGTAGGTTTTGCATGCAAACAATACGTACTTTTCAATGCGAATGGAGGCTTTGCATGCAAACAATACGTACTTTTCAATGCGAATGAAGGCTTTGCATGCATGCAATGGCATCTCCTCGTTTCCGAAAATGGTCTTGCAAGAAGCCTTTCAGCCTAATATCTTTCCTGTTCGTTCGGGAAATCGCCGCTCTTCACGTCGGTGATGTAGTTGCCGATGGCTTCGGTCATGATGGTGTTGAGGTCGGCATAGCGGCGGAGGAACTTGGGCGAGAAGTCTTTCGACATTCCGAGCATGTCGGCCACTACGAGCACTTGTCCGTCGCATGGCCCGGCTCCGATGCCAATTACCGGGATGCTCAGTTCTCTGGTCACTCTCTCTGCCAGTGCGGCTGGGATTTTCTCCAGCACCAGTGCAAAGCAGCCTGCATCGGCAAGGGCATGGGCGTCGCTCACCAGTTTCTCTGCTTCTTTCTCTTCCTTTGCACGCACGGTGTAGGTGCCGAACTTGTTTATGCTTTGCGGAGTCAGCCCGAGGTGTCCGCACACCGGGATGCCTGCAGCAAGGATTTTCTTCACTGTGTCGATTATCTCCACTCCGCCTTCCAGCTTCAGTGCGTCGCAGTGGCTTTCCTTCATAATGCGGATGGCATTGGTAACGCCTTCTGTCGGGTTCACCTGGTAGGTGCCGAACGGCATGTCGCAGATGACGAGTGCTCTTTTCGTGGCTCTCACCACTGCTTTTGCGTGGTAAATCATCTGGTCGAGGGTTATGGGGAGTGTGGTCATGTTGCCTGCCATCACGTTTGATGCAGAGTCGCCGACAAGAATCACGTCCATGCCGGCAGAGTCCACAATCTGTGCCATGGTGTAGTCATACGATGTGAGCATGGCAATCTTCTTGCCTTCCTTCTTCATTTCGATGAGTCTGTGTGTGGTGACTCGTCTCTTGTCTTCAACTAAATAACTCATAACTTCTTTTGTTGATTTGTATTGAGTGATTACGTAAGTTTCCTGTTCCTCTGTCATGAACGGTCCTGTTCCTCTATCATGAATGGCCCGGTAGGTATGAGCCTTCGCAGCACTTCGAGCTTGAAGTCTGTGCCGGCATTTATCCCGAAGTTGCGCAGATGGAACTCGATGGTTTTGCGTGCCAGCTCGGGATGATTGTTTTCTTCGCTCAGATGGCAGAGCCACACGCACTTGAGGTCTTGGTGGAAGCATTCTGCCAGTAGTGCGGCTGTCTGCGTGTTGCAGAGATGTCCGTTGCCGCCCATGATGCGGTCCTGCAGCTGTTTTGGATATTTGCCGTTGACAAGCATCTCCATGTCGTAGTTTGCCTCGATCACCAGGTAGTTGGTCTGCCTTATGTAGTTCTTGACTGCTTCGGTGGGCATACCCACATCGGTCATTATGCAGAACGTGATGTCGTGGAACTGTATGCGGTAGCCCACGTTTTCCATCGAGTCGTGGGGGATGGCGAAGGCAGTGATGCAGAAGCTGCCTATACTGAATTCCAGGTCTTTCTCAATCACCTTCACGTTTGTCTCGCCAATGGTCTTCTTCGAGTGGTTGGTCCGGGTGATGCCTTTGTGCACTAGCGCGGTGGTGTGTACCGGCAGGTTGTATTCCTTGCTCAGCGGACCCACTGCCTTCACGTGGTCGGCATGGTCGTGGGTAATCAGAATTCCCTTGATGATGCTGGTGGTCAGTCCGTATTCCTTCAGATAGCGTTTGAACTTGCGAATGCCAATGCCGGCATCGATGAGGATTGCTTCCTCGTCGTTGCCGAGATAGTAGCAGTTGCCGCTGCTCCCACTTCCGAAAGATATGAATTTCAGCATTACCGAACCTCCGTTTTATTGCAGTGTAATTATAAGTGGCGGCAAAGTTAGTAAAAAAAATATAATACAGAACTGCTGATTGCCGTTTTATTTGTAAATTTGCAGTGAATTAGTCGCCGCGGCTGTGGCAAAGGCTATCATTACAATAAAACAAAGCGAAACAAAGCGATATGAAAACCAATAAATCCATTGTTGCACTGGCAATGCTTGCCTCAGCTTCACTCCTTTCCGGATGTGGGGTAGGGTCGGCATCAAGCTTGCTCACTCCGACTGACGGAACCACAAGCGCCAGTTCAACTTCCGGCTCATCTGTAGGCGAAGGAATCTTGAGCAGCCTCATCAGCGGCGCAACTTCTTCCAGCTCGTCAAGCTCATTGCTCAGCGGTGTCATCGGTTCGCTGATCAACAACACCAAGTCGGGATCAATCGTCGGCACATGGACATATTCAGAACCATCGGTGGAATTCGAGAGCACCAACCTCCTTGCCAAGGCAGGAGGTGCAGTGGCAGCCAACAAGTTGGTGAGCAAAATCGCACCCTACTACGAGAAACTGGGCGTGAAGGCAGGCAAGTTTACCATCACCTTCAAGGACGACAACACCTGTGTGGTTGACATCAACGGAAAGAGCCAGACGGCCAGCTACACCTACAACTCAAGCTCACACACACTGAAAATCACCGGGCAGAACCTCGGACTTTCCTTCGGTACAGCCTATGCCACAGTGTCGAGCACCCAGCTGTCGCTCACGTTCGACTCAACCAAGCTGATGACTCTTGCCCAGGGCATTGCATCATCGTCGAGCAACACCACAGTGAAGACACTCTCGTCACTTGCCAGCAGCTTCGACGGCATGAAGACTGGATTCAAGTTCACACGCAAGTAAGCAAGTAAGGTGGCGGATTCAGGACCTAGGTAGCAGCAGTAAACCCGCTCTTCCCGGTTTATCCCGACAAGCACACCTTATATATAGTATAAACAATTCCTTGGAACGACCAGGGACAGACAACATAACAGTTCATTCTGCCCTCCCAGCACACTAGTGCAGCAAGCGTAGCCGGGGAAGTACAAAACCAAATATGGAGAAAAGAAAAATACAATTCAGTCTCGTCTATCGGGACATGTTCCAGTCTAGCGGCAAATACCAGCCGCGCAAGGATCAGCTTGAGAGAATCGCACCCGTCATCATCAAGATGGGCTGCTTTGCACGCGTAGAGACCAACGGCGGAGCCTTCGAGCAAGTCAACCTCCTCTACGGAGAAAACCCGAACAAGGCAGTGCGCGCATTCACTAAGCCCTTCAACGAGGTAGGCATCAAGACCCACATGCTCGACCGCGGACTCAACGGACTCCGCATGTTCCCGGTGCCGGCAGACGTGCGCAAGCTCATGTACAAAGTGAAACATGCCCAAGGAGTCGACATCACCCGCATCTTCTGCGGACTCAACGATGTACGCAACATCATCCCCTCAATCAAGTATGCACTTGAAGGCGGTATGACACCCCAGGCGACACTTTGCATCACCACCAGCCCCATCCACACAGCCGAATACTACGCAGGCATAGCCGAACAGCTCATCGCAGCCGGAGCACCCGAAATCTGCCTCAAGGACATGGCAGGAATCGGACAGCCCGCAATGCTCGGCAAACTCTGCAAGATGATAAAGAGCAAGCATCCCGAAATCATCATACAATACCACGGACACTCCGGACCAGGACTCTCAATGGCAAGTATCCTCGAAGTCTGCAAAAACGGAGCCGACATCATCGATACAGCCATCGAGCCACTCTCATGGGGAAAAGTACATCCCGACATCATCTCCGTGCAGAGCATGCTCAAGAACTACGGATTCGATGTGCCCGAAATCAATATGGACGCCTACATGGAGGCACGCAAGCTCACCCAGGAATTCATCGATGACTTCCTCGGCTACTTCATGAACCCAGCCAACAAGCTCATGTCCTCGCTCCTTCTCGGATGCGGACTCCCAGGCGGAATGATGGGAAGCATGATGGCCGACCTCAAGGGCGTGATGGATGCAATCAACAACAACCGCAAGCAGAAAGGCGAAGAACCGCTGAGCGAAGACGCACTGCTCGTACGCCTGTTCAACGAGGTTGCCTACGTATGGCCAAAAGTCGGCTACCCTCCATTGGTAACACCGTTCTCGCAGTATGTGAAGAACATAGCCCTCATGAACCTCCTCACCGAGTCGATGGGCAAACCGCGCTACACCATGATGGACGAGTCAATCTGGGGAATGATACTCGGCAAGAGCGGCAAGCTACCAGGTCAGGTGGCACCCGAAATCGTGGAACTCGCCAAGCAGAAAGGCTTCAAGTTTACCACAGCCGACCCACAGAGCAACTATCCCGATGACCTGCCGCGCTTCATCAAGGAGATGAAAGAAAACGGATGGGACCGTGGCGAAGACGACGAAGAACTCTTCGAGTTCGCTATGCACGAAAGCCAGTATCGTGACTATAAGAGCGGAGTGGCAAAAGAACGCTTCCAGAAAGACCTCCAGGCAGCCAAGGACAAGAGCCTGCAGAAAACGTCCGGACTCTCGCTCGAAGAAGTGGCAGCCTACAAGCATGCCGAGGCGGATGCCATCGTGGCATCCGAGACAGGAACACTCATGTGGGAAGTCAACGGCGACGGCGAATGCGTGAAGAGCATCGACCCGGCAATCGGTGCAGAATACAAGGAAGGATCGCACTTCTGCTACATCGAGAACCAGTTCGGCCAAACCATCGACATCCCCGCATGTCTCGGAGGCAAACTCGTGGAGATAGTAGCCAAGCAAGGTTCCCACGTGCGCAAGGGTGACACCATCGCCTATATCCGCCGCAACAAATAACAGGGCACGTTTCCGGATCAGTCCTCCGTTAGACAAGGCTTCAGCACGGTCGTGGACCAATCCTCCGTGAACAAGGCTTCAGTCCAGTCCGGGACCAGTCCGGCACAAAACCCCGTAACGAAAACGATTAAGTTGTTTTCTCTCAATCCTCGAGACTGCTTGATCGCTATATGATGAATTTTTCATAAGCCGCTTCGTGAGAAGAGGATGTTGTTATTTGGATTATTACATTTTTATTTCGTCCACTGCCTGGGAACGGCAGTGGACTCTTTTTGTTGTAATGCAGGGCGAGAATGTTAGACTCCATCTGGATGGGGTGGGTGAATTGAGTGCGAAATAGAAGTCAGCTCTCTCTGAGAGCGCAGACGATTACGCTCGAACCCCAGCTCGTCTTGTCTGCCGCGCACTAATTCCCACGCTCGCTTTAACGCCCTCGGAGAGGGCTAGCTCCTAGCGCTTGTGATCATATCTGCCGTTTGCTCGATCCATCCGGATGGCAGCCCCATCCTTGCGAGGAAAAGCAGGGAAGATGTCTTGGATGACTAGGAAGATGCCTCAGATGATAGGGAGAGAGGTTTCTTTTTCTCTCTATGTTCCCTCATCCCTCGAAAATGTTTGCAGATGTCACGGTTGAAATCTATGTTGCTTTCATGTTGTAGAACGTATTTTTAGAAAATATGTGGCCGAAGTGTAAACTGAAAATTGCAAAACGGCTCAAATTAATGTTTGCTACAAAGAAATTTATGGATTATCGGCGTATTTCCTCGGGAAATGTTTGCAATGGAGTAGAAAAAGAGTAACTTTGCATTGTGTTTTTCATAGTATTAGATTTAAGGTTAAAATTTTCAGCGAGGGGTAAGTGATTATCCCTCTTTTTTTATAACTTTGCACTGCGAGGCGTTGACTCTCCGTAACCGCAACCATTGATTTTCCATTCATGTTGAACGGTTGAATGGCTTTGAACGGCTGGATTGGCTCTCTGCAGAAAGTGAAACAAGTAAAAATGAAGTGAACCGTGAATCGTTTGTTCCTGTTTAATCCCTCCCATGAGATGGCTTTGGCTGTCAATGCAGATCGCTACACTCCCACGAAACATATCCAGCGCATGGAGGCTGACCTTGCGATGTTGCCTTCGCTGTGGGCTGACGATGCGGACTTGATTCTTACGCCTGACGGCATTCGCGACTGCCACGGACGTGCTGCTCGGATCGATGCTTCTGCCGTACCGATGCCCTGGGGCTGGAACCGATCGGTGCGCAACCGTTTCGTAAGTCTTGGAGTGGACAAGGGCTTGATGCCTGCTGACTGGGAACTGGACGAATGGAGGCTGTTTGCCAGTCGCAAATGGTCGGCAGAGTACAACGTGAAACTCTATTCCCGGTTGGATGGTATGAGTTGGCTGGTCGGCAATCAACTGGATTTCTGCAACGACAGCGCTTCTCTCTCGGCATGGCTGTCGGATCATCCGGACTGCCCATTCATCATCAAGTCGGAATATTCGAGCAGTGGACGGGGCAACCGTGTGGTGCGCAGCGCAGATCAGTTGGCTTTGCTTCGGGTGAAACGTGTGGCAGCAGACCACTATTATAACAAGGTGTTGGACTTTGCGATGGAGTTTGAGGTGACAGACGATGGTGTGTGCTATCTGGGCTTGTCGGTGTTCCGTACATCGGACGAGGGAAAGTACGTGGGAAATTGTGTGGCTTCGCAGAGCGATTTGTCAGCAATGGTCCTCTCGTGCATGCCTGCCTGCTGGGCTGATGCCTTGCCTGCTTTGGCTGAGGCACACAGAACATTGCTTGCAGAATCGATTCAGGGACATTACCGTGGCATGGTGGGCATCGACATGATGGTGGTCGACGGCGGAAGGCTGCATCCGTGCGTGGAAATCAATTTGCGGATGAACATGGGGATTGTGGCAATGATGATCCACGAGCGGGGACTGACGGAGATTCCTCAGACATTCTTCCGCTCAACACAGTTCTACCCGGAAATCAGCGACAACTGTTTCTGCGTTACAGTGCGACGTCAATAGAATGTGGCGTCAATAGAGATATTTGCTGAAGTCGATTGCCCGTATTTCCTCGTTTTTGTTTGTCTTCTTCTCCTTTGCAGTCTTCTCCTTCTTCTGTTTTGCCGGAGTTTCTTTCCCGGACTTTACCTGCGTCTCTTTCTTTGCCTTTACAGACTTTTTCTTGGATGACTTCGTTGCCTTTGTCACTTCGTTGTAGGCTCCGCTGAAGTGTCGGCGGATGGCTACAAAGATGTCGGCTTGGGTTGGACGTGAGACATTGCTGTTGCTCTGCTCCTGCAGTGCCGTACTTTCGTTGCCAAAGCGGTCGGTGGCAGTGACTGCATAGAAATGCTTGGTCAGTGCGCGTCCTCCGATTTCATAACTCGGTGATGTGAGATGGATAGCCAGCAGGTTTTCTGCCTTGGTGATGTCTACGGGATAGGTGTTGCTGCCATACACGTTGAAGCTGATCTTCTGCCATCCTCCTTCGGTGGTCGGAAGGCTGTAGCTCCATGTCAGAAGTCCGTCCTTGTATTTGATTCCGGTGGGTTGCTGGGGCGCTACGGTGTCGTTGCTCCACGTCATCCTCGGACTGAGCGCGGGGTAGGGGAATAGCTCGTCGCATGCCGCATCGTAGATTCCCTTGACATTGCGGGTGAGATATTCACTGCGGTAGAAGGCGATGCCTCCCATGCCGGAGTTGCGTGCTGCATGCATTTGTGCCCTCACATCGTTGAGTTGCCAACGTCCTTCTTTCGGGTCGAGAAAATAGATGCCGAGTCCGGCTGCCACGGGATGTCCGTAGTTGTTTTCCTGCCAGTCGTAGACGAACGGATAGTAGTGGTCGCCACGGAAATACATCATTGGGAAGAGCATGTCCTGGATATTGTCGCGCAACCATGCCTGCGGGTCTTGGTAGACTGCATCGAAGCAGTCCCAGCCTCCGGACGAATAGCGGTTGAGCGTGCGGTATTTGCCTATCGGACTGCTGCTGAGTTTCACCCAGGGCTTCACTTGCTTCACTGCATCGTGCACCCGGCGGACGATGCGTGTGATGTTTTCACGCCTCCACTCTGCCTTGGTCAGTCCGCTCTTGCTGGAGTAGAGGTTGTCGTCGTTGAAGTGGTATTGGCTTTCGGGATAGCGGATGTAGTCGAGGTTGATGCCGTCCACATCGTAGCGCTCCACGATTTCCTTCGCAAGGCTGGCAATGTAGTCGGCTGTCCCGGACAACCCCGGAATCATGAACATCTCTCCGCCTACAGTCTTGCAGAGGCTCTTGTGATGCTTCATGATGGACTTGTCACCGTATGATTGCTGGCGTGATACTGTTCCCAACGGGATGCTCACCAACCATGTATGGATCTCCATTCCGCGCTTGTGGCACTCGTCGATGGCGAAAGCCAGGGGATCATAGGATGGAGCTTTGCCTGCTCTGCCGGTGATAGCTTGGTCCCAGGGCTCGATGTCTGACGGATAGATCACGCTTCCTCTGATGCGGGTCTGCAACAATATGGTGTTGATGTTGGCATTCTTCAGCTTGTCGAGTATGGCACACAGTTCCTGCTTCTGCTTCTCGGTGGTGCGTGCATCGGTGGCTTTGGTTCTAGGCCAGTCGATGCCTCCGATGGTGCCTACCCACACAGCGCGCACTTCGTGTTTGGGGTGGGCAACATCCCAGATTTCCTGCGCAAAGGCAGTGGCTGTGACGAAAAACAAAAGTAGAAAAGTCGCTGTATAGTGTGTAGTCTTGTGCATTTTTGTCCGGAAATTTCTGCAAAGGTACGAAAATAATCACGAATCATGACGTGTGAGTTGGTAATAATTAGTATATTTGCATGTTGTTATGTCCGGTTGCCCATAGTGGGGCACTACCGAGGCACATTGTAAAACAGTAAGAATGATTGTGAAATGAAGAAATCGATATGGCTTCCGATAGCACTGTTCATGGCAGGCATGGCTTTCTATGTCTACTACGGCATAGAGTACAATGCATGGATTAGGAACATCTCTCTGATATTTTCAGATGCAGTGATTGTGGTTCTCCTCTTTTTCGCACTGCGACAGAAGGAGAAACTGAGGAAGCGCTGGGAAGACGAGAAAAAGGGAAAGCAAAACCAGTTGAAGTGATTGGGCATCGCCCGAAAGGCATGACTGGAAAATGAATAAGGAAGAAAAACCAAAACCAGTTGCAGCAAGTCGGTTTGCGGCATTGACGTGACTGGGAAATGAGGAATGAAAAAACCTAAAACCTATAGGAATATGAAGAAGATAATTTTAGGAATGTTGCTGATGGCGGCAACTACAAGTGCTTTCGCACAGTTTGAAGAAGGAAAGAAGTACGTGGGAGCAACACTCTCGGGACTCAACCTCTCGTACAGCGATTCCAGGGACTTTGCCCTCGGATTTGGCGGACAGGCTGGCTATTTCATTGCCGACGACATTATGATTGTGGGTGACATAGGCGTGGATATTTCCGACTGGAAGATGCAGAAAATCCATCTGGGAGCCAAGGGCCGCTACTATTTTGAGGAAAACGGGGTCTATTGTGCAGCCGGAATCAAGTACGTCCACATGTACAAGAACTACAACGACGTGCAGTTCACCCCGGAGGTCGGCTACACCTACTTCCTCAACCAGTATCTCACCGTAGAACCGGCAGTCTACTTCGACATGAGCCTTTCCGACTTCGGCCACAAGAGTGAAGTTGGTTTGAAAGTCGGCATCGGAATTTACTTCTGATAGCACGAGGGCACGGATCGAGCAAATGCATGAAGGCATGGCTTGGGCAAATGCATGAAACTTGTCCCTGGCTGATGTGGGAAGTTGTGCTCCGAAGAAAGAACAAGGCTGGTTCCCGTTGGTTGGGCCAGCCTTTTGTGTGCCTGTATCGCTTGTGCCTTATGAACTCACTTGCACCTTGTGCTTTCATCTGAAACTTATATTGGAGTAAACTCCGGCTTGCTCGGACATGAATTGCGAATAGTGTCGCTCAGCTTTTTGTTGTGATTGTGACAATGAAATCGTTGCGAAAGGTGCATAAATGCAAGTGGAGTGTGAAAAAGTCAAGCTAAAAGCTCTGCGGTTTGCAATTTTTTTCCTAACTTTGCATGTCAATTGACTATGTATGGAGATGAAACCAAGATTCTTAATCACTATAAAAAACATATTAGAACTATGAGACAAAACTACGCATTTAGTTTGAAAGCGCTGACTTTCGTCTTCGCTTTGCTCTTCATCAGCACCGCAGCACAGGCTTACACTCAAGCCAGTTGCTGGTGGCACACTCGCGCCATGGTCTTTCCAGAAGGCGCTGGAACGGTGTTTACCTGCCAGATGGGGGGTGATGGACCACTTACGTATGAGGCAGTGTCCGATTGCAAGTACAATACCGTCTACTATAAGGAGTGGGCGTATAAGTACTTCTACTTCTATTCGCAGCCTAACGACGGCTACATCTTCCTCGGATGGAAGAAACTCGACAAGAACTACTGGGTGGAACTCGAAATCAATCCCAATGCTCAGGTGAAGGACTTCCTTGCAGCCGACTATGAGTCGAATAGCGAAATCGCTAGCTTCTATCTTGAAACAACGCAGTTCTCAGATTCAGAAAATGACGAAAACTATTCAAAGTATCCGGACTACACTTATGTGGCAGTATTCGGTAGCTTTGGCTTGAAATACATTCCAGGTCAGGAAACACTCGGGACCATGTCAGTGGACGATCCCGACGTTGAGGTTGGCGGTTCAACACAAGTCAATGCAACTCCAACCGATGGTGCAGAGTTCCTTTACTGGGTAGACGAGGATGGCAACAAAGTGTCTGACGAAAATCCTTACACCGTAGAAGTGACACGCAGTGGCTATCTCAGTCCTGTGTTCTCAGCCCCAGGCTACATCACCATGGACTTTGGCAAAGGCTCATACAAACTCATTGGTACTTCCGACAAGTCATACTATGTGCCTTCTGGCTTCAGCTTCTACATGGTTACCCCGCTTGTTGAAAATACTTACATCGACAGTGACGGCAATGTGCAGACATACCCAGTTAGCGAAAACCATTTCGCTGATTCTACAGCACATATCATTGGTGCCCACCAACGCTCGTATGCCCTCTATCAAGGCAATGCTGGCCTATTCTATGGCAAAGGACTCGGTACATTTCAGGTGGAATCAGTAGCCTACGCATCCCTCAATACTGACAACATGCTCATTTCTACAGGCAGCGACACGGTAGACATCGCCAAGTTGCCACACGACGGAATGAAGTACTATGTGTTCGACGGCAAGAACAAGTTCATACAGACTGCTGATGCAGTGCTTCCGCCCGATTCGGCCTACCTAGCCATTGCAGCCGACTACGAGGGTTATAAGTTCAGTGAGTTCACTGTGATGCAGCCCGATGAGTATGAGGCATTCATGCAAGGTGAGGGCCAAAACATTGTTTATCTCACTGCAGAACGAAAGATAGATCAGGGCAGCACAGCTACAGAAATAGCTTACGATGAGGATGTCATCCTCAAGAAATTGGGCATTGCTTCAATAAGTGAAGACAATGTGTTCCCAATCAATGCCACTACTGGCGAGGCGGTGAAAGACTGGAAACAATACGACGGATGGTTTGATGCCAATGGCGACGTGGCTGCTGACAAGTCATTTGTCCGCTTGCAATATCCTCACGACGGCAAACTTCTGCTCAATACTTCTGCTGACAACGAACCAGCAGACGGCAGCGGCTTCATGGCACAGTGGGCAATCTGCTCAGCCACTGACACTGTCATCCTTCATGTTGATGTTTCGTTCGTTGAGCATGAATCAGTCAAGTTCTCAATATGCGACACCATCGTTAAGGCAGGCACCACTTATTACACGCTGAGCCAAGACTTCGGCGACGATTATGAAGGCGAGGAAGATCCATACACTTACACTGACTACATGGAGCATGGCGTCACACTCACTGCCGATCAGGCAGAACTCATCAAGGCCGAACTTGGTATTGATGACCTCTCTGCGGTGGAAATCAAGGGCTACAACCTCCAGACAGGGAAAATCCTCGACGATGTGACCGCCTATGACGGATGGCGCAATTCCTATGGCGACTTTGCCACATGGACAGGCAATGCCTCTTCACCAATCTGTGTGAAGGCTGTGGATGCCACCCACTATCTCACCTACAACCTTGCAACTGTTACTACAGGCGATTACCAGGCTTATTGGGCACTCGTTGCAAATAGAAAGGCAGTGCTCGTGGAAATCACTGTGTCACACGTCTACAGCCTGCCTACAGCCATCACAGATGTGAAGGATGAGTTAGTAACCACTGATGAGATCTTTGACCTTGCAGGCCGTCGTGTCAACCGCATTGCTGCTCCAGGCATCTACATCCGTGGAGGCAAGAAGATTCTCGTGAAGTAATGACGACTTCTATAAATCACACACTGGGTCTTTGCCTATAAATACTTCTTTGGCACATTGCCTATAGATTGACATGTGGCCCTATAAATTGAATTGCCCCGACATGCATTCCTCGTGAAGCATGCCGGGGTAATTTGTTCTATGTCTTGAAAAGTTGCTGCGAAAGATGTTTGGCGGACAACCCTTATAGCACCTATACGTGACAATTCCAGTATTCCAAAGAACGATTTCAGAAGGTTTCCCATATCGATTATATATCTAGCTGTTTTGTTGTAGCAGTTTGTATCTTTTTCTATGCCTGGCTCATCTGCACGAAACAGTACACCTTTGCCTCGACATTGCCGGTAGTTGCCTTGGTGATGGTTGTCAATATAATGCTTGTCTGCGCAATGCTTAGTTGGTATGAAATGCTTGTACGTCGTTGGCTGTGCAGACGGCTGTTGGTATGAAAAAGTGCCAAAGTTGGTGAGCGCTATAAGCAAAGTCAATAGCAAGTATTAAGCATATCCAACACCATTTCTTTCCAGCTATCGAAAATGCCAGTACCTTTGCACCCGCAAAACACAATATGCTCTTACAATGGAAATAATAAAGAATCTCTTTTACGGTTTCCCCGACTTGTGGGGTGGTGGCGTAGCTCATTCTGTGATGATTCTGTCGCTGGTGATAACGATTGGACTGAGTCTGGGAAAGCTTCGGGTGAAGGGTGTGTCGCTTGGACAGGCTTGGATACTCTTTGTCGGGTTGGTATTCGGTTATTACTCACTCAATCTCGATGAACACCTGCTGCACTTCCTCAAGGAATTCGGACTGATATTGTTTGTCTATTCCATCGGTCTTGAGGTAGGCCCAGGTTTCTTTTCCACCTTTAGAAATCGCAGTAAGGAACTCAACCTTTTGAGTGTGACAGTGGTGGCTATAAGCATTGTTACTGCCATCACCTTATATTATATGTCCAGAATATCCATAACGTCAATTGTCGGAATCTTCTCAGGAGCGGTGACCAATACTCCCGGACTCGGTGCGGCACAGCAGGCTTACAGCGACTTACGCCACATAGATGCTCCCAACATTGCCGCTGGATATGCCATAGCTTATCCTATGGGTGTGCTGGGAGTGATTCTCTCGTTTATCATCCTTCGCTATGCACTGCGTATAAACAAGGAAAAAGAGGAAACGGATGCACGGCATGGCGGAGGACACCTGGAGACAGTGACTCTCAACACCTTCTCTGTGAAGGTGACTAACAGAATGGTTTTCGGTGACACCATTGACAAGATTCATCAGCTGATGAACCGCGACTTCATGATTTCGCGCATCATCCGCGGGGCAGACCATGACACATCTGAACTGGTTAACGGGCAGACACGCTTGCAGGAGGGTGACATCGTGTATGTGGTGGCCAATCCCGCTGTGCAGGAAGCGCTTATCGCGTTGCTTGGTGAACGTGCTGAAGTAAATTCAGAAGCTTACGGCAAGGAACTGATAACACGCCGCATAATGGTCACCCGCCCGGAAATCAACGGCAAGACCATTGCCCAGCTGCAGATAAGGTCAAACCTCGGTGCCAACATCACACGTGTCAACCGTTCGGGCGTTGACCTTATAGCCACTCCTACTCTGAAGCTCCATATGGGCGACAGGGTTACCGTTGTGGGCAGCGAACTGGCTGTCATCCATACGGAGAAAGTGATGGGTAATCAGATGAAGCGCCTCAACTATCCAAACCTCATACCTATATTCCTCGGCATAATGCTGGGTTGCTTTGTGGCAAACATCCCATTCTTCATCCCTGGTATCAACGAATACCTGCGTCTGGGACTTACCGGAGGACCGCTGGTAGTTGCGATTCTCATCGTCCACTTCGGCCCCAAATATAACCTTGTCACCTATAACACCATCAGTGCCAACATGATGATACGCGAGATAGGCATCTGCATATTCCTCGCCTGCGTGGGACTGGGCACCGGCAAGGACTTCGTCGACACGCTTGTGTCGGAGTCCGGACTGATGTGGGTTGCCTACGGCATGGTCATGACAATGGTTCCGATATTGCTTGGCGGACTTATTGGGCGCTATGTGTTCCACATCAATTTCTATACATTGACGGGAGTGTTGGCAGGAGCCAACACCAATCCGCTGGCGCTGGCGTATATCAGTGAAAACACCAGTGTAGACACTCCGGCAATAGGCTATGCCAATGTCTATCCATTTGCCATGTTCCTGCGAATAATAACAATTCAAATTATAATCTTCGCGCTCGGATAAATGACAGCAGAAAACAACGAAAAACCAATCCAGCGCTCTCCGATTGATGCCTGGGAGCGCAATTGTGACACCGACTGTACGGAGATAAGTCGGGAAGAGCTTATGCACAAGCTCGACCTGTTGCTCCGCACTGGAAGTGTCCTTGTGGAGAGTGCCGCCGACACGTCGCGCATAATGAGAAACATGAAGCGTACGGCGGCCTATCTGGGATTGGACGAACGATATCTGCATCTCTATGTCAACTATAATGTGCTCATGGTTAACTACAGCGACGAGACTTGCTCGCTGACCAAGTTTCAACGTTGTGTGAAGCATGGGATAAACCTCACGGCGATATCACTGATTAGCAAGCTCACATGGCGGGCAATACGCGAGGACTATTCGCTCAACCAGTATAAGGAGGCGCTGAAGGAGATAAAAGCCTCCAAGAGAAGCTTCTCGCCGTGGCAGGTTGCCATTGGCGGAGGTTTCGCCTGTGGCGGTTTCTGCATACAGTTTGGTTGTGACTGGACTGCTTTTTTCTACTGTGCGCTTGCTGCAATACTGGGCTTCAGGCTCAGGATGTATCTCCCGACAAAAGGATGGAACAACTATGTGGCTATCGGAGTGGCGGCCTTTGTGTCTACGCTTATAGCATGGCTGACATCATTTCTGTCGCTCGACTCACGGATAGTGTCTTTCCTTCCCGAATTCATGATTTCCTCCACGCCCTGGCATCCACTGATGGCATGCGCACTGTTTATCGTTCCAGGCGTACCTCTCATCAATTTCGTCAACGACATGCTCGACGGTTATGTCGAGACAGGCATAATCCGTGCTGTCAACACTCTGCTGATGGTGTCGGCAATGTCGTTTGGCATCGCTCTTGCCATACGTGTCTGCGGTGTCAACAATTTCATCACTGACCTCACGATGACCCCTCACCATGCTTATTGGGAATATGCCGTGGCGGCGGCAGTGTCGGCAATGGGCTTCTCCACCATCTTCAGTATTCCGCGCCGTTTGCTGCCAGTGGTGGCTGTAGGAGGCATCATAGCTGTCTGCACGCGCAATTTCGTCAATCTCGGTCCGAGCAACGGCAACATAGGACTTGACTTGGGCCTCTCTATCGGTTCGCTTGCCGGATCGGCGCTTGTCAGCATCATAGCCACAAGAGCACAGCATTGGTTTCACACTCCCCACCAGTGCATCGCTATACCGAGTGTCATACCGATGGTGCCGGGAGTGCTCATGTATCGTGCGTTGTTTGCATTTATCGACATGCATGGTGTGGTAGGTGAGGTGACCGTGGGCATGTTCAACTCCATAAAGGCATCCCTCGCCATACTCTGCATTGCTCTTGGAGTGGCTATCCCCAATCTCTTCATGCGCAGGATGATGGAGCCACAACGCAAACTGAAACTCTATGACATGCTCATAGAACGGAAAAGGAAAAAGGGGGAGTTTGTGGATTTGCACACGGTCAGGGTGAGATGAAATGCGGAAAATGTATACCTTTGCACCATCAACGGATATAAAACATTAAAACCACGATATCAGATATATGGAAATACGACAGCTGAAATACTTTCTCAAGGTGGCTGAGACACTCAATTTCTCGGAAGCGTCACGCAAATTGTATGTCACGCAGAGCACGCTCTCGCAACAGATAAGCCATCTGGAACAGGAGATAGGACTGTCCTTGTTTGAGAGAAACTCTCACGAGGTGTCGTTGACTGAGGCGGGCAGGGAGCTGATGCCTTATGCGCAGGCTACGGTGAGCGCATCGGAGGCATGCACCGACCGCATGAATGATCTGAAGAAACTGCTGGCCGGCGAGCTCAACATCGGTGTGACGTTCTCTTTCAGCAACATCATGACAGAGGCACTGCGTTCTTTTCTCCATGCTTACCCCAACGTGAAGCTCAACATACACTACAAAACCATGCAGGAACTCATGGAGTCGCTCAAGCGCAGGGAACTTGACCTCGTGCTGGCCTTCAAGCCTCTGAAGGCGGACAAGTGTGTCGACAGTCGTGCCATCTTCTCCAACCGCCTTGCTGCAGTGGTCAACAGCTCGCACCCGCTGGCAAAATCTACCTTGGTAAAACTGGCTGAGCTGGAGCGCTATAGCCTTATCCTACCTACCAAGGCGCTGCAGGCACGCAATGCCTTCGACAGTCTTACTGAAGGCAAAGACCTAGATTTCCGTATCAAGATGGAGGTGAACAATGTGAACATCATACTTGACTTGGTGCGCCAGTCCAACTATGTCACCGTATTGTCGGAGAGCACAGTCATCTATGAGGAGGGACTCCGGGCAGTTCCGATTGATGCTGCCGGCAATGAGATGGACGGGTGTATCCATCTGCTGAAGGACTCTTACATGAAGAGTTCTGCACAGGAGTTCATACGCATGCTCAGTCAGTCAACCTCCATACTGGCTAACTTCGCTCTGAAAGACATCCTCAAGTAATATCCATTTCTTTATATATAGGTTTGCCTTTATAATAGGCTTGCCGTCATTGCAGGAATAGCGGTCGAAAATGAGCCTATACCTCATTAGCACTTGAGGTGCACCTCATCGGCCATCGAGGTGCACCTCATCGGTCATCGAGGTAGTACCTCATCGGTCATCGAGGTAGTACCTCTGCTTTATGCCTCACTTTTTGCTGCTTTCTTCTTTCTCACTTCGATGAGTATGGCAGTGAGGAGAATGAGGATGAGGAGGGCGAAGCTGATGTTGGCGATGAGTTCTGTCTGGTCTACTGATTCGGGATGGAACTGCATGTGGATGGTGTGCTTGCCTGCTGGGACATACATGGCTCTGAGCACGTAGTCGGCTCTGCCAATGCTTGCAGGTTTGCCGTCGATGGTGGCAGTCCATCCTGGATAATAAATCTCAGAGAATACTACGAGTCCACCCTTGCTGGAGTTTGCTTCGTATTCCACTTCATCGGCAGTGAGGCTGGTCTGTTGGATTACGGCAGTGGTGTCGTCCTTGGCTCCGTCGAGTTGGCAATTGCTGAAGATTGACTGGAATTGCTTGTCGATGACTGCTGTGTGGCGCGGACTGAACTTGCGGAGTCCGTCGATCTCTTCATTGGCATTGTCCACCCATTGTACTCCGTCGACAAACCATGCGTTGCCGTAGGCTGCATTGTTTTCGATAGGAATGCTTATGTTGTTCTGTCCCGGGAGGATGAACCAACGGGTGTTCATCATGTTGATGACGGGATAGATGGAGTCGGTGTTGATGCGGCTGAAGTTGTAGATTGGGTAGCCTGCACCTTGCGCCATGGCTACTGTGTCCATTGGCGCTGTGCGGAGAGCTTCATACACTTTTGACATCTCGGGTGCAATGTGGGCTTCGATGAGTTCTTGGTAGCGACGTAGTTTGGCTGCGTGATAACCTCCTACACTGCTGTAGAAATAAGAGGTGGTGTTGTCGTTGAAAGTGCTTACGGTGTAGTTGAGTACACGGTAGTTGCGTTTGTCGCCGGAACGTGAGAGTATGTAGTTGTCGGCATCGCTCTTCTGGATGGAAGCTGCTGTGCGTGGGGTTTCAAACATTTGATCGTTGAGGTAGCGTTTGTTTACTGCCCACATGTCGATAAGGCTGATGGCGATGATGAACACGTAGTTGGGCACGAGCAGTGTCTTTTCCTTTCCTTGGGCTGTGCGGAGGAGGAAGAAGGCTCCGAGTACTATGATGATTGCCGAACGCCAGGCATCGGATGTGAGCATGGCGGTTCGCATGGAGTTGAGGCTGCTGAGGATGGTTTGTCCGGTGGTCTCGTCGAAGTAGCCTTTGGCGATGTATTGGGCGATGGCATTGCGGTCGTTGGAACTGATGCATTCACCGAACAGGGTGTTTGGCATGACGGCGAAGGCAAGGCAGATGACAACTGTCACGAGAGAGCTTATTGTAAGTGCACGAAGCATCTTGCCGCGTGACTGTTGGTCGGCGCATTGCTCGACGAATCGCTTGAGTCCGAGCATTGCAAGCAAAGGTATGGTGAACTCTGCCACTACGAGGATGGAACTGACAGTCCGGAACTTGGCGTACATCGGCATATGGTCGATGAAGAAGTCGGTGAATGGCATAAAATTGCGTCCCCACGACAGAAGTACGGACAGCAGGGTGGCGATGATCAGTGCCCATTTGAGCGGACTGCGGTTGGGTAGTACGATGAGTGAGAGTACGAAGAGCATGCAGACCAATGCGCCTATGTAGACTGGACCGCTTGTTCCTGGTTGTTCGCCCCAGTACTGGGTGAAGGCTCCATAGATGCCGTTATTGGCAAGCAACGGGTCGGCTTTCTTCATTGCTGTTTCGTTAGCAGAGAGTGGTGCGCTTGCTCCGCCCATCACGTCGGGAATGAGGAGTGTCCAGGTCTCGCCTATGCCGTAGCTCCATGCGGTGATGTAGGATCGTTCGAGTCCGCTGTCGGTCTGGTCGTCGGTCTTGCCGGCTTTCACCAGTTCGCTCTTTCCGCGCATGGTGTCTTTTGAATATTCGTAGGTGTGGAAGAGGTTGGAGGCATTGAGTCCTACTGCTATGACTGCTGCCACGATGATGGAACCGCTGCCTTTCAGCCAGCTGCGGAAGTCAATCTGCGTTTCTCCTTTCTTTGACATGAGGCTCTGGATGAGGAATGCAATGGCGATGAGTGCTTCGGGCAGAAGAAAATAGTAGGTCATCTGCACGTGGTTGCTCATGATCTGAAGTGAGGCGAAGATGGCTGTCACCACACATCCGATCAGATAGCGGCGGCGGTAGCACAGCACCATTCCGGCTATGGTTGGCGGAATGTAGGCAAGTGTGAGCACTTTCCAGATGTGCCCGGCTGCGATGATGATGAAGAAATAGCTCGAGAATGCCCACACGATGGCTCCAAGGGCTGACATCCACTGACGGAAATCGAATGCACGCAGGAGAATGTAGAACCCGAGCATGGAGATGAAGATGTAGAATACATAGTCGGGCAGCCACAGATGGTAGACTTTCTCGATGAACGACATTTTCTTGACTGAGTCGTATGACGGCGCAATCTGGTAGGTTGGCATTCCTCCGAATACACTGTTGGTCCAGCGCGGAGTCTCGCCATCATGGCTTTGCCTGTAGGCATTGATTTCCACTCCTAGTCCGTCGGCTGCGCTGTTGTCGTGCTGGTTGAGTCGGCGTCCGTCGATGTCGGCAGGGTAGAAATACACTAATGATATTACTGCGAACAGAATGATGCAGGCAATGTCTGCCCACCATTTTTTTAGTACGTTCATTGTCTTCTATTAATCTGAATGTTCTTTCTTAATCTTCAATATGATACTGCTCAAATCTTTAATCTTGTTCTTCGGCTCCTTCTGCTGAAGGCTGGACTCCGGCGTTTTGTTGCGGCTGCTCGGTGTCGCTGTACCAGTCCTTGTACATGATGTAGTGCTTGGCAATGCCTTGGTTCAGTTCTTTTGCCTGTTCGGGGTCGACTTTCTTTATGAACTTCGCAGGAACTCCGCCCCATAGTTCCCCATCGCCAACTTTGGTGTTTTTCAGTACTAGTGCGCCTGCTGCCACGATGGCTCCTTCGCCAATCTCGGCATCGTCGAGTATGGTGGCTCCCATCCCGATGAGTGCACAGTTCTTGACTTTACATCCGTGGAGTGTTACGTTGTGGCCTATGGTCACGTCGTCGCCTATTTCGATGGCTGCTTTCTTGTAGAGTGTGTGGAGACAGCTGCCGTCCTGGATGTTCACTCTGTTGCCTATCTTGATGTAGTTCACGTCGCCGCGTACCACTGCGTTGAACCATACGGTGCATTGGTCGCCCATGCTGACATCGCCCACGATGGTGGCGTTTTCTGAAAAATAGCAGTCTTTGCCCCATCGGGGTGTCATGCCGCAAACTGTCTTAATCAGTGCCATTTTATTTATTGTCTCTTTATTTGCCTTGTCATTTATATGTCTTGCTCCCAATTGTTTGCATTGATTCTTGACTGTTGTCCCTGATTGACTTCCGCTCTCAATTGTTTGCATTGTTCCTTATCTGTTGTCCCCGAAAATGATATTGTAGCATTTCTCGGTTGCTCCTGCGTTGCCGTAGATGTAGCGGCTGGCTGCTTCGCCTGCTTTCCTAATGGTCTCTGGGTACTGGAGGAACTGGTCGGCTATGGCAGCGAACGAGTCTGCATCGGTGTATTCGAACGAGCCTTTGCACTGCAGCAGGGCTTGGGCTTCCTGGAACTTCTTGTTGTTTGGCCCGAAGACTACTGGAATGCCGTAGACTGCTGCCTCGGGCACATTGTGGATGCCCACTCCGAATCCGCCGCCCACGAGTGCAAAGTCGCCGTAGCGGTAGATGGACGAGAGCTTTCCGAAGCAGTCGATGATGAGTACCTCGGCTTCCTGCAGCACTTCATCGGGCACGTTCTGTGTGCCGTCTTCGGTGGTGACGTATGAATAGAAGACTACTTTGCGGTCGGAGAGCAGTGAGCGGAGTTCCTGCAGACGGTGGCCGGTAATCTTGTGAGGCGCGATGATAAGTTTCCAGTCTCTGTGGCTGCGGAAATAGGGGATGTAGATTTCTTCGTCGGGCAACCAGCTGCTGCCTGCTATGAAGGTGTGCTTGCCGTCTACAAAAGCCTTTACGATTGGCAGGTTGGCTGACTTTTTCTTTATCTTTATCACTTGGTCGAACCGTGTGTCGCCCACCACTGTCACATTGGTTATGCCGTGCTGCTCGAGCAGAACTTTTGATTTTTCGGTCTGCACGAAGAAGTAGTCGAACTGGCGGAGCGGTTCGAGCGAGCCGTACCACTTGAAGAAGTGCATGTCGTCGCGGAAGATGCTGCTCACGCTGTAGAGTTTCACTCCGCGCTTGTGTGCACGCCTGAGGTAGTTGGTCCAGAATTCGTACTTGATGAAGATTCCAATCTCCGGATGTGCCAGGCGGATGAAGCTGGCTGCGTTGCCCGGGGTGTCGAACGGCAGGTAGCAGACCACGTCGGCTCCTTCGTAGTCTTTCCTCACTTCGTAGCCCGAGGGTGAGAAGAATGTGAGCAGAATCTTGTATTCGGGCAGGTTTTGCCTCACGGTCTCCATCAGCAGGCGTCCTTGCTCGAATTCACCGAGGGATGCGCAATGAAACCAGATGACTTTGTCTGTCTTCTTTATGGATTTGTAAAGTTTCAAATATGTCTGGGCTTGACCTTTCACCTGGTGCCGGATTTTCTTCACGAACAATGACGAGAAGATTGCTCCGAGCGAGAAAATGTACATTCCCAAACTATAGATCAATATATTCACTACTTGATATTTATGTTAGTTGGTCTTATTGATAGTTATGCCGGCCGGTCTTATCCAAGCACTCCGATGGCTTTCTGCAGTCGGCGTAATGTCTCGTCCTTGCCAAGGAATGCGGACAGTTCGTACATGTCGGGCCCTTGCCCAGCTCCCACAAGTGCCACTCGCCATGCGTTCCACGGACGTATGCCGCTTGTTTCGGTCCATGCTTCCACGGTCTGCTTCTGTGCTTCTTTTGAGAAATCATCCATGTTCTGCAGGACTCCGATGAGCTGGCGCATCTCGTCGGCAGTGCCTTCCTTCCAGTTCTTCTTCACGAACTTGTCTTCCTTGTCGTAGGCTTCGGGTGCCACGAAGAAGAACTTGCAGAGTGGCCAGAGGTCGCTCACGAAGCTGACGTTGCGTTTTTTCTTGTTGTTGTCCTTGTCGATGTATTCAATCACTTTGGTTTTCATCATCTCCACCACCTGTGCTTCTTTCTCAGGTGTGGACTCGATGCCTTCTGCCTTCAGAATCTTGTCGAACTCTGGAGTCCAGTCCATCGGGTCGAGTTGCATGAGGTACTGGTGGTTGAACCATGCCGCCTTGACGTAGTCGAAGCGTGCGCCCGACTTGCTGCACTTGGAGAGGTCGAAGAGTTTCACCATCTCGTCCATTGTCATCACCTCCTGGTCGTTGCCCGGGTTCCAGCCGAGCAATGCAAGGAAGTTGACCACTGCCTGTGGCAGGTAGCCTTGCTCTCTGTAGCCTGATGACACTTCGCCTGTCTTTGGGTCGTGCCATTCGAGCGGGAATACCGGGAAACCGAGTTTGTCGCCATCGCGCTTTGAGAGTTTCCCGTTGCCCACTGGCTTGAGCAGCAGTGGCAGGTGGGCGAACTGTGGCATTGTGTCTTCCCATCCGAAGGCTTTGTAGAGAAGCACATGGAGTGGGGCGCTTGGCAACCATTCCTCACCGCGAATCACGTGGGTCACTTCCATCAGATGATCGTCGACAATGTTGGCAAGATGATAGGTCGGCAGTCCGTCGGCACTCTTGTAGAGTACTTTGTCGTCGAGGATTGAGGAATTGATGTTTACGTCGCCACGGATGATATCGTTCACGTGGACGTCGATGCCCGGCTCAATCTTGAATCTCACCACGTATTGCTTGCCCTCGCCGATGAGGCGCTCCACCTCTTCCTTTGGCAGGGTGAGCGAGTTGCGCATCATGCCGCGTGTGTTGGCGTCGTACTGGAAGTTCTCGATTTCCTTACGCTTGCTGTCAAGTTCCTCTGGTGTGTCGAAGGCAATGTAAGCCTTGTCAGCGTCAAGCAGTTGCTTCACGTATTTCTTGTAGATGTCTTTCCGTTCCGACTGGCGATAGGGGCCGTGGTTGCCTCCGAACGAAACTCCTTCATCGAACTTGATGCCGAGCCAGTTGAAGGCTTCGATGATATAGTCTTCTGCTCCAGGCACAAAGCGTGTGGAATCGGTGTCTTCGATGCGGAAGATCAGGTCGCCGCCGTGTTGTTTTGCAAACAGATAATTATACAGAGCTGTACGAACGCCACCGATGTGCAACGGTCCGGTTGGACTGGGTGCGAAACGTACTCTAACTTTTTGTTCAGACATAGAATTCATTATTATTATAGTTCAGAATGCAAAGTTAGGAAAAATAATGCAATGTTATAGTCGGACGAGCCAACTTTTATATTAACTTTGTGGCGTAATTGAAAATGACCATAGGGATGGAATACGATTTCGACAAGATAATTGACCGCACAGGCACGGGCGACATCAAGCACATGGACCTCCAGAGAAACTACGGACGAACCGACCTTGTGCCGATGTGGATTGCCGATATGGAGTGGGAAACTCCTCAGTTCATTACGGATGCACTGAAGGCTCGGACCGAACATTCGCTCTTCGGCTACACGAAGACTCCGGCAGACTACTGGAGCGTGATTGCCAAGTGGATTCACGACCGCCACCAGTGGGACGTTGAGGAAGACTGGATTTGCTACATTCCCGGAATCGTGAAGGGCATCGGCATGGCAATCTATGCCTTGCTGGAGAAAGGCAACAAAGTCATTGTGCAGCCACCAATCTATCATCCGTTCTATCTCATCCCCCAGGCAACCGGACACGAGGTGGTGTGGAACCCATTGAAGGAACTGCACGACGAGAACGGCAACCTGACGGGCTATGACATGGATTTCGACAATCTTGAGCAAGTGTGCGACGACCAATGCCGACTGCTCATCCTCGCCAATCCCCACAACCCGGTGGGCATCACTTGGCCCGTGGAGACACTGCAGCGCCTGGCACATTTTGCTGTGACCCATAATCTCGTGGTAATCAGCGATGAAATCCACTGCGATATGGCACTCTTCGGACACAAGCACCATCCGTTTGCTTCGGTCAGCAACGAGGCAGCGCAATGTTCCATTGTGTTCTCGGCACCGTCGAAGACATTCAACATCTCGGGTATCGTCAGCTCGTGGGCAATAGTGCCAAATCCCGAACTGCGCAAGCGGTTCTTCGGCTGGATGGCAGCATGCGAACTCAACGAGGAACACTTGTTCGCACCGATAGCCACCACTGCTGCACTGCAACAGGGCGAGCCTTGGCGCGAGCAGATGATTGCCTATCTCGAGGGTAACATCGATTTCGTGATTGACTATTGCCGGCAGTACATCCCGAAGATAAAGCCAGTACGCCCGCAATCCAGTTTCCTTGTATGGCTCAACTGCAGGGAACTCAATCTGTCGCACGAACAACTGCTTGACCTTTTCATCAACAAAGCGCGCCTTGCGCTCAACGATGGCGAGTCGTTCGGCAAGAAGGAAGGACACGGATTCATGCGCATGAATGTGGGCTGTCCGCGAAGCATAATTAGGAAGGCTCTCGGGCAACTGAAAGAAGCTGTCGGTTCACTGTAGTTTTTTTCTCTGACTAGGAAAAAAGTTTATTCTGACTGGAAAACAAAAACAGCCCTTTCCGAGAGATAAAAACAGAGAAGGAAATCCGGGTCCGTCAGCGAAGGAAAAGTTGTGAAACTTGACGGGCAAATGACGGGGAATGGAACGGCAAATAAAGGAAAGAGAAACTGCCGATGACAAAGAAATGCGCAGTCGATAATAAAGAATTAAACGACCAATAACAAAGATGTCGCTGACCAATATTGTTAAAGGAATTTGGTGGCCGACAATGAAGAAAAGGAACAACTATTGACTAGGAAATATATGAAGAAAACCATACTTGCGCTAGCCCTTTTGCTTTGCTCCTCAGCATTCTTCGCCCAGGAGCGAACGAGCCTACTCATAAACTTCGATTGGAAGTTCAAACTTCTGGACGGAGATGAAGATGCAAAAGCAGCGACTGCATTGATGGACGATGCGGATTGGCGGGTGGTGAACCTACCCCACGACTATCAGATAGAACTGCCATGGAACGAAAAGGCTGACAAGGCACGCGGATTCAAGGATTCGCCGTCAGCTGTCTACCAGAAACACTTCAAGGCAGACGAGGCTTGGCAAGGCAAGAAAGTGTTGCTCGATTTCGAAGGAATCATGACGAGCGGTACTATATATATAAATGGTGTGTCACTGGGCAAAATCACTTACGGATATCTCGGTGCGGAATTCGACATCAGCAAGCATCTGAAGTACGATGCAGATAACGTGATAAACGTGAAGTGTGACGTGGCTTCGGGAGGCAAATCGCGCTGGTATACTGGCGGAGGTATCTTCCGTGACGTGCATCTCTACGTGAAGAATCCGGTGAGCGTCACCCGTCACGGACTCTTCATCACCACACCTTCCATCACTTCCAGTGAAGCAAAAGTGGCACTGCAGGTTGAGATTGAAGGTGCAAGAGCACAGCGCTATGACATGACGCTGGAGAGCAAAATCTTCGACCCGCACGGAAATGTGGTGGCAGAAGGCAAATGTGATGTGCCAAAGTACATAAAACTGGCAATCAACGAGGTGAAGATGCCGGAGCTGTCGGTGAAAAAACCGGAACTGTGGTCGTGCGAAACTCCGAATCTCTACAAGGCTGAGGTTGTGCTGAAGAAAGACGGAGAAGTGATTGACCGGGTGAGCGATGAATTCGGAATACGTACCATTGAATTCACGAAAGAAGAAGGATTCAAACTCAACGGAAAGAAAGTATTCCTGAAAGGCATTGCCAATCACCACGATATGGGTGCCCTCGGTGCAGCTGCATTCGAAGACGGAATCGAAAGGCAGTTCAAACTGCTGAAATCCTTTGGCTACAACCATGTGCGTACCAGCCACAATCCCTATTCACCAGCTTTCCTGAAACTTGCCGACAAGTACGGATTGTTGGTTGTAGACGAACTCTTCGACAAATGGCAGCAGGGCGGAAACATGTGGGTGGCAAGCGAACCATTCGACCAACTTTGGTACAAGGCAGAAACAGAATGGATACGTCGCGACCGCAACCATCCTTGTGTCATCATGTGGAGTTTCGGCAACGAACTGCAAATCAATGAGGGATGGTCGGGCTTACCTACCGGCGACTGGGGAATAACCACCTACCGACTGATGAAAGTGCTGGCAAAAAGATACGACCCCACACGCAAGACTATGGTGGCAATGTTCCCGGCAAGGGCAAATGCCATACGCAACGACCCTGAGTGGGAGGGCAACTTCACACCGCCAGAGCTGTCGTGCGTGACCGACATCGCAGCCTATAACTATCAATACCCAGCTTACAAAGGCTATCTGGAGCACGATCCTGACCTCATCATTTATCAGAGTGAGGCAACAGTGAACGATTTGCTCGGTCCGTGGGAAGGCATGGACAGGGATAAGATGGTGGGACTTGCCTACTGGGGAGCAATCGAATATTGGGGCGAATCCAACGGCTGGCCAAAGAAAGGCTGGAACTATGCCTTCTTCAACCACAACCTCGACCCCTATCCGCAGGCTTACCTCATCAAAAGTGCTTTCGTGGATGAACCGATTTGCCGTATTGCAGTGCAGGATGGTGAAGGAGAAGAAATCTATTGGAACGACAATACAGTTGGAACAACCTTTCTGTCAAGTCATTGGAACCGTGCAGAAGGTTCCAAGCAGAAGGTCTTCGTCTTCACTAATGCAGAAGAAGCAGAACTGCTGGTCAACGGAACTTCGCTCGGTACAAAGAAAAACGACGGCCAAGGGAAAGGCAAGAACCGAATACTTTGGGAAGAAGTGAACTATGGTAATGGAGGTACTATCACTGCAGTGGCAAAGACTGGCGGCAAGGAGGTGGCCCGCCATGAACTCAGGACTACTGGAAAGGCAGTGAAACTGAAACTGGAAACAGAAACTACCGACTGGCGTGCGGACGGAATGAACTTGAAGTACATTCATGTGTATGCGGTGGACAAAGTAGGTAACATTGTGCCTACAGTGGCAGACGATGTGAAAATTGACGTAAGTGGAGAAGCAACCATACAGGCAATAGATAATGGTGACCATTACACCGACGAACTTTTTGACGTGAACCCCAAGAAGATGTACCGAGGACAAGTCCTTCTCATTCTGAGGCCCACACAAAAAGCTGGTGATGTCCGGATAAAAGTGACATCACCAGCATTGAAAGAGGCTTCGCTGAAGCTTAGAACCAAATAAGGATGAGTATATGTTGAAGCGAACCTTGTATTGAGGCTTATCTCGTATTGAGTCTCATCTTGGCAAATTGAATGCCTTCGACATTTCAGCCATTTGCTCTTGGGTCATACCATCTGGCTCAAAGCCCATGCATTTGGCATCGATATAAATCTTGGCACTCTTTGATAGAACGTCTATCTGGTCGAATGCGTCCATCACGTCGAGACCTTTGGCAAAGACTCCATGCTTTTCCCACATTACGACGTCGTAGTCCTCAAGTTCCTTAAGTGTTTCCTCTGCAAGAGAGAGACTGCCTGGAAGCTGATAAGGCACAATGCCCAAGCCTAATGGACAGAATGCTTTAGTCTCTGGAATCATGCTCCACAAAATATTGGTAAGCACGTCCTTACCCATGTATTTCTTGTTGTGGCTCATGGCTATCAGTTCGATAGGGTGGGTGTGGACCGTTGCTTTGTAGTTGGAACCTTTTTCGATGAGACGTGCGTGTACTGTCAGATGGCTCGGCAATTCGGATGTTGGCATCACAGGATTGTCGGCAATGATTACATAACTGGCGCAGTCGTCCAGTATACGAATGATTGAACCGTTATCCATTGGCCATCGCGCAAGGTCGCGCATGCGCTTGCCAGTGCCTTTGCAAAAGAAATAACATCCTTTGAGTGCAGGCAACGTTGTTCCGATTTGTTTAACGTCACTTATTGCTGGCAGACTCTTGATTGATTCGTCAACCAAGTCTGTGACATTTACCGTGATGTTGCCGCCGTTGCGTTCTGCCCAACCATTTTGCCAAAGATATCCAGCCACTTCGGCAATCTTGTCCACTTCCTTTTTCAAGTCTGTGTGTCCGTCTAATATGCTACTCATTTTATTTTTTTTGCTTGTATTTTGTGTGAAACAATTTCTCTCATAGCTTCTCTCCATAGCGCTCGCGGGTGATTTGCTCGAGCGACTTGCCTTGCGTCGAGGGTGCACCGACGACGCCGACTACCAGCGAGATGAGGAGCAGGGCAATCATGCAGTAAGCCGCTACGG